>JADFYD010000069.1 GCA_015233235.1 Candidatus Omnitrophota bacterium | reverse complement strand
AACAAACTCGGACAGCATCTGCTTTCGACGGCGGTGCGCGCGAGCGTGAGACTGAGAGAATCGGCGAAATTCGGGGTCACGATCTTTGAACATGATCCGAAGTCAACCGCGGCGCTTGACTTTTACAACCTTACCAGCGAGATCGTAAATCTTGAGAACAGATTCTTAGACACGATGCTCAGGGAGTTTAGCCTTTTTGCCCCGGAAGCGGGAGATGTTTATGTGCTCGGGGATTTTAACGGCTGGAAAAAATGCGACGCGAACAAACTTGTAAAGATCGACGACGGAAAGTGGCAGGCGCATTTCAATATAAAGAAAGGTCGTTACAGATATAAGTTTATGGTTGATGGCAAGTGGACTCACGATACCTCAAATGATTTGGTGGAAGAGAATGTTTTCGGCAGCGTGGATTCTGTGTTGTCGTTGTAGTGTCGTTCATGGTTCATAGTTTGTTGTTAATGGTTTGTTTTGTTATGTAGGGGCACGGCATGCCGTGCCCCTTTTGCTAAGGGATTACAAAATCTGCTTTTGCACATTCGATAAACCTCCGATGATAAAATTTCCGGTCAGCGAAAAGAAAATTTTCGAGCTTGAGGCAGTTATGCTTAAGCTTGGTTTGTTTGAGAAGGATATTTCCGAAAGTTTTACTAGATCCCCCGGCCCCGGCGGGCAGCATGTAAATAAAACCTCGACTACCGTTTTTCTGAAACATGGCCCAAGCGGCCTTGAGGTCAAGTGTTCCATGACCCGCTCACAGGCCATGAACAGGTTCTTTGCCCGCAGGATGCTGGTGTCAAAAATAGAGCAGATCAGATTTAGTAACATGTCCCCGGAAGAACAAGAAAGGAATAAGATCCGTAAACAGAAAAGGAAAAGACACAAGAGGGCAAAGGCCAAAACTGTCAGGAATCCCACCGCGTCGGATGACATAATTCACAACGAGACCGCCAATTAATCTTTTATCGATATTTTTTTGCATTTTTAACCCGTAAGGGGTATTATATAGATGAATATCTTTACCAAAGTCATATTCATATTCTCTATCCCACGAGGAGGATGGCAGACATGGAAAAAGACGTAGCTTCATTTGAAAAAAACAAATATCAGGACATCAGAGTGCGGTTATCCGAATATCAGGGCAATGACGTGATCGATATTCGCGTGTGGACGCAGCCGCCTCAGGGCACGGAGAAGGTTCCAACGGGGAAGGGGATAAATATCAACGTGAAACTTTTTCCGAAACTGAAAGATGCCATCGCGAAGCTGGAGAAAGTCCTGGCCGAAGAAATGGCGTAGGATTCGATACTCAACGTGGCAAAACGGCAACAATAAGGATAAGTGGGTATGACCATGGATATGAGCGAAAAACGTAAGTTTATAAGGCATCTTCTTGTCAGCCCTCTCGAGTACAAAGTTTCCGACGATAAGATTCGTGTAGGTGGCCTTAAGCTTGTCCATGTCGTATTCCACTACAAGATGTTTTCTGTACTTACCCTCTTTCCGGTCGGCTTCATAGCGGCGGCTGATCAAAGTCTCAACATCTACATAGGAAGTATAAGTATCTTCTACCCGATAAATTTTGGAAAGGAATTTATTGGATTCTGTTCTTATAGTGATCACATAAACTTTTCGACCCTTATATTCGGTAGTTTCTCCGAAATTAGCGATTACATACCCAACGGGGATCCCGTTCCACGCCATGCAGTAGATATATTTTTTATTGTGAAAGATGTCCCTTATCTCGCTCTGTTGCATCCCAGCCACGGCTGCCGGCAGAAGCGGCTCCACGGGTGAAGAGACGGACGCACTCGATTTTGTCGCTTTCCCCGGCACAATACATTGAGAAGTCGATATTATCCGCGGAGAGGTCGAACAACCGGAAAGAGAACAGAACATTGTGCAGAAAATAATAACGATAAAATCGTGTAAAATACGTTTTGACATGTAACAAATATAACTTAATAGGGTCAGTATCGCAAGGAGGGAATGATATTATTTGATTATGTTTACGCGATGCCCAGCAAAGCGAACGCCGACAGCGTTTTAGCGTCATAGATCTTACCGTTCCTGACAAGCGCCTTTACTTCTTTCGCGGTAAAATGCCTCAATTTTATTATTTCTCCGGCCTCCCTGTTGTCATTGCCGCGCTTGCCGCATTCGGCCTTAAAAATATGAATGACTTCATTCGAGCATCCCGCCGCCGGGTATATCTTGCCGACGGGAACAAGTTTTTTCGCGCTGTAACCGGTCTCCTCGATTATTTCTCTTTTTGCGCATTGATACGGCGTTTCTCCCGGTTCAAGTACCCCCGCCGGTATTTCCCAGATGTATTCGCCCACTACCGCCCTGTACTGGCGTATAAGAAGAATACGCCCGCCGCAAAAAGGAACTATCGCGGAGGCTCCCGGGTGGTCGATACTCTCCCAATATCCGGTATGCCCGTTGGGAAGTTCTTTACGTGTTACATACACATCAAATAATTTTCCGGTAAATACTTTTCTTTGTGACATAATAATCCATCCTTCCTTATTCGTTACACCTGAAAAAGTATATCACGCGAAGCGTTTATGAGAAATATGAAAATAAAAATGCGGGTGGATCAAGATCGTTTTCGACGGGCCGTCGCCGGCCGAAGCGGGCATGGATCCCAAGTTCGCGAACTTTGTCTGACTTCCGGCGAACTTGGGAGAGCTCGGCCGGCGTTGGAGCAAAAATCCACGCCGGGGATTTTTGCGTCCCGGAGAAAACGGTCTTGATCCGCCCGCTTGAACGTTCGAACTCAGTAATACTAAATGCATACCCGGGCAAACGTCATACGTTTTTCAAAGTTCAACGCAATCTTTGAACTCTGGACTCTGAACTTTGAACTACTTTTTTCGAGCGCTACTTCCCTGAATTCTCAATATTGCGACCCGCATTCTTGATGTCCGTGCCCGCGCCATGCCATGCGTTGCAGCCGGCGGTCGCGAACGCCGCCACTAAAACCGCGATCACTAATAAGGTAAAGTTTTTCATTTCGTTCTCCTTTGTCTTGTTTCCGTTCGTATTATTCTATCAGTACATTATCGATGTACACATCGCCCTTGTACGGCGGGCCCGCGTGCACCGAGTTCACATTATATTCGATCCTGATAGCGACCCTTATTATTTTATCGAGTTGCGCTATGATACATCGTTCGTTAGAGCGGCATCTCCAGTGTTCCAATTCACCGCCCGGTGTCGCCTCGAGCGGCGCTTTGACGGTGACCCACTTGCCGGGTTTAAGGGGCAAAGCGTCACGCATTTCGATCCACTGTCCCAGACCATTAGTGGTAAATATGATCTTTACCGCTAAGAGATCATCCGGCACGCCTTTTGGAAGATACACATCCGCGGATATACTTTTATAACCCCTGAGGTCCAGGCCTTTTGCGTACTCGACAGTCGCCGAAGCCCAGTAATCGCCCGGGAAATCACAGGTAAGTTTAAGAGATGAGGCTCCGCTTGAAAATTTATCTCCGCTTATCGATACACTTTTACCGACGGAATCCTTCTGGTCAAGGGACCAGTCGGGGATGGCCCATCCGCCGGTATCGCTCTCAAAATCAAAATGGATCGGCGACACCGAGCACCATGCTGTCCCCGCGATCATAATTGACAAAAAACCTCCTAGTACTATCGTCTTTTTCATAAATCCCCTTTTTCCGGTTTTGCCTGGATAAGGCGTATCCATTATGCCCTTCCGTCTTAACGAACTATAGAGAACCCTAGCAGCTCCTCGACCATCGATATGAGCAGAGAAAGTTGTTTAGAAACCCCATCGACGGTTTTTTTTTGTTCTCCATTCAGCGGTCCATATGTTCCGCCGCTAAGTAGTGTTATATTCCCGTTGATCACCCCGAGCGGCATGCTCAACTTATGCGAAATAAGGGCTACAACGTCCCGCCTAACGAGTTCCTCCTTGCGCGCCGCGGTAACATCGCGCAGAATAAAAACAACGCTTAACAACTCTCCGCCGGGATTTTTAATCATGTCCAAATTTGTCTCTAAATACAATGCTTCGTCCGTTCCAGAAGATCCGCGCACAACATCAAATGTTTTATGCGTTATCGCCAGGCTCATAAGATCTTCTTTGTTGATAGAAACGGAATGATCTTTGAACAGTGTTTCTACCAGGTTGACATTCGACGGATCGGTAATATTCAAATATTTTAAAAGCGCCGCGTTGCAATCTTTTATCAGATACTCCGGGTTGCATACAGCGATACCATCGCTTATTTTATCAACCACCGCCTTGAATTTATCTTTTTCCTCTAACTGCCGGCGATAGTCGCTTATTTTGAGGATAGATTTAACCCTTGCCAAAAGCTCGACTTTATCAAAAGGTTTGGAGATAAAATCATCGCATCCCGCCTCTAGAGCTTTTACTTTATCTTCGGTCTCCCTGAGAGCGGTCACCATTATCACCGGGATAAGCCTCGCCTTTTCATCGGCGCGCAATTTCACCAGTAGTTCCAATCCGGACATGCCGGGCATCATTATGTCCAGAAGAACAAGGTCGATTCTGCCGGTAGAAAGTTTTTGTAACGCTTCCAGGCCGCTATCCGCTTTGACTATTTCATAGCCCTGCGGAGCGAGGAACGCTTCGATAAGTTCAATGTTTTGCTCCTGGTCATCTACGGCTAAAATTACCTGTTTGTCTTTCATTCTCCGGTCCTCTTCTGAATTTGCATTACACCGCGGCAGGCTCTCACTTAATGAACTGCCTGATCTCATTGGCAAAAGTGCGCGTATTGATCGGCTTGCCTATGAACCCACTGTTAGTTATGGACTTTATTTCTTCTCTGCCTTCCACCATCACGGAAGCGGTCACAAAAACTATTGGAATACCGCTCGTCGCTTTGTCTTTACGCAGCATCCTCGCGGCCTCTGAACCGCGCATATCCGGAAGCCGCACATCCATGATTATGACGTCCGGTTTTTCTTTTCTGGCCAGAAAGATACCCATGGCGGCATTTTCCGCTTCGAACACCAGAAATCCGGCGACCTCCAAAAGGTCCTTTTCCAGCAATAGATTGTTCTCATTGTCATCGATAATTAGAACTTTATTTTTCATTCTGCACCACCTTCCTGGATACGATAGGTAAAGTGAACCTGATCTCAGTGCCCTTATTCAATCCCTCTGATGCCACAAAAAACTTGCCGCCGTGCAGCTCAACTAGCTTTTTAGAGAGCGGTAACCCGAGTCCGGTACCCTCAGTTACACGTGAATAAGGGGTATCGACACGAAAAAAACCTTCAAATATTTTCCCCATGTTTTCAGACGCTATCCCGATACCCGCATCCCAAACCACTATTTCTATCTCGGAACCGGCCGCCTCCGCCCTGAGACCGATCGTGCCAAACTCGGGAGTAAATTTAACCGCGTTCGAAAGCAGATTATAGAGTATTTCTTTCACCTTGAGCTCATCCCCTTCGATATCCGGCAGATCTTCGGCTATCTCAAGCAATACCTTAAGTTTCTTTCTACCGGCCATATCCGCGACAAGAAGAGAGATCTCATTTAACAGGTCTTTCATGTGCAAGATGGATAACACAAGTTTCATTTTCCCCGCTTCAACTTTTGCCATATCGAGTATCTGATTTATCAAGAGCAGAAGATGCTTACCGCTGGTTAAAATATTATCGATATATTTTTTTTGTTTCACATTGAGCGGTCCGAAGGTCTCATCGTATAGCACCTCTGAAAAACCATTAATGGAGTTAAGCGGCGTCCTGAGTTCATGCGACATATTGGCCAGAAACTCGGATTTTGCCCGGGTAGCCCGTTTTAATTCGGCGGCAAGGTCCTGTAACTCCTCATGGGCTTTTTTTAGTCCGCTTTCTCTCTCTTTGCGCTCCGTAATATCTTCTATAGCAAGCAATATTATACGCTCTTTCCCAAGAACTCTTTCGATCTGCCGGGCGTTCAAAAGCATTATACGTCTGCCAATGACGGCAAAATCATGCTCCACCTCATAGTTGTCAAAAGTCGTCTTTTGGGGAAGTATCGTTTCCAGCAGCTCTCTTAATTTAGGGATATCCCACTGTTTATTGCCAAGATCATAAATAAGCTGTCCCACTGTCTCCTCGGGTTTTACTTTGAAGACACCATAAAATGAACGGCTGACGGAAACCACCCTTAACTCCTGGTCCAAAGCGATCAACGGCTCGCGCACGGTGTTGATTATACTTTCGGCGTAGTTGCGGGCATCTTCTGCTATCCGTTCTGTTTTTTTGCGTTCTTCAATCTCTTTGAGTAATTCAATATTTTCCTTTATATTGTTCATTGCCTCTCCTCTATTAAAGTCGCGCTGAACCTGTCCAGACATATTTTCATGAATTGCTCCGGATAAACATCGAATATCCTTTCCGCGTGACCACCATCTTTAATGATCATAATGGACTTGGGCTCGAGCGCCGCGTCAAATAAACGCTGACTATGACTAGGCTTGATTATCCAGTCTTTTTCGCCATGGATAAAAAGCACCGGAGTAGGCGATATTTTACTGACAATGTCGATCGGCTGTATTTTTTGCAAAGAAAGGCTGCCTGGACGGACACCTTTCCCCCGCCCCTTGATACCCATATTGAGCATCAGGTCCCGCCACATATCTTTTTCCCAAAAATGAAAATTGATCTTCCCAAGGTCCGCAGGTGAACTGACGGCTATCACACTATCGATCGTCTTTTGCGAACTCGCTTCGACGAGCGCGATCGCCGCGCCAAGTGAAAATCCGATCACGCCGATCTTTGAATACTTATTTTCTTTAGCATAGGCGATTATCGACCTGAGATCTTTATGTTCCAGCGCCGTCCAAGTGAACACATCACTGCTCTTGCCATGCCCCCGAAAATCGAACATGATGACATCGTACTCTTTGCCAAATGCCACAGCCATCTTTTTGAACAGGAACGTGTCTTTATTATTATAAAAACCATGCGCGATAATGACTACATTGTCGAACCCGTTTTTAATATGGGTAAAGGCGATGCGTTTCCCGTCCTCTGTCATCACATGAAGGTCCGGTTTGATCTCCGGAACGGAATCTCCCGCCTCCGTTTTTACAATTTCGCCGGTCGTGTCGCTGAGATCCGGGGATTCGGTCTTATTGAAACCTCCCTTAAAAATTGATGTAAGCACTGATTTCACATAATTGCCGTAAATATCCCACTCCGCCCTTAACCCCCACAGAAAGACATAACGCGAACTGTTCTTTTTTCCCGCAGAAATAGTTTTTCTGGATCTCGTGTCTTCATAGATCTTTAACATTCGGGACGCTGAAATATCGATCGAATATTTCTGTGCCGTCATTCTTATGACCTGTTTTATGGTTTTCAGTTCTTCGGGAGTCCGATTCAATGTCCAGATAAGAGCGTCGACAAAACTTTGACTGTCCATCTTCTCCAATAAACGCCCGTTGTGATAATCTTTCACGACCTCACGCGCTCCCGGAGCGGCTAACGCGACCACCGGAACACCCGCCGCCATAGCTTCAATGAGAACTATTCCTTGAGTTTCGCTGAGCGACGCGAACGCGAAAAGGTCCATGGCGTAGTAAGCGTCGACCATGTCCTGGTAGTGTAATACACCGCTCAAATGCAGTCTTTTTTCCAATCCCGCTCCGGAAAAAGAGTCTTGGATAATTTTTTCGGCCGGCCCCTTCCCGACGATAAGAGCATGGATCCTGTCGTTTTTTTTCAACGCTTCTACCATGCAATTTACCAGAAAATTTAGATTCTTTTCCGGCGCCAGCCGACCGGCGTGCCCGATCACTAAAGCATCTGAAGGTATCTCATACCGCCGGCGAAAACTCATTCTGTCGCCTTTTGAAAAACGCGCGAGATCTACCCCCGTCGGGACTATTTCCATCGGAGTCTTAACGCCTCTTTTCAATAAGATCTCCTGCA
>JADFYD010000068.1 GCA_015233235.1 Candidatus Omnitrophota bacterium | reverse complement strand
AAGCAACAACAAGAAGATAAGCCCGAACCGGCCAAAGAGGCCTTGTTAGGCGATCCGCTGGTGCGTTTACTGATGGGCCTTAGGACCGCGGAAGGCCTTCGGGCCGATGTGAGCTCGGACAGGGCCGGGTATATTAAGATCGGGGATAACGAGATCCCCGTAGATGGATTAGCGCGGTTTTTTAGGGGTATTGGCGGCGCCGGGATAGAGTTACCGCGTGAGATGATAGCCCCGGACAAGACAAAGTGGGAAATAAGTTTCGAACGCGCGCGCAACTATTACATGAGGAAGAACTCTTTTCTCGGGGGTATTAGGATCGGCTTACTGTTCTTAAGAAGAGGATTCGCGGTATTTTTCGGAGAGACGCTTCCGAATGAGATAATTCTCAAAAAGATGAAACTTAGGAAATTTCTCTCGCCGCCGCCTGAAGAAAAATTTGATAAAGATCTGGTCATTTTGGCTTATATGCCTGATTCTGACAAACTATACAAAAAGATCAAGGATCCGGCGGCGTCTGATCAAAAAGGCAAAATAATTCTTACCGAAGCTGATCTAAAGGAATTTTTCGCTCCTCTGGCCGGCATTGAACGAAAAGCCGACGGAACTTTCCCGGACTACAAACTACCGAAAACATTGCAGATCCTACTTAAGTATGTGACCATAAAAAAAGGTCTTACCGCGGACGATCTGCTTTTTAGGATGGCACAGGCTTTATCTGCTCATGCGCGCACAAATCCCGGGATCATTAAAAATATACCTGAGAACGAAAGAAGGGGTTTTATTAAAACTAACAACCCAAAGGTGAGGAAGGCCAGCGCCGAAAAAGCCGTAAAATTGTTTCACCTCGCTCGCGCGTATTCCGGTGACGGGAAGCTAACTAAAAATATCGCCTACGGCTTGGCGCGTGCGTATGCCGCGCTTAAGGACGAAGAAAATACCGTAAAGTACATGAAATATGAAGAACTATCTAAAGAGGGACCGGGTAAGAACTTGGGAGCTAAAGTCGGTGCCGGTGCCGGAGTTTTGTTCGGGGTTGTCACAACGTATGCCGCCTTTGTGATTGGGGCGTCTATTGTCAGTGCACCGCTTGTAACGCTTTTAGTGGCTTTTTCATTTCTGGCCGTTTTGGCTTTATTAGCTAAAATGTTGATCATTGTGGGTGTAGGCACGGTCATAGGTGCTGCGCTGGGTGCGTTAATATTTAAGGCGCATCCCACGACAAAACTCTCCGAAATACCCGACGATCTTCTTGTGATAATGGTGGAGGCTAGCCTAAAAAAGGACGATGTTCGCGGAGCTGAAAAATATTTCAGGAATATCCGGGCGGATAACTTTAAAAACACCGCAAAAGAAAAAATTTACGTGTATAAAAGTGCAAAAGATCCTGCCGGCATGATGAAAAGTTTATGGTTCGGGTACCGTTTGCCCGAAGACACCCGGCTTAAACCCCTGGAATGGAAGATGCCGGTATGGAAATATGCTGTTTTTATAGGTGTTCTAGGAGCGGTACTCGCAACCTTTGGTGTCGCGTCGCCTTTTATTCTTTCAGGCGCCATAACCTTGATGGCCACTGGCCTGGGTATTTTACTTGTTGTTGAGCTTGCCATAAAACCCGTTTATAAAGGTTCTCCTGTTGAAAAACTAAACAACAACAAAACATTAAACGGGTTTGTATCCGCCGCTATTTTCTCCGCGGCCATGAAGCTTTTTGCGCAGGTTTGGGGGATGTTAGGCGAAATAACCTCCGCGATATACCACTCGGTTTCAAGCGGCACAGTGGCAACTCATGCTGCGTCGGCAGGTGTCATGAAGGCTGCGTGGTTGACCAAGCTCATGTCATACGGCGCTTTTATGAGCACAGGCATAGCGTATTTCGGTATCGCTATCGCCGTGTTTGTCGTTGGTTATGTAGTGTATCGCGTTATTAAGAATGTCATCGCTGTTAACCGGGAAAGACGCCTTTTTTACGGTGGCAATAAAAAGGGTGCGAACGAAATGTTCGCCGCCAGATACCTGCTCAAAGCGTTTGACGCTTTTATGAAAGAGGAAGAAAAGAATAAACCGGAAATGTCCGGGATGGAAGGAATACCGGGTCTCCCGAATATGCCGGGAAAGAAAAAAGAAGAGAAACCCGCGGATAAGGATAAATTCAAAAATGCCGAAGAGTCATTGAAAAAGATCAAGGGGCTTGGCCTCGCGGCCGAAAACGGAGCTCCTTTTAACGATGAGATAATGAGGCTGGCTTTTCTTTACCACGTCATCCCGGCCATAAAAACGGCCAAAAATGATTCGGAACGCAAGGCACTGCTCAAATGGGCAAACACAGTGTTTGCTGACATGCGTAAAAGAACATTTGCCTACAAAGGAAAAGACAGGGGGCGCTACGTCGCGTCGCTAAAAATGATCAAGGCCCATCTTATTATGGCCGAGAACGGAGACCTTGAAAAAGCGCGACGTTTCCTTGACTCCGCGCTCGATAATATTGAAAAACAAGATGAGTCCTCCGCAAATTTAGTGCTTCTTGCCGACCACTACAGGACCGCTTTATTGCTGCTGCACGCGAGATCCGGTATACAGGAAAAGAAAGTGACCGAAGAACCCGCGCGAGGCGCAGAAGAACCGTTCGGCATGCCGTCGATGGCCAGTGGCGGCTTTAAGAAACCCACAGTTGAAAAGGCCGTTGTTAAACTCACCAAAAAAGAAAGAGAAGAGTTGCCGTCGCTCAGAGACGAAATAAAAACCATTCTTTTCGAAAAGTTGACCGTTCCGGCCGAAGGAGAACCGGACAGGCTTGCTTTGCGCGACAGAGTGGCCGCGTTCAGGGATGATGCCAAATTGTTGGAAACGATCACGGCAGCCTTCGCCAAAGAAACGGAAGACGCTAAGAACGATGTTAAGAAGATAGAAGAGGGGACGCCGGGCTCTTCGATCGATGGGACGGCGCTACCCGCCGCCGAACCGGCAGAAGAAACACTTGTCGGGCACATAAAAGGACAAGCCGAAGATTTTATAAAAGAAAATACCGTCACGGTTGAGTTAAAAGAAAAATCTCCACCCGAAATAACTCTTCTTGAATACCAGCTTCTTATGGCATGGGACGAATTGCGCGCTAAACCTTACTCATATTTTTATTTCGGCTGGAAAAAATGGTATAAGGCGCTTTTCCTTATCATGACCGTGATACCCTGGACGATCCTGCCGCTTTCCCGGCTTATTCACAGGTACGTCACTCTTACCAGGCACTACAATAAGTATCTAAAGGCAGTCAGGAATAACCTCGATAAACTGGATGCGAAAACACGCGTGATCTTTATCGGATATTATATGAAAAGCGCCAAGTTCAGTGCTCGCAAGGATATTGATCCGTTCATTGGCGAATGTCTTAAGGCCATGGAGTCTACCTTACATAAACCTATGCCGGCTGACGCGGATAAGAACAGGTTTGATAAGGAGAAATGGGAAACACTTAAGATATCTGCGGAACGTATCAACGAGCTTTTAGGCATGATCGAAGCGGTGATAGACGGAAAATGGTGGGTTCGAACCGTAAATCATTTTAAACTGAAAAAAATGCCCGGTGTCCTTAAAGGATATACGATAAGGCTCGACGCTATGCCTAAGGACCCCGTTAGCGGGGATATGGACGAAAGCGTGAGATCGACTAAAGACAGGGTCAACGCGCTGCTTGGAAAAATCAACGCGTATTTCGATAAAAATACGGTTCTCATTGATGAGGCAATAGAGAAAGAATCCGCACAGAACATAAAAGGCAAAGATGAGACTAAAAAAAGGGAAAAAAGCGAAAGAATAAAAGGGCTGATCGGCTATTGCCAAACATTTATCAGAAGCTCGCGGCAAGAAATAAGGGCGAAACTTATAACAGAAAAACTGTTACCGTTATACTCGGATTATTATTCCGTGCTTGGATCCATGAAAAGATCCGTTAACGTATCTGCCGTCGGCGATGTGTCGGACCGCAATATCCAGGCGGAATTTAAGGAACTTATCGAGTTTATATGTTTGTGGGGTCCCGGCTCGTCTGAGCTTTCCGGTGTCTTGTCACATCGCGTATTCAGGGACATGTTTGAGAAATTATTGTATCAGTTGTTTGAAGGCAACGCCGGGACAGGCAACACTGCAGTACCCCTGGATACGCCAGCAAAAAAAGTAGCTGCCATAAACGTATTTCTGGGGGATCTTGGCCTTGGCTCAATAACGACCCCGGCAAATGCCCTGAGAACATCGCAAAAAGCTATGTGGGCGTACATTGTTGGCTTTTCAATGGCTAAGATCACTATGACAGAGACCGATCAAAAAGAGATTGAGTCAGGTCTGAACATAAAGGCGTTTTGGATCAGTTTTACCGAAAGTATCCTTAAAGATGACAACATTCCTTCCACATTAAAGGATTTTCTTGTTAAAAACATGTCAATTTTCGATTTTTACTTTAGAAATGACGGCTCGACCGACATTTTTGTAAATATTCTGAAAGATACCTCCGGCTCTATCATAACAAGAAAAGCCGTGAAGGATCTTCTTGCGTTAAAATTAAGGTTCCTGAGTGGGACTGACCTTGAAACGTGTCGCATATTCGCAAGAGATAAGGTAAAAGAAGTTGTCGCCAACTTATTCGGGATGGATCCGCTGTCAAATGACTATAGAGATCTTGTGCGCGAGACCGAGCTATTGTTTGAATTGTTGGATGCCGCCGATAAAGAGATCAAACTTAGATGGGAATATCACTGGCGCAAAGCAAAAAAAGATAGACCTGCCGATGAACAACCTCCTGTAACACTGTATTTAACGGATGGGCATGACATGGATCTGATAATGAGCGGATGTTTGGAAAGCATCAGCTTGATCCATGATAAAAGACTTCTAGCCGCCAGAGTCGGACGATATGCGGAGCTTATTAACGAATTCCATAACGCGGTATCCGGGGATAGTTATGCTGAAAAATGCGTTTACGACCTTTTGGCAGATGGTAAAACCTACCCGGCCGAATTATGGGAAAAACTTCTTGAGAACGGCAGATTTAATTTAAGGCTGAAACTCGCTATCATGAATAAGCTTATAACCGCTTACAAAGCTTCCGGGTTAAAAGGCGCAGAGTTGAATGAAAAATACCAAAAACTGTCCGATGAACTGGTTAAATTGATAGGCACTGTAAAAATCCCTGGAGAAAAAATAACACAGGACGAAATGCGGAAAGAAATGGGAATGATGCAAGCCTCCGCCGACGATCTTAAGAACATTGTTAAAAGCCTGGATACTTTTCTGGATGGCATAGACAGTGATAATCCACTTAAACAGTATTTGGCGATAAAATTGCATGCAGCCGTTATTTCATTCAGGGATACTTTGACCAAAGCCAATGAGTTGGCGGCAAAGTCAGGAGTCGCGGCAGTCTCCGTTGATATAGATAACCTTGTTCTGGCTCCGCTCAGGGATAAGATCCTGGCAGTAAAAAAGGCTATTCTGAATGGGGCCAAAGAGGCACAGCTGAAATTTAAGGAGCGGGAGACCGCTATATCAGGAGTGATAGCCGAGTCGCTCGCAGGAGAGGGTGATATTGCCGGCGCCGTGGCTGAACATGGAAAGTCCGCTGATGCGTTTAAAAAGCTTTTTGACGAGTATTCTGAGGAATCCGAAGACCTTCCTCTCGCGCAGCGTGCCGCGCGGTATGCCTGGGAGGCTTTAGAGAACGCTGCGGATCTTTCCGGGCTTTTAGAAGATGATGCGTTACGGGTGAAAGCGGGGATCGCCAGAGATAAATGGATATTCGAGAACTGGGATAAGTTCCATGAGGACACCAGGAATGCGATCATTGCACGGCATGAGCAGGATATGGAAGGCTATTCGTGTAAACCCGAAGGATTTGCGGCGAGATCTCGCGACATGGCTGTGCGTAATATCCTCTTAAGCGACATGGACCCGGCAAAACGCGTTGAGTTCGCCGAAGGCGCCGGCGGAAAAGTTCTTGGACACCAGAAAAAAGTTAACGAGTACGAAACTTCCGTGAAATCATCCGAAGGAGAGATAAAAATTATACAGGAGGGGAAGGACGGTATAAACGAAAGCGAAGCCAAAAAAGCAGCGATCGAAGAGAATCTTAAACGATTGGAAGTGGAACTGAAACAGAAAGAGGATGAAATCAAAAGCGATCTCGCCAACTTGAACGCGCAATTCAGGGATAAGGATAAAGTACCTGGCGTGGATGAGGACGGGCGGGGCAGGGTTCAGGGGACCGCAGAACTTGCCGAAATGGATACGGGTTCGGTGCCTAAGGAAGTTGATGTAGAAAAACTGAAACAAAATATTATCGCTAAAAGGACCGAGTTCGAATCGGCAAAGCGCGCCCTGGGAGCGGCGAATGAAAAGAAAAAAGCCGCGGAAGCTAAAAGGACAAAGACAGACAGCCAGAGAACTAAATTCGCTAAAAAACGTGACGAGACGTTATCGCCCGATTATGTCCATGAGAATATAGTTACAGCTATTAACCAGCTTTTTGGCGTTCTCCGTGACAGAAGGCAGTCTGCCGACGGGGTAAAAGACAAGGCTATGTCTCTTTTGCTGGATCTTTACAACCTAGGCGACATGTCTATAAGGGATAAGATAATGGACGGCATAACGGAAAGCGAGACTTACATTACCGGTGTTGTCGATATCGCCGCTAAAACTAAACTTTTAGTCAGACTTAACGATTTTAAAATTAAACTTGTCGTCGCTGACACGGGGGACGACTTCGCTCCCGCGCTAATAAAGCTTCTCGTCATTCCAAACGGAGCTTCGTCTTTTGCTATCGGGACCAAGGGAGGAGTGGTCCATGTTCCGATCGATGTCTATCTTAAAGCCGCATTGGCGGAGGCGCGGAAATCGTTCAAAGGTATTGATGAGGAATATGCCCGTTTTCTGACAGAAATATGCCTGGTTAACGCGGGTACCCCGCTGGGTACGCTTTTATTTGCCGCTTTAATAGACCTTTTCTACGAGAAAGGCGCCGTCAAGGACATTAAGACCGGCGCGGAGTTCAAAATTGAGGATATCAAAGGACTGCCAGCATATAAGGTGATGGAGAAGGTCTCTGCCGATAAAAGACGCCCGGAGTTCGCTCTTACCATTACCGCTTTTATGGAAGCTCTTAAAAAGAAACACGACTCCGGCGGCGCTTGGCATAAGCTTAAAAGTGCTGCTAAAGAACTGGAGGCGGCTGGATTTCTTGGTACACGGGATGCGGCAGTCGGGCGCTTGATTGAAGCACTGGACCCGTCCGGGTTTGTCGAGGAGGCAAAACGCCTCATGACGGAGACCTCCGATCCGCAGTCGGATGGATATTACAACGCCATATTAAAATGCCGTGACGCGCTCGCCATAGAAGCCGAGAATGAGGAGGCGCATTTTCTCCTGGGGCGCCTCTATTACGCACAGGGGCGATATACGAAGGCCATGGATGAGTTTAAAAAGCTTTCAGATAAAAAAGGCATTTTTCAAAGGTCGGCATGCGGATATCTCGCGGAAATTTACTCCATAAAGTACAACACGGAAGACCGGATGAAAATGTTCAAAAATATTGCCGACATGCTCTTTGAAGAGAAGAAATACGACGAAGCGCTGACGTATATCAAAGGGGCTATAGTGTTGGATGGCGCTAACGCCGAGTATCTTTTCCTTAAGGCCAAAATACTACATGCTAAAGGCGGCAGAGACCTGACGGGTTGTATAAAGATACTGTCGGAACTTTTGGATAAAAAGAACCGTGAAAAGTTCAGGGGTATCGGCCTGATAGAAAAAGACGCTTATGTGTTGAGGACCGAAGCATATAAGGTCCGTAATGAAAAAGGCGATCTTAAGAAAGCGCGGAAGGACGCCGAGATAGCCTTGAAACTCGGACAGGGAACAAGGACGGTATTTGAAATACTCGCCGATAAGATATTTCCTGTCAGGTTCCTGCGCTTTAAACGCGCTAAAACAATACGAGACGACGCGCGGGCGCTTTATAAAAAAGCCATTGACGCGAAACCGGATGAA
>JADFYD010000067.1 GCA_015233235.1 Candidatus Omnitrophota bacterium | reverse complement strand
CGTTAAAATTATGGTCACTGAACCCGGTGATCTTATACGGTATCTACATGATGGGCGGGGTCGATATCATTCCCGCCGCTCTCGCCATGTTAGCCCTTCTTTTGATGAAAGAACGCAAAATATGGCCGGCTTTCATATTGTTGAGCGCGGCGGCTCTTTTTAAGACATTCAGCCTTTTTATGCTGCTGCCGCTTTTGGTGTTCATAACACGCGGCAAGAAAGATCTTTTGGTGAATTTAACCGCGATGGCGATCCCTTTCGCGGTAGTTCTATTGCCTTTCTTTTTTTCCAGCGGATATGAAGTGCTGGGATCGATAATTCCGCCAAGCGCTTCCGGAAATAGCGGCGCGCTTGGCATGATCCTGCCAATGGTCGAAAAACTGGTTTTCGTTGGCCTCTACCTGGCGCTTCTTTTTGGCAGTTTTAAACTGAGGAATTCTTCCGATGATAAAGCGATACTACGAATATCGATCGCGTCGATCTTGCTCTTATATACTTTGCTTTTTACCCCGGTACATTATTTTGTCTGGGTAATTCCTATGCTGATTGCGGCCGTATGCCTCAAAATGATCTCAATGAGGTTATATATGGTCCAGATCTTGTGTCTTTTTATCTTCAATTTAAATAGCTCCGCTACATCCTTTGGGCTATTCATGCCGATCGATCCGCACTTTTTCAGCGGCATACCCGGTTTGCCTGACATAATACATGGTTTTTCCATAAAGTGGGGAATTATCATGCTCATGGCAAGAATGGCATTTATGGCGATTTGTGTGATAATGGCCATGAATGTCATGGGTTTGTCGGGTTTCAGACCAAAGTTTGGCACTTCCAATGAACACAATTGACATCAAAAGACGTTTATTAAGATCTATTGACATATGCGGGATCTCTCTAGTAGAATAACGGTCGGAATTAACTATACCACTCAAGGGGAAATGATGAAGATAATCGAAGATGCCGTGTATACAAGAGAAGAAAGCCAGGAACTCCTTAAAGTTAGCCAGAGCACGATGATGCGTCTTATTAAGAAGGGCATTATCAAAGCCGCGAAGGTTGGAAAACAATACAGGATATTGGGAAAAGAACTCTTAAGGGTAGTTTCTCCTGAATTGGAGAATACTGTCGGAAAGGTATACAACAAAGGACGCCGCTGGCTGCACGATGAAAAAGAAAGTTGATAACAAAGAGATACCGTTGAAAGCGTTATCTGAACGCGCCGCGAAGGTCGGGATTGTGGTTCTTTGCAGATACAATTCAAAAAGACTGCCCGGCAAAGTTTTCGCCGGCATTAACGGCAAAGAAGCCCTGAGGTATATTGTCGAGAGACTTAAACAGGTCAAAAATGCCGAAAAGACGGTTGTTGCCACTTCTATCGAGAAAGACGATGATCCGATAGCCGATTTTTGCGTCGCTAATAACATAAGGTGCTTTAGAGGTTCTAAAAGCAATGTGGCCGAAAGGATACTTGAATGCGCCGAGCATTTCAGGTTTGACTATTTTGTAAGGATATGCGGCGATAATGTTCTTTTGGACCATGATCTCGTGGATGAAGCGATAAGCATCGCGCTTGAAGACGGATATGATCTTGTAAGCAATACGAAGGAAAGAACTTTTCCGTCGGGAATGAGCGTCGAGGTGCTCAGAACGGATTTTTACAAAAGATTTTTTCCTCTATTTACGAGCGATTCGCACCGCGAACATGTGACGTCGTTCTTTTATGAAAATGACGGGGCGGACAGCAGGAAGTTCTTTATTTATAACGATATCTGTCCCGAAGCCGCGAATATGAAACTTTCGTTGGATGATCGGAGCGATCTTGATCTCTTGAATAAGATAGTCGGACGTATGGACAGGGATCATACCGAATACCACATGAAAGATATTTACGGGATCTTTCTTAAGGTGCGCGGGGAGAACTGATCTATGAATAAACTCAGAGTGGGGATCATCGGACTTGGAGTAGGTGAGCAGCACCTGGAAGCCTGTATGGCCCACCCGAACGCGACAGTTGTCGCTGTCTGTGACCTTTCTCCCGAGAAAATATCTTCCATCAGGGGAAAGTATCCTTCCTTAAAGATCGTCGGAACGGTGGATATGATCCTTGAAGACGCCGGGATAGATGCCGTATGTATCGCCTCTTACGATAATTACCACTATGAACAGATAATGAAAGCCCTGGATAACGGTAAACACGTGTTCGTCGAGAAGCCTTTATGTTTGTACAAAGAAGAGGCCGTGAAAATTAAAAGATCGTTGAAAGAGAAACCCGAATTAAGAATATCCTCGAATTTAATTCTCAGAAAATGTCCCAGGTTCCAATTGCTGAAGAACAAAATAGAGAACGGGGAACTGGGGAAAATATATCTTGTCGAGGGCGATTATAACTACGGCAGGCTCCACAAGATCACCGAAGGCTGGAGAGGTAAAATAGATTTTTATTCCGTAGTGTACGGCGGGGCGGTCCATATAATTGACCTTATTCTCTGGCTCACGGGAGAGACCGTCACGGAAGTCAGCGCATACGGCAACAATATCTCCTCAAAAGGTACGATCTACAAATATAACGACGTGGCCGTAAGTATTTTGAAGTTCTCTAACGGATCGATCGGCAAGGTCGGTTCGAATTACAGCTGCGTTTATCCGCATTTTCACAGACTCTCTGTTTACGGCACTAAGGTGACCTTTGAGAACGATCTATCCGAAGGGCGTTTGTTCACTTCCAGGGACCCAAAAGTCCAATTCAGGTCCATCGATGCTCCTTATCCGGGAGTACACAAAGGAGAACTGTTGAAAGATTTTATCGAAGCCATACTGACCGGAGAAAAAGCGGCTGTCGGAGAGGACGATGTGTTTAAAACAATGTCGGTTTGTTTTGCCATAGAAGAATCCATGAATACCTCAAAAGCGGTAAAGGTTGAATACATTTAGGAGCGAAAATGAGGCAAATACCTTTCGGTAAACCCATTATTGGGCAGGAAGAAAAAAATGCCGTACTGGATGTGTTGAACGGCACAACGCTGGTTCACGGGCCCAAGGCCAAACAATTCGAGAAGGATTTTGCGGCGTACACAAAAGCGCCGTACGCCGTTTCGGTGGCTTCCTGTACGGCGGGTTTGCATTTGGCTTATTTTTATCTGGATATCGGGCCGGGGGATGAAGTGATCGTTCCGTCCGAAACACATGTTGCCACTGCGCACGCCGTGGAACTCTGCGGAGCGAAACCGGTATTCGTCGACGCGTGTGAAAAGACCGGTAATATCGACGTATCCCTTATAGAAAAAAAAGTCTCTAAAAAGACAAAAGCTATTTCGGTGGTCCACTATTTAGGTATGCCGGTAGATATGGACAGCGTGAACGCTATCGCCAAGGCGCATAAACTCTTTGTTGTAGAGGATTGCGCTCTCGCGCTGGGAACATACTATAAGGGGATACACGCTGGATTGCACGGTGATGTCGGGTGTTTTTCTTTTTATCCGGTGAAACATATTACGACCGCCGAAGGCGGTATGCTGATTACAAAGGACCAAAAAATAGCCCACGCGATCGAAAAACAAAAAGCATTTGGTGTGGACACTCCGGTAAACGAGAGGAAGGTCGCCGGGGTATATGATGTTACCATACTCGGATTTAATTACAGAATGAACGAGTTAGAAGCGGCTATGGGCATAGAACAATTGAAACGAATTGACGGTTTTCTCGCGAAGAGGGAAACGAATTATAAGTTCCTCGGGTCGCGTCTTAAAGAACTAAAAGATATAAAATTGCTTCAAAGTTCGTGTGACGGTTACAAAAGCAGTTATTACTGTATGTCAGTAATTTTGAACGAAAGGATCGCAGTCAAAAGAGAAGCTATTATGGGATATTTAAAAGATAAAGGCGTCGGGGCCAGCATTTATTATCCGAGGCCGGTGCCGCTTTTAACCTATTACCGAAAAAAATACAAATATGAAAGGGATAGTTTTCCGGTCGCTTCCGAGATCAGTTACAGGTCGATCGCGCTCCCGGTGGGGCCTCATCTGAACGAAGAAGACATGGAATACATCTTTCACACTTTAAGATCCGCAATAACGGAGGTTAAATAACATGCATGATCTGTCAAATAGAAAGATATTACTTGTCGGCGGCGCGGGGTTCATAGGTCACAACCTCGCTTTCAAATTGAAAGAATTCGGGGCCGAGGTGTTCATTGCCGACAGTTTATCCGTGAACAATTACTGTTACCTGATGTCGCACAGGGCCAAAAATCCTTCATCAGAGCTTTATCTTAAGTTCATTAAAGAGAGGCTGGATCTTTTAGAGGAAAAACATATTCCGCTCATGGTTTTGGATGCCCGTGATTACCACGCTTTATCCCGATATATGGATGACATAAAAGCCGATACGCTGGTGCATTTGGCCGCGGTGGCGCATGCCGATAGGTCCAACAAGGATCCGTATTCGACTTTTGATCACAGTCTTAGAACACTTGAGAACGCTCTTGATAACACAAGGTCCTCTAAGTCAACGATCAAGCATTTTGTTTATTTTTCTTCAAGTATGGTATACGGGCATTTTCCGCCGGGTGGAGTGACCGAGGAAACGGTATGCGATCCGTTGGGCATATACGGGGCGTTGAAATATTCCGGGGAAAAAATAGTGATAGCTTATAATCAGGTTTTTGAGATGCCCTACACGATAGTGAGACCGTCGGCGCTATATGGCCCCAGGTGTATCAGTAGAAGAGTCATTCAAATATTCCTTGAGAACGCGTTCAGAGATGAAGAGATCGTTGTTAACGGCAAAGGAGACGATAAACTGGATTTCACGTATGTTGACGATCTTGTTTCGGGCATCGTGAACGTTCTCGGGAACGAGTCCGCCAAAGGCGGGATATTCAACCTGACATACGGCGAATCCAGGGCCATATCGGACCTGGTAGGGATAATGAAAAAATATTTTCCCAAATTGAAAGTTAAATATGTGCCCAAAGACGGATTGACGCCGGACCGCGGGACCTTGAATATCGATAAGGCCAAAAAAAGTATCGGTTACGCTCCGAAATATCCTCTGGAAAAGGGCATAGAGGAATACATTAACTGGTACAGGGAGTTCTTAAAAAAATGAAAATAGTCTTTTTTGGGAGCGGCGAGCGCGCTTTCGGCTGTTTAAACGCTCTCTGTGAAAAAAAACACGATATCCTTCTTGTCGTTACGGATAAAGCGGAAGGGGTAGTGCGCGATCTCGCGGCAAAGAATCGCCTGGAATGCGTCGTGGGACCGGATCCGAACGAGTTCACCTTCAGGGAAAAACTGAAAAAATTGCGCGCGGACCTTTTTGTGATGGCGGCATACGGAAAGATAATGAAAAAAGGGACGATCGATATCCCGCGCTTAATGACCGTCAATCTGCACGGCGGAAAACTTTCCGGGCGGAGAGGCTCCTCCCCGATGAACTGGGCGCTTATAGAAAATGCCGACAGTTTTACTTTGTCGATAATAAAGGTCGATGAAGGGATAGACACGGGAGATATTCTTTCCGAGAGAACTTTTGCCGTCTCGGGGGACGATACGATAGTTGACCTGCACAAAATAGCGAACGAACAATTCCCGAAAATGCTTGTCGAGGTAATTGAAAAGATAGCGAATAATACGCATAAGATGGTCCCTCAGGATAATTCGAAAGCCGCGTATTATCCGCTGCGCTTTCCGGATGATGGGCTGATATTGTTCGATATGCGCACCGCGCATGAGGCGCATGAACGGCTACGCGCCCTGACGCGTCCGTATCCGTGCGCGTTCACGTTTTTTAAAGGGCGCAAAGTGCTCCTTATCGCCTCAAAAAGATGCGAGACCCCGCATTTTGGCGAACCCGGAAGGATCTATAAAAAAACTTCAGGCGGTATTCTCGTCTCGGCAAAAGATAAGTGTCTGTGGATAACGAAAGCGGAGTTCGAGGACACCGGCGCATCGCTTTTTGATGGGGTTAAACGTTATGATATCCTCGCGTCGGCCGCGGGAACCACGCTTGAACTCTTAAAGTCAGGGAGGGCGGGATGAGGATCGGTCCATTTGATACGGATAAAAAAGTATTGGTCATAGCCGAAATAGGCAATAACCATGAGGGTAGTTTCGCCCTCGCTGAAAAAATGATAGGTCTCGCGGCGAAAGCCGGCGCGGACGCGGTAAAATTCCAGACCATAATACCCGAAAAACTCGTCAGCGTTAAAAATACTGACCGTATCGAACAGCTGAACAGATTTCAGCTCAGTTTTCATGATTTTGAAAGGTTGAGCAAAGCCGCTGAAAAAGAAAAAATAATGTTCTTATCGACACCGTTCGATCTCGAAAGCGCCGCTTTTCTCAGCGGGATCGTGCCCGCGTTCAAGATCGCCTCCGGCGACAATAATTTTTTTCCGTTACTGGAGTTAGTCGCTCATACCGGTAGACCGATAATCCTTTCTACCGGTATTTCAGATCTCGAACAGGTAGGTCTGACAAAAAGTTTTATCGAAAATATCTGGAAGAACTCCGGAATTGAACAGGAAATGGCGCTTCTGCATTGCGTGGCGAATTATCCCACGGAAATGAAAAATGCCGTTCTGGGCCGTATAAAAGTACTGAAAGACACGTTTAAAACCACTGTCGGTTATTCCGACCACACTTTAGGTATCGAAGCGACAGTTCTCTCGGTATGCCTGGGGGCGAGGATAGTTGAAAAACATTTTACGGTTGATAAGCAATATTCCTCTTTTCGGGATCATAGCCTATCCGCCGACCCCAAAGATCTGGCGTTCCTCGTGGAAAGGATAAAACTGGCCGCGGAAACAATGGGAGATCCCTATACAATAATGAAAGTTGAAAAGGGCGCGGGTGTTAATTTGAGAAGGTCCATTGTCGCCGGGAACGATCTTGATAAAGGAAGCGTTATCACTATGGACGTTCTCTCCTGGGTAAGGCCGGGAGGTGGTCTGGCTCCGGGAGAAGAAAATGGAATACTGGGCAAAATATTGAAGAGATCAGTAAGTAAAGGTGAATTAATTCTTCCGGAATATTTTTAAAACCCTGATAGTCTGGTGAAAAATGTGCGGGATCGCCGGTTATATCGGTCGTAAACATGTAAATAGATCAAATAAGGTCAAGACATTAGCGTTAATGGCTAATAGAGGCCCTGACGCCAACGGTCAGTCCTCTTTTGAGAACGGCGGAGTTTATGTCGATCTATTACACACACGCTTAAGCATTATTGACCTCGATAAAAGAGCCGACCAGCCGATGTCGATTGACGGGGTCAGTATCATTTTCAACGGCGAGATCTATAATTATGTGGAGATCAGGGATCAGCTTAAAAGTGAAGGCATCGTATTCGCGACGGAGTCGGATACCGAAGTTCTGCTCCGCGCGTATTTGAAGTACGGGAAAAGCTGTGTGAATAGATTTGAGGGGATGTGGAGTTTCGCCATATATGACATTAAAAAGCGTGAACTTTTTTTGTCCAGGGACAGGTTCGGCGAAAAGCCCCTGTACATTTACAGGGAAGCAGACGGTATTTTTTTCGCGTCTGAGATAAAATTCTTAAAAGCTCTTTCCGGCGTGAATTTTGAAATTAACCGGAAGCATATCTGCAGATATCTCGTTAATGGGTACAAATCCCTGGCCAAGACCGAAGGAACTTTTTTTAGCGGCATAGAGGAGTTCCCGCGTTCGGCAAATATGCTGATAGGTCTGGATATCGCGCCGAAACTGACAACATATTGGGCTCCGGTCTTCGCGCCCAGAGATATGTCCATGGCCGCGGCGATAGAGAAAATAAGATATCTTTTATTCAAGAGCATAAAGTTAAGGCTGCGTTCCGATGTTCCGTTGGCGTTCTGTCTGAGCGGCGGAGTTGATTCCGCCGCGATCGCGTCGATCGCGGCAAAATGTTTCAAATATGACGTCGCGACATTTTCAATAATCGACAAAGACGAGCGGTATAACGAGTACGGCAATATCCGCGCCACGATAGACGATCTCAATTGCGAACACACTATCATCCATACGGGAGAAGAAAATTTTCTTCCGCGGATGAAAAGTCTCGTTGGGTATCATGACGCGCCGGTAGCCACGATGTCCTATTACGTGCATT
>JADFYD010000066.1 GCA_015233235.1 Candidatus Omnitrophota bacterium | reverse complement strand
GTTCGTGTACTCCCAGATGGAAACAGAAATGAATATTTCCGTGCCGCATGCGAAACATTCGACCGACATGGTGCGTCTCCCGGGAGAAATAATTTTGAACGTTAGGAGCGACGGCTCGGTCGTGGTCAACCAGCGGGAGCTTTCTTATGAGGAACTGGGAGCCATGCTTAATCGCATATCGGGTCTCTACCCGAACCAGCCGATCATCATAAGGGGAGATCAGGAAACAAAACACAAATTCATCATCAAGATCCTGGACCTCTGCGCCGGTGCCAAAATATGGAACATTTCGTTTATGACCATGCCGATAGAGGAAGGGAAGAAAAAATAAAACAAAGATCTTATCTTATGTCAGTTAATAGGCCCACATTTTTACTTGTTGCCGCGTGCGTTCTCTTCCCGCTTCTAAGCGCGGCCCAGACTTCGCAAACTTCACAAAATACTCAAAAGACGTTCCGGATCGCGCCGCCGGCCGATGCGCAGCAACAACAGGCGCAGAATGCGCCCGTCCAAACTCCGGCCGTGCAGACTCCCGCGGCGGTAAACACGAACAGGAACGAATCCGAAGAGTTCGATTTCGCGGGCGGTTTGTTTTCGCGCGGTATGTACGACATGGCTGCGGAAGAATATCAGAAATTCGTGAAGAAATATCCTGTCTCGACTTTCAGGGAGCTCGCGTATTACCGCATAGCCGAAAGTTTTTTCCTCGGTAAAAGCTATTCGAGCGCCCTCCTCTGGTACGGCACTTACAAGGGGATGTTCCCGGATGGGCAGTATTTTTATAACGCGAAACTCAGGGAGGGCCAGATATTCCTGATCCTGGAAGACTATAAAAAATCGGAAGAGGTATTGTCGGAACTGACGAAACTGAAAACTAAAGCCGATATCACAGCCGGTGCCATGTATTACCTGGGACAGGGTTATTTTAAAAGGGGCGATTACGACGCTGCCGTTAAGATCCTTGACAAGGTGGTGAACGATTTCGCGTCCACTGTTTATTCCTCATTCGCGTACGCGAACCTTGGGGACATATACGTCAAAAAAGGGGAGTATGACAAGGCCCTCGACCTTTATGCCAAGGTAATTGCTATGGCGACAGACGGTGAACTCAAGACGCACGCGCTTTTGGCTTCGGCCGACGCCAATTATGTGCAAACGAGATACAAACAGGCTTATGAGTTTTACCGTGAAGCCGTGAAAATAGCGTCTGGACCTTCCGTGACCGACGACGCCGTGATAGGACTATTCTCATCGCTTTATAACGACGGAAAATTTAAAGAAATACTGGAGATCTACAACGCTTACAAGGACAAGATCAGCGACCCCGAGGTGCAGAGCCGGCTTCTTTTTATCATAGGCAACAGTCTTTTAAGCAGCGAGAAATTCAACGACGCGGCGGATACGTTCAAGAAACTCGAAAAGGACTATAAGGATACCAATTACGGTAAAAAGGCCGTCCTCAACGCAGCCTGGGCGCTTTATAAGACCGAAGACGTTCAAAAAGCCCTGGATGAGGTGGAAGCGTTCCTGAAAGAAGTCAACCAGAGGTCCGCCGAGGCGCTTTATCTAAAGGCCAAAATATTTGACAAACTTAAAAAGAAAGAAGACGCCGTAAAGACGCTGGAAGAGATCCTGAAAGAATTCGATAAGAACGATGAATATTACAAGGAAGCGCTTTTCGAACTGGGCCGTATGTACGACATGTACAATTTTGTGGATAAAGCTTCGAAATATTATACCGATTATTTGAGCAAATATCCGGAAGACGCCAAAAGCGCCGAGGTGCTCCTGAAAATAGGACAGAACTATCTTAAAACCGGAAATTACAAAGAAGCGGAGAACGTATACCTGTCGTTCCTCTCAAAATACCCGTCACATCCTTTGCGGGAGAATGTTCTGTACCAGCTTGGCAATATCTACCTCGAGACAAAGAATTATGAGAAGCTTGTCGGGGCCTACGGCGATTTTCTGAAAGAATTCCCGGATTCGAAAGGAAAGAACGCCGTGCTCTACTGGCAGGGCTACGGCTACAGGGAACTCGGCAAATGGGATGAGGCCGTGCGAACCTTCGGGAAAATAGAAAAAGACGGTAAAAATAAGTACTATGACCAGGGCAGGGAAGGCGCGGCGTATTCCTATTTTCAAATGAACAGGAACAAGGAAGCGGCCGGGGAATATTTCGCTCTGATATCCGGGAATCCCGATTATCTTCTGCCGCAAGGCGTCTATGTATGGGCCGCGGAATATTTTTGTGAAAATAACGAGAATAAAAGATCTCTGGACATGCTTGCGGCGCTTAAGTATAAATTTCCAAACGATACTCCGAGTGATAGGGCCATTTATCTTACGGCTGAGAATTACAGGTGTTTAGGGGAGACCGAAAAAGCGATCACGCTATTCAAAGATGCTATTCTGAAAAACATCTCGGCGCCTTATTACGAAAAGTCGTATTTGTCTTTGGGCCGGGCTTATGCCGGAAAGAAAAAATACAAGGAGGCCGTCGATTCTTTTGAAAAGGCGCTTGAAAAACACAGCGACAATTATGTCGGGGCCTACGCCCGGCTTGATATGGCGAAAGTGAACATGCTCTTGAACAATTATGAGGACGCCGCGAAAACTTTTATGATGGTCGCGATACTTTACGACGACAAGACGCTCGCCGCCGAAGCGTTATACATGGCCGGTGAAGCTTTTAAAGCGGCGGACCTTACTAAAAATGCGGAAGAGGCATGGGGCGAACTTTTAAGTA
Organism: Candidatus Omnitrophota bacterium; assembly: GCA_015233235.1. Lineage (GTDB taxonomy): Bacteria > Omnitrophota > Gorgyraeia > Tantalellales > Tantalellaceae > JADFYD01. The sequence continues at coordinate 5,511 of JADFYD010000066.1, read as the reverse complement.
AATTTCCCGAGTCGGAGTACGCCGCCAGGGCGAAACAGGAAATGGGGGATTTAAATGGAAAAAAATAACAGGGCCTTTATTTTTGCGCTGTCCGCGTCGGTGGTCCTTCATATTATTTTTTTCGCGGGATCGACGTTTGTTTCTTTTCTGGGCGAAGGCAAAATGACCGAAGGCGCACGCGAGCTTTTCAGGATCGAAGGCATAAAAGCAGGCGAGGGACCGGGGTTGGGAACGGGGGCGGGCGCACCCCAAAAGGAATTGTCAGTCGAATACCATCTTACTATAAGTTCGAGTCGCCGGCTAAATCCCTGGGAAAAGACTCGCTCAATGAAATGCTTATGCCGGACGAATCCAGCGAAAATGTGCTTATAGAAAAGAAGATCAACAAAATAAAGGAAGAAAAAATACAAGACTCGGGTGTGTTCGATAAAGAGCTTCCCTCCGCCGCGAGCATTAAGAACGAGGAAGACACGCTTAAAAAAGAGGCGAGCCCCGAGAGCAGATCTTTACTCAAAGGTGATATCAACGGGCAGGTGCTGCAGGTCGCCGGGGTGTCGGGTCCCGAGAAAGACATAATGGATATAAATATGGAGAAAAAGGGATTCAAGTGGATCGTACCGTCTACCGGAGTTTTAAAGTCAGTACAGCGTAAAGTGTTCGAGGGCGGAGAATACGGCGGTGCCGATGGGGGACCGGCAGGCGGCGCCGGCGGCACGGGCGGCGGTGCGGCGGGCTCCGGCGCCGGAGGCGGCGGGCGTGTAGGGAATTATGAAGATATTACTCCGTATTTGCTTGTTAAAGTCTACCGGTATGTTGAAAGTGAAACGGGTGAGAAATTCTTTAAAGTCGTGGTTTCCATAAAGAAAAAATATCTGCCCGTTCCGATACCGAAAGAGGTTGTGTTCCTTCTCGACTCGTCCAAAAGTATCACCAACGAAAAATTGAATTACATAAAACCGGCGCTTATTGACGCGCTCTGGGAATTGAACCGCTACGATAAGTTCAATGTCGTGGCTTTTAGGGGTAACCTCATTAAATTCAGCGAGCGGTCAGTCACCACGACCACCAAAAATCTTCTGGCCGCGGAAGTCTTTATCAGAAAACTTGAGGCTGTGGAAGAGACGGATGTCGATAAGGCCCTTGCGGATGTGATCAACACGCCCATGGGCATGTCGCCTTCGTATATCGTTCTTCTATCGGACGGGCGGCCGACTAAAGGTGTAGTCGATTCCAGAAAAATAATCAAGGAGCTTACGCGTGCCAACAATATGCGTAAACCCATATTCTGTTTTTCCGGCGGTGACAGGGTGAACAGGTATCTCCTCGATTTCATCGCTTACCAGAACCGCGGGTGGAGCCAGTTCGCGGACAGAGTAACACGGATGAAAGAAGAATTCATGGTGTTCACGAAGCAGGTAAAAGAGCCGTTGCTGCTGAACGTAAGGTATCACCTTGTGAACATACCGGAAGAGGAAGTATATCCAAAATATTTGCCGGACTTTTTTTACGGTCGGGACCTTGTGATCTACGGCCGGTTCAAAGACGAAGACCAGTTCTCCATGCAGCTGCTCGGAGAAATTAGCGGCAGGACCAAAGAGCTTATTTTTAAAAAATCTTTGATCAAAGCCGAAATTGGCGGTCCAGACATCAAAAAAGAGTGGGCGTTCTCCAAAATATACCACCTTATCAGCCAGGAGACGCTCGGGATAGGCGACAGGCTTTCGACAATAAGCGAGATCAAAGAGTTGAGTAGGAAGTACGGCATCATCACCCCGTATGATCTTAGAGACGAGAAATAGTCGTTGGTCGTTAGTCGTTAGTCATTAGTGTGAAAATCGACTGGAGTGATATGAGCGAAAAATACATGCAAGCGGCGATAGACGAAGCGTACCGGGGGATAAGGAAGGGGGAGGGCGGGCCATTTGGCGCGGTTATAGTTAAGGACGGGAAAATTATTGGAAAATGTCACAATACCGTACTCAAGGGCAATGATCCCACTAAACATGCCGAGATGAATGCTATCTCGGCGGTTTCGCGAAAGTTGAAAAATTATGTTCTTTCAGGGTGTACTATATATTCCACGACCGAGCCTTGTCCTATGTGCTTTTCGGCGATACATTGGGCGAGGATCGATAAATTGGTGTTCGGCACGAAGATACAGGATGTGCGTAAACTCGGGTTTAACGAGCTGGCTATTTCAGCGAAAAGAATGAAGACCCTGGGCAGGTCGCCGCTCGTTGTAGAAAGCGGATTCATGCGGGGGGAATGTATCGCGCTTTTGAAAGAGTGGAAGAAATTGGAAGGGAAGACATATTAGTCGCTCGTCGTTAGTCGTTAGTTTAATTAGGCAATGCGCATGTTCTTTCGGTTGCGACCAACGACTAACGACCAACGACTAACGACTAACGACTAAAATGGAGGGCGAGATGGCTGTTGACATTAATGCGATAAATGAGAGGATCGAGAAAGAGAGCGCCTTTATCGAGGTGCTTATGGCGGAGATGCGCAAAGTTATAGTTGGGCAGACTTACCTCGTGGAGAGGCTTATTGTAGGACTTCTGGCGAACGGCCATGTATTGATCGAAGGCGTACCGGGCCTGGCTAAAACTTTGTCCGTAAAAGTATTGGCGGCCGCGATCAACACGAGTTTCCAAAGACTGCAATTCACGCCGGATCTTTTGCCCGCGGACCTCATTGGTACAATGATATTTAATCCCAAAGAAGGTACTTTCGTTATCAAAAAAGGACCGATATTCGCGAACATCATACTTGCCGACGAAATAAACCGCGCCCCGGCGAAAGTGCAGAGCGCCCTGCTTGAGGCCATGCAGGAGAGACAGGTCACGATCGGCGACAAAACTTACAAACTGGACGAGCCTTTTCTTGTTCTCGCTACGGAGAACCCGATCGAACAGGAAGGAACTTATGCGCTCCCGGAAGCGCAGGTCGACCGTTTTATGCTCAAGATCAACATAAGTTATCCTACAAGGCCGGAAGAACACCAAATATTGAAGCGCATGGGTGTTACCGACGCGGATCTCTCTATTTCGCCGGTCGTTTCTCCCGATAAGATATTAAAGGCGAGAAAGGTCGTGAATGATATTTACATGGATGAAAAGATCGAAAAGTACATACTCGATATCGTATTTGCCACGCGGGAGCCTGAAAAAGCGGGCCTCTCGGCACTGGCCGATATGATCGAGTATGGCGCTTCACCGCGCGCGACGATCAATTTGGCTGTCGCGGCGCGAGCCTACGCTTTCACCAAAAGACGCGGGTATGTCACTCCTCAGGATATTAAATCCATAGGTTTTGACATCCTTAGGCATCGTGTTATCCCTAGTTACGAGGCCGAAGCCGAGGGCATGACGTCGGACGGGATCTTGAAGAAGATCTTTGATGAAATTCCTGTACCGTAAGCACATTTACGTTGAAGCGGCTTTAAGGGCATGTTCGAGCACGGAAGAGTTGGCGCCGAGGCCTTAATTAACATATGCTACAGCGTTACGCTACTCCTGCTTGATAATAATGGACTCGGCGCCAACCGACGCGCGCAGAATGTGCCCTTAAAGCCGCTTTTAGCGAATGTTTAAAATTTTATACAGGCGGTCGCAACGAGCATGATACCAAAAGACATCATCAAAAAACTGCGGAAGATACAGATCACCACTTCGAAAGACGTGATGGAAGTGTTCTCTGGGCATTACCAAAGCGTTTTTAAAGGTTCCGGGTTGGAGTTCGACGAAGTCCGCGAGTACCTTCCCGGTGATGAGATACGTTCCATTGATTGGAACGTTACCGCCCGGATGGGAAGACCTTTCATGAAAAAGTTTGTGGAGGAAAGAGAGCTCACTGTGATCTTTATTCTCGATGTTTCGATGTCGACGAAGTTCGGCACCAGGAACATGACAAAAAACACCCTTGCCGCGGAAGTTTGTTCGACGCTTGCTTTTTCAGCTATCAGCAATAACGACAAGGTCGGCATGATAACTTTTACCGACAGGGTCGAAAAATACATACCGCCGCGAAAAGGTATCAAACATGTAATGCAAATAGTACGGGAAGCTCTTTACAGCAAACCCGAGGGTAACGGGACCGATATCAATAAGGTGCTGGAACATTTTAACCTTGTTACCAAACGACGGGCCATCGTTTTTTTGATCTCTGATTTTATGGCGCCGGATTTTAAGGATCTCCTTAAAACAGCCAACCGGCGGCATGATCTTGTCGCGATCTCCGTGACCGACCCGTCCGAGCTTAGTCTGCCGCGCGCCGGGATCGTGTACGTGCATGACGCCGAGCGCGGGGACTTTACGACCGTCAACACAAACTCCAGGCGAATAAGAAATATTTACGAGGAGAGAGCCAAAAGTTTTATTCTCGGCCGCCAAAAATATTTTCAGTCCGCGAGTGTCGACAATATCGATCTTTATACCGACAAGTCGTATGTGGAACCGCTGATAAAATTTTTTAAGGTGCGCGAAAAACGCAGAAGACGGATATGAAAAGATTCTTACCGGTAATACTAATAATTTTCGCCTCTCATACTTTCCGTTTCGCGGAGGACATTAAGTTGTCGTTCAAATCCGGCAAGGACAAGATCTATTTTAGCGACAAGATAAATTTAGACCTTGTGCTTGACGAAAAAGGCGTAACCGCGTTTTTTCCAGAAAAGATCAAGGTTAGCCCCGAGTGCACACTTTTGAGATCGGAAGATATCAAAAGCGGGTTCATATTTTTCAGAAGGATCATAGGGAGAAGATATTTGGTGGGAGTTTACACGACGGGTACAGAGATCATACCTTCCATGGAAATACAATACAGGCGTAAGGGCGACGCTGAATGGAAAATCAAAAAAACAGAACCCATAGTGCTTCAAATACACAGTTTGCTGACCGGAAAAGAAAAGGATATTTACGACATAAAAGGTAAAAGGTCCGGGAAAGGGCGTAAGTTCTGGTTTACGCTTCTGGCCATGATTATCGGGTGTTTCGCCCTAATTTACGGTTCTTACGCTGTCAGGAAATATCTTTACGAACGGAAATTAAGAAATGAAATGAAAGCGCAGGAGATAGCGTTCAAGGAGCTGGACAACCTCAGGAAGAAAGAATTGCCCGATGTAGGCAAGTTTGGGGAATATTATGTCGCGCTTACCGACATCATACGCAAGTATATCGATATGAGGTTTTCTTACAGGTCCGGTAAAATGACCACGGAAGAATTCCTGGAGTTCGTTAAAACACAAGTGGAGCTTTCCGATATTGAGCTTCAGAACATTTTCAAAAAGTTCTTTCCGCAGTCCGATTTTGTGAAATTCGCCGATTATATGCCCGATAAGTACGAAGCCATGGAGAATTTTAAAAGGGCCTACGAGATTGTCGAACGCACAAAACCAGTGGAGGAAACAAAGAACTCTGAACTCTGAACTCTGAACTAATACAGGAGCTTTAACAAACATGCGTTTCGCCGATCCATGGGTATTCATTCTTGCGCTTGCGATACCGATACTGG
>JADFYD010000065.1:7323-8342 GCA_015233235.1 Candidatus Omnitrophota bacterium | reverse complement strand
TTAGCTCTCGCGCGTCGTAAAGTCCCAGTAAAAGCGCGACAAGCGTAGTGAAGAAAACTATAAGGCCCAGCGCGATGAATATGCTTTCTCTTCTCAATAATCTGCCGTTGGTAGAAACCGAATCCTGCAAAAAGTTAACTATTAAAGCCCATCCGGTCGAGGAAATAGGGCGGTGAGAATACCAGAAGGGCTCTCCCGACCTTATCGTCATAGTGCCGTCGCCGCGCTCACCGGCCACTGCTTTATGCATTATCGCAAGATTATTTTCATAATTCTTGTTTGCCGCCTTATGGGCCTCCATTTCGGTGAACATATTCTGCTGGTTATAAACCATCTCTGTCAGGGGATGGCAAAGGATAGTGCCTTTTTTTGAAAGCACGATGCTGAAATCTTTTTTATCCATGTCCAGTGAAGCCGAATCTAGAAATGAGTACCTGAAAAAAGAACTGAAAGCGAAAGAAGACAAGAACCGTGAGTTGGGTACGGAAATAGATAAACAGAAAGTGGAACTTTTCGCGGTCAAAGAAGAATTGCGTCTTAAGGTACTGTCTCTTGCCGGCATAGACGACGAGAACGCGCGCCTTAAGAACGAAGTAGCTTCCGGCAAAGAACTGGAGCTGCGCATAATGGACTTTACGAAAGAAATGAGCGTGTTGCAGGAAGAGATCGAGAAGCTTAAAGTAGACCTCGCTTATAAGCAAGGAGACCTCAGTAATAAACAGGAAGAGATAGTGAGACTTAACAGCGCCGTCAAAGAGCTTAACGACCGTTTATGGCTAGCCGGAGAGGACAAAGCGCGTTTGGACGCCGCCAAGGAAGGCGCGGAAAAACTTGAAAAAGAATGTATCAGACAAAAAGGCGAGATCGACGCAAAAAATAACGCTATGAACGCTTTGCAAGTCGAGATATCGGCGTTGCGCGAAAAGGCCGCCCAGATGGAAGGACTTTCTGAAAGAGCAAAGGGACTCGAGGGAAGGATAGAGGATCTGGAAAGAAAACTTGACGAGGCGACCGGAGAA
>JADFYD010000065.1:0-7267 GCA_015233235.1 Candidatus Omnitrophota bacterium | reverse complement strand
CCGAGTTGAAACATCTTGAGGAAGAAAAGAGCGCTCTGGCCGAACGCTGCAGAGGATACGACAATTTGAAAAAGCAGTCAGAAGAGATCAGGACAGAACTTGTGAGTAAGGTGGAAGAAGTCGGCCATCTGCACGCGGAGGTGAAAAATCTTAACGATCGTCTCTGGTTCGCCGGTGAGGAAAGAGCGCGTTTCGAGGAAATAAAAAAAGAAGCGGAAGCCCTAAAACAACATGCTGAATGGGAAAAAGTCGAGCTTGAAGCGAAGACGAAAGAATGTACCGTCAAACAGGTTGAAATAGACGCGCTTAATTCGGAGATGACGCGTCTAGGCGAAAAAATGCAGCACTTTGACGCGATATGCGGCGAACTCGAGAATTCCAAACAACAGCTTGAAGGTGCTATTTCTGATATAGACCGCTTAAGGGGACAGTCCGAGGCAAAGCAGATCGAAATAACTAATCTGAACGGGGAATTGGCCAGGCTCATGAATGAAAAGGGCAAATTAGAAAGGGCCGAAGACGAGAAGAATAGTATCCTGGCCCAAATGGACGGCGTGCGCGCGGAACTTGCGGCTAAGAACGTAGAGATAGACGAGAAACAGTCTGTCATAGAACAGCTTACTCGTGAAGTGAACAACCTCGCCAAAGTCGGAGATGAGAAAAACATCCTGTCGGCGCAGGTGGACAGGCTGCGGGCGGAACTGGCCGCTAAGAACGACGAGATAACCGCGAAACAGTCTGCCGTCGAGCGCATCACGGCGGATCTTGAGCGGGAACTTGCGAAAATGAGGGAAAGGATAGTCGAAAAAGAATCGGAGCTGATGCTGGCAGGCGGTAAGATCTCAAGTTTGGAAAACAAATTAAGGGAAGCTGAGACTGTCAAAGAAGGACTTATGGAGGCCAGAGGTACGATACTGCGTATGGAACTGGAGATCAACGCCAGAAAAGAGGAAATAAGGCTCAACAGGCAGAAGATAAAAGACCTTTTAAGCGACCAGGAGAGGCTCGACGAAATGCGTAAGAAAAATGAGGCCCTCCTCGCGGAGATAGACCGCATGAAGATGGAAAGAGAAGAGATGGAATCAAAGGTCGAGGCGGCAAAAATAGAAGTAGAAAAGAAAGCGGTGATAATAGATAACGTCAGCGCCGAAACCGTGCGCTTGAGGCGTGAAATGGAAAGTAAAACGATGGCATCAGAGAGCGAGGCGGTAAGTACGCTCGGGACGAAAATTAAAGAAATAGAAACGGAACTGGAATCAAAAAAACGTCTGCTTGCCGAAAAAGAAAGAGAACTGAACGCCTGGAAAGATAAGGCGGGCGAGATTGACGAGGCTGCAGGGAAAATTGAAAAGGCGAGGCACGAAGCCGAGGAAATGGTTAACGCGCTCGAAGCCGAAAAGAAAATATCCGAAGACATAAAAATACGCATAAACCAGAGCAGGGAAAAGATCCTTCATCTTGACGAAAAACTCAAGCGAATAGCGTAAAAGAGAACACATTTATGGCGAAGATACAGTTAAAGACAAAATTGAAAAGGATCGCTTTGCTGGCGTTGGCGGTTTTCGTAACGATGGTGATGCTGAAAGTTACCGTTGACGCCTATAGCGCGTACAAATCTTTCGAATATGCCGGCAGGGTATGGACTAACGCCCACAAAGAAATGGTATATAACCTCAGGGTATACGGGATAACCGGTGATGAGGATGATTACCAGAAATTCCAGGATTTTTTAAGGATACCTTTGGGATATAAAGCGGCAAGAGCGGCGCTGGAAAAACTTACCCCTGACGTAAATTCCGCGCGTGTAGGGTTCCTCGAGGGGATGAGCCTTCCCGAAGATATCGGAAAAATGTCGGTCGTATTTGTAGCGGCATGTAAAACAGGTTTTGCGGACAAACTTCTCGACATGTGGGACGAAGCAGATCTTCTTGTTGATGGCCTTGAAAAACTGAGCGGTGAGCTCAAGGATATAGTCTCTATCCCGAAAGATGCCTGGGACGAAACACTGGCCGCCTCAAAAGAGGATATATTGAGGAAAATCGGGACCGTGGACAGGGAACTCACTTTACTCGAACAATCTTTTCTTTCCGAGTCGCGCGCAACGGCGAAAAGGATAGCCGAAAGGGTGATCCTGTTGATCCTTACGGCCGCTTTTCTCCTGGCGCTGTTTTTCCTTATCAGGAGCAGATTGGAGATCAAGTTGCTGGAGGAGAGCTGCCTGATCCCGGCAGGTGACTTGTCCGCGTTTTCCGGCCAGAATAAATGGGGACATGGCGCGAATCCCGGGAAAGGCATTTTTTCGCCCGGAAAAAGTTTATACCACGAGATATTTTCGTCTTTTGACGACGTTAAAGGCGACGGGCGCAGGGCCGAAGAGATCTTGCAAGGCGCAATAAGAAGGGCGAGGTTCGAAGGGTACAGAAAAAATCTGTTCCTGGCCGGGATCCTGAACGAAATAAAAATACCCGTTGAGGCGCTCATTAAGTATTCCGAAAAAATGAAAGAGGCAATGCTTCTTACGGGTGATGAAAAAAAATGTGTCGAAGAGATAAACATAACCGGCAGGCTCGTCATGTCGTATATTGATGACATATGGGGCGCCGGAGGAGATACTGCCGGAAGTCCCGCGAAAGAAGTGAATTTCGACCTGAAAGACACTTTGGCGTCCACGGCCGGCATGCTGAACTCGGCGCTCGGCGAAGGAGGTTTCAATATCGGCGTCGAATACGCCGATACATGCCCGAAATATTTCACGGGCGAGCCGGTTAGGATCAGACAAATAATGCTGAATATCCTGAATAACGCCGTAAAAAAACTGGGGCAGGGCGACATAAACATAAGCGTCTCTTTATGCGAGGCCCAGGGCGTCAATGGCGTTGAAACGGACGGAACGTCTTCTTCCGCGACGTCCGTGAATATTACAGTAAAATATGCCGGTGTAATGAGGACCGTCGATAAAAATAGCGGCATAAGATCTTCGGATGAGATAGACCTCTTCTTCGCGAAAGAAACCGGTGTTCAGGGGCCCAATGTCGATATAGGCAAAGCGGTTGTCAAGAAAATGGACGGGAATATCGAAGTCGAGTCAATGTCCGGCGAGGCAAGCGAATTTAAGATAACTCTAAAACTTAAGACCGCCGCGCCTCCGATACTACCGGCCGGTGAAACACCGTTCCCCGGTCCGGAAAAAAAGATAGCGGTAGCGCTTGTGGACGACGATGAAGAACTAAGGTAGGAGATAAAAAATTTGTGCGACGCGGGTAATGCCATGTTCGTGTACACTTGGTCCGATATAGAGGCCTTGTACGTCTGGATCGACAGCGGCGGCGCTCTTCCGGACCTGGGGTTCGTCAATCCAGATCTTGACACGCTCCCCGGTAAGACCGCGTTCCTGCAAAAGATCAAAGAAAGAGGCTCTTCCCGTGATATTAAAATAATCGCCGTAACACAGGGCGCGCCGGAAGGCACGGCCAAAGGGCTTAAAGAGCAGGGGTACAGCGATTACATACCAAAACTCATGCTTAAGAAGAATTTTTCCGATTCGATAGAGATGTTCCTGGGGTGAGCTTTTTTAGGGCGCGTTAATTATTGTATTTATACGCACCCTTATTTGGGTCGTCGGTATCGTAAAACTTAATACCGACATTCTTGGATCTTTTCTTATTGTTATCCGGGAAGAAAAAATTAGTTATAGAATCGATAATGGAAGTGCCTTTTTTAGTGGTTTTACTTACGGTTTGCGTAGCGTCGTTAGTTATATCGTCAAGAGGCACCACGATGTCATTCGATGTGTCGGTATGTGTGTAGTCGGCAAAAACCGCTTTTATGGGTAAGCATGAAACGGATAACAGAATTACCAGAAGACATGTGAGTTTTCGCATGGTAAGAATATATCATATTTTCTGAGAAATCGAAACAAAAAGTGTATAATTAAGGTAACGGCTTAAAAAAGGAGGGTGTGATGAGTAGATATATAAGGACATTTTTAAGTTCGGCGGTATTTTTATTTTTTACGTCGTCGTTGGCTTTTTCCGAAGCCGACAAGTGGGATAATCTTTTAGTTGAGTCGGCCAAGGTTTTTGAGGAAATGACCCAGATGCCGGAAGATGGGATACCTGTATCTCTTCTTAAGGACTCTTATGCGGTGGCGATATTCCCCTCGACATTGAGCGGCGGCTTTATTTTCGGAGGGCAGTACGGGCAGGGTGTTGTTGTCGTAAAAGGAAAGGACAAGAAATGGGGTACCCCGGCCGTATTCACGATAACCGGTGTGAGCTGGGGGATGCAGATCGGAGGTCAGGCAACGGACATTATTCTTCTCATCATGAACGAACGGGGCTTGGATGGGTTACTTCAGAGTAAATTTAAACTTGGCGGCGACGCTTCGGTGTCGGCAGGGCCGGTTGGCAGAGACGCCTCCGCGGCGACGGATCTTACTTTAAAAAGCGGGTTACTGTCATACTCACGGTCGCGGGGCGCTTTTATCGGTCTTAAACTTGAAGGTGCTGTCATGGCCGTGAGCGGCGACGCAAACTCCGAGCTGTATGGAAAAGATTTGACCTCGAGGAGCATTCTGCTTGATGGCGCCGTGAAACCGACAAAATCAGCCGCAAGGCTGCTCAAGGATCTGCAGAAGTTTTAAAACGCATGCCTTCGACGTGGCAGAGCGTCAACAACGCTCCGTAGGGCACACTATTACGGTAATCATTTAGCTTTTTGAATACCGCCAGAGATTTGCATGAGGGTTTGTCTGACTTTTGCCGGGACGCAAAATTCCCCTGCGAGACCGTGTCACAATTATCACAATGATCCAGTTCTTTGAAAAGTAGTAAAGCATCGTCGTTGCGAGGACCCCGAGCGATAGCGAGGGGGACGAAGCAATCTTCCCTGGTTGAAGAGACGGCTTATTTGGCTTTATGACACGAAGCGTAAGGAGTGCCGCGATGGACCGTCCCGTACGAACACGCCCGACCGGCTCCAGCGGCCGGTCGGGCTCATCCGGCAGCGAGTCGGCCCGCCTTCGCCAAATTAATTTCGACCGGGTAACGCTCAAACGGAGTTCGCGCATAAAAAGCTTATGGCTACGGCGGGTCCAAGCCCGACGCGCTGCCGGGGGTTCGTACGGGACGGTCCATCGCGGCACTATTATGCGTTTGCTCATAGTGCCTTAAAGTCAAAAATGTAGTTCAGCAAATATGCACTATGCTTCGATGTGATGATATACTATTCTCATCAAGTGAGTAGGAGGTTATATGGCATATCGTTATGGAACTCGGGATCAATTGTCACTTTTTCCACCGTGCGTTGATGATTATGTCCCCAGGAATGCTGTGGTGCGTGCGTATGATACCATGGTGGAAGCGCTTGATTTCGAAGAACTAGGGATTGAAATAAACCCCGATAATGTAGGCAACCCACAATACGATCCAAAGGCTATGCTTAAACTTTACGTTTATGGAATAGCCTATGGAATTCGCTCTTCCCGCAAACTCGAGCGTGAGGTCAATTATAATGTATCCTTTATGTGGCTTATGAAACAGCTGAAACCCGACCACAAGACGATAGCCGAATTTCGTAGAAAGAACAAAAAAGCCCTGGCAAACGTATTAAAACAATGTGCCAGGATGTGCCTTAAACTTGAGCTGGTAGAGGGCAATACTCTCTTTGCCGATGGCTCAAAGATACGGGCAAACGCTTCCATAAAGAACGACTGGACAAGGGAGCGTTGTGAAGAAGCCCTAAAGAAGGCCGATGAGAGCATCGATAGGATACTTAAGGAATGCGAAGATACCGATTTCCGCGAAGAAGATCAACCGACGCTTATTAAAATGCAAAGTGAATTGGCCGACAACGAAGTTTTGAAGTCGAAAGTTCTTGGCATACTTAACGATTTGAAAATCGAAAAGAAAGAGCGGATTAACATCGTTGATCCCGAATGTGCCGTCATGCACAGCCAGAAAGGATCGCATTCGGGATACAATGCCCAGGTAGTTGTGGATGAAAAACACGGGCTTATCATAAGTGCCGATGTGACAAATGAAAACAATGATTACAAACAGTTTGCTGAACAGATCAATCTGGCAAATGAGACACTGCAGGGTAAATGCTCTACTGCTTGCGCTGATTCTGGATATGCCAATACTCCCGAATTGGAAAAGATCTCTGAACAGGGTATCAAGGTTATCGTGCCGTCAATAATGCAGGCGGCTGAAAAATCGGATCCATTTGCCAAAAAGAACTTTACATATGACAGGGAGAGGGATTGTTATGTTTGTCCCACAGGACATACCCTGAGCTACCGTGGTACACATGGTAGTGATACCAGAATTTACAAGACAGCGAACAACGCTTGTAAACACTGCCATAGTTTTAACGATTGCACAAAGATAAAAACCGGCAGAGTGATACAACGTCTCAAAAACGAAGAGTTAAAAGAAAAATTTGAAGCGCTATACCGCGCACCTGATAGTCAGCGGATTTACAAGCTCCGGAAAGAAAAAGTTGAGCTGACGTTCGGCCATATCAAACGTAATCTTAAATTTGACGGATTTCTTCTAAGGGGCAAGGCTGGGGCAAGGGCCGAGATATCTCTTGCCGCGACCTGTTTTAACATGGCACGCATGATAACAATAGTCGGAGTTGATGGGATTATCCGGAAATTACAAATGTAAATCCTATAGATAAAGCATGTTCATGCCCGATTCGGCCGGATTTTTATCAAAAGGTCTACAAAAAATCTAATTTGGACAGAATCAACTCGATGAAGAATGCATAAAATACAATTGTGACACGGTCTCTGCGAGGAATTTTGCTCCAGAGCCGGCCGAGCTCTCCCTCGCCACCGCATACCATCTTAACCACCACACACGGTGGCGAGGGATCCATGCCCGCTTCGGCCGGCTACGGCCCGGCGAAAAGCCAGACAAACCCTCACGCAATTTCATATGACAGGACATTCCGCTGTTCAGTTTCGAAGCGACTTTTTTACCGACCAAAAGTTAGTCCGTACCCGCATAAAAACATCTTGTTTACGCCGAAAAATAATTTGCGGGGGAATTTTCTACTGTTCGAAGCCGGAACTATCCAGCTCTTCAAACCGGCAAGTTTGAAAATTCAGGAATAACTTTTGGGGACCCGAGACACAACAATAATGTGGGAATATTCTGTTTTGTTGTGACGAGGGGCGGTAAAAACCGGAGCGAGAAACTGAACAGCGGAATGTCCTTATCAGTCTGACAAAAGAGGAAATCACTTCGTCTTCACTATA
>JADFYD010000064.1 GCA_015233235.1 Candidatus Omnitrophota bacterium | reverse complement strand
AAGCCAGTATCTCGTTCTCGACTATGCCGCGGAACAATTTGAAAATATCCTCTTTCTCAAAATGTTCTGCCGAAAAAGACGCGTTCTCGAATTCTTCTTTCAGCGAGTACAGTCTTTGGGCTATTTTTATATTGATGGGATATTCTTCAAGTTTACTCCGGGCGATGACCTCAGCCAGAAATTCATCCAAAGCGGCCGCGAGCTCACGAAAACTCTCAATATTTTCCCAGAGTCCGAAAAGAAGTCTGTGGAGTTTTTCGAGGATAGCCTTTATGGCGCCTTCACCTATTTTCTCTCCCGCTTCATTGAGCGCCGCCTCAAGCGCTTTAAACAGTTTTTCGTCTTCCAGAACGTCGTCAAGAGAAAGGAAGATACTGTTATTGATACCGGCGCTTTCTGTTCCCAAAAGCGCTTCCTCGATCTTGTGCACGATGATCCTTGTCACGGCCGGGTTTTCCGCAATCCGCAGGTTTTTCATTATCGGCTGTGAAAGTGCCGCGAGATAATCTTTGGAATAATATTCGCCGTTCTTTTTTGTTTTCTGTGCGCGAAAAACATGTTCAAAAAGAGAATAGAGAGAACTTCGTTTTAAGGGATACCCAAGCGAAACGTTAAAATCGCCAAATTGCCCCCCTAGTTCCGAAACAAGCGGTATCATGCTGTCGGGGTCGGGGAGCACGATCACGGTATCGGAGAGATCGTCAACATTTTTGAGTATCTCCCGCGCAAGGCATACTTGTGAGTGTTTGTCGAAAGCGGCGTACAGGCGGAGGGAACGCTGGTCGTTAGTCGTTAGTCGTTGGTCGTTAGTTTTATCCGGCAAAGTGCATGCCGGGCGACGGACTTCGGACAACGAACCCTGAACCCTGAACCCTGAACCCTGGTCACCATTATTGATGAGCACTCCCTTCCCCTGCCCGCACACACCCCCGATGATGTCGCTCACCGTCTTGTGCATGAAGAAGAATCCAGCGAAGATGACGACGTCGAACTCATCAAACTTTATTTCATTGATAGCGCGGGCGGCTGAAAGATACTTGAAACCCCTCGAGAACATTTTTTTCTCGAGTAACGTTTTATGGTACGCGTCCCGGATAAGCGTTATGTTCTTTAAAAGCGCGTTTATATTATCTGGCACATCGAAGCCGATAGTAGCGCTCGCCTGAATATTTGAAAGTTTCTCCGGTTCTATATCCTCAAGGTCGAGAAGGTCTATAAAAGCGGCGGCTTCCCGGGCCCACGGCAGGAATTCGGAAAATTTTTCCCGTTTTTTGACCAGCCCCGCCTTGAGCGCTTTCGCCGTTTTGTATATCGTGTAATACGTTTCCATTGCGGGAAGGTCCGCAATATCAGTTTTTTTCAATAGAACGTATTTTACGAATTCCTCTATGGAAAAAGAGATCGGCGCACTGTACGGTCGGCCTATTCTTTCAGATAAAGCCTTTTTCAGGAAAAGCGAAGGACGTTTCCCCTCGAACACAAAGGCGATGCGGTCGAGCGCGCGCCCCTTATCGAGGTACTCGCGCGACACGTAGTCGACAATGTCGCCTATAAAGTTGCCGGACATGTCGAAGTTTATGTGTTTATTCATACCTCCACCACACTTACACTATCCAGGTACAGCAAAAATCCCCGCACAAGCTTATTCGGATATATCGCCCTCACTAGACGCTTATAGCCTTCTACCTGCTCTTTATGTTTTGCCGGCGCATCCGCCGAACTTTTATAATCGACTACCCACACGTCTTTCTCCCGCACGATCAGGCGGTCCAGCCTTTTCGTATTGCCTTTTTCATCAACGATATCTTTTTCGGTATATACCTTGCCGCCCGGAACATAAAAAATGTCTTTAAGCTTTTCTTCGGACAATATTTTTTCAGCCTTCAAAATAAAACTGTCCGTTTCCTTAAAATTCGGATGCTCCAGGGCTACACGGCTAGCAGCTTTGCGAATAACGTCTTCGGGAGATACCTCCGATAGGTTCCCCGCGAAAGAAAGTATTAAGTGCATAACGTCGCCGCGTTTAATATTGTCCTTATTTGTCAGGGCTGTAATTTCAGCCGCGTCGTCTTTAAGAAAATCTATCCAATCCGAATACTTGGAGACCGGTATAGAAATATTGTCCGAGGCTTCCTGCGCCGCTACCCTCTCCGTCGGCTCCCCGATAGTAAAATTTTGCTCTTCAAAGAGCACCTCGGCTATATTCTTCCGGTTCGACGACTTCTCCGGTACAAAAACATAGAGTTCGTCCCGGGCCCTCGTCATGGCGACGTACATTACGCTCAGTTCCTCGATAAGCGCGTCAGCGTATTCTTTTTCATATTCCGCGCGGAGCGGGGCGGAATAAGCGTTGTATTCTTTTTTAAGCTGAACCAGTTCTATCGTGCCTTCGTTGTTTTCTCTGATAACGTAGGGCTTTTTTCTTCCCCCTGCGCCCGACCCGACCGCGACGTCTATTTCAAAGAAAGGCATGATAACGACCGGAAATTCCAGCCCTTTAGCCTTGTGTATCGTAAGCACCTTTACCGCGTCGGCCTTAGTACCGATGTGTACAAAAAAATGTCTATCGTCCATCGTCTTCAACATCTCAAAGAAAGACCCTATGCCGTGATACTCTTCTTCGTTCTCCTTGACCACTTCTAGAAGCTTCATGAAAAAACCCTGATATCCTGAAAAATTATTGAGTACGTCGTACTTGCCGAATATCGTTACCAGAAGCTCGTAGAGCGGCACGTGACCCACAGTCTTAAAAAATTCATCGATGTATGTTTTCCATATGTCAGGATAACGCTGTCTGAATGCCCCGTACAGCGTTCTCTCTTTACCGGTTTTTTTGTTCCGCGCGTCAAAAATAAAGCCCTCTATCTCTTTTCTGTCAAAGCCGGCGGTTTTTGTGAAAATATCGCCCAGCAAAAAAGCGGCGAACATAAGGTCGTCCATCGGCGAATCCAGAAAAGCGAGAAAAGAGAGTATCTCGTTTATAAGCGGGTGCTCGCGCATATTAAGCGTTTTCTCTGTCTCGACCGGCACACCGCTCTCTAAGAACCAGGAACTTACCGTTTCGACGTCGCGGTTAGACCTAGCGAGTACCGCGATCGACGATGAGGGCACTCTTTTTGCCGTTCTTTTTACAAGGTCTAAAATCTTATTTTTAATTATGTCCTCTTTTTCTTCGCCTGGAACGGAAGGGATGAATTCCTTTACTACGAACCCTCCGGAAGCTTTTCTCTCGGGGGCCTGTTCGGCGCCGCGGAACACGCTTAGCACGCGTTCCGTATCGTTTTCCGAAAGCGCGGAAATATTATCGCTAATGTCCGGAAGCGCCGCGATGAAACGTCTTAAATTCTCTTCCGAAAAGATCGCGTTATTGAACTTAACTATTTTTTCGCGGCTTCTGTAATTTTTGTCTAAAAATGTTTCGAAAGGCCCGAGGGCCGAAAGGTCGTCTTTCACTGTCTCGAAAAGACCGGACGCCCCACCCCTAAATCCGAATATCGCCTGTTTGCGGTCGCCCACCGCGAAAAGCGACCCGCCTGACGAAAGCGCTTCCTCTGCCATGTTTTTCACATTCTTCCACTGCAGTTCGCTCGTATCCTGGAACTCGTCGAGAAGATAATGTTTTATTCTGGCCGCCAGCCGGTAATATATCTCAGCCACGGTAAACGACGTATCCGCGGCAAGCTTTTGCGCGTAGACGTTCAGCTCCGGAAGGAATATCACGTCGTCGTCCAAGGCGAGTCCGGCAAAACCTTCGCGTACGCGGTTGAAAATATCTATGTACGGACCGAACACTGACGTCGATTCTATTACCGCGATCGCCGCAAGGTCCTTTCGAAGGCTCTCCCACAGTTTCGGCATAGACGCCGGCATGCCGAAATTCTTTTTCGCGGGGTACTCTTCGCGTGTGAAATATTTCGAGAGATCCTCGACTTTAAAATAAATGTTTTTCTCGTCGACGAACTTCTTGAGCGCTTTCAGGAAAGACGCGTGCGTCCCTTCGTCGGCCAAGAGGCTCAATTTTTCTATTTTTTCAAAGACGGCCTCTTTTTTCGCTCTTATTTTAGAAAATTTAACGTTCTCGCTTTTGAACTCTTTGCCGTAAATGTTCAAAAAACCGTACAGGACTTCGACAAGCTCAAGTATATCCTTTTTAGAGAACCAGCCTTCCTTCTTTTCCACATAAAGGTAATAATCCAATAGGTCCAGGAAGGCCTTTTTCGTGTTTCTGTCTGAGGTGGACCTATCAAGAAGTTCGTCCAGGCTGTATTCGATATACGCCCTGTGATCCTCGCGTATACGCGTGCTTGACGATATCCCGAGCTGCAGGGCGCAAGAGGTGATCAGCGTGTTCATGAAACTGTCTATGGTCTCGACCTGAAAATGATCGTAATCCGCGAGTATGTCATCGACAAATTTCGCGGCTTTTTTTCCGCTATTCTCTATGCCCTTTGCTCTTTGCCCTTCCTTTTCTAAATTATCAAGTGTTATTTCTTTCAGAAACAAGAAAATACGTTCTTTCATCTCTATCGCGGCTTTGTTCGTGAAGGTAATGGCGAGTATCGACCTTAAGGGTTTCTCTTCTTTTGCGAGCTCCTTGTCCATAAGGAGCTCGACGTACCTTTTGGCGAGCGCGTAAGTCTTTCCCGACCCTGCCGACGCGCGCACTATTTCGACGTAGGGGAAAGTTAAACTTTTTTTATTACGATCTGTCCCGGACATATGCTGTTAATCGCCATCCTGTTTGTCGATGTAAAAATCCAATAGCCCTATTAGCTCTTTTTTTAACTTGGCCTTTACCCATGCTTTTGTTTTATCGTTCAGGACACTTCCTAGATCTCCCAGTACCGGACGATCCCCGATCTTTTCCTGAATAAACGACTTTAAATCTTTTAAATAGGATTTGAGCTTTTTCCCTGTCCTTAATTTAACCATTTCACCGTTTATCGGCCAGCCGTTCTTAAAGAAAAACCATATATCAAAAATATCCCTAAGCGCCGTTTTTTTGCGTTCCATTGCGGCTACTAATTTATGTGCGAACATGTCGGCCTTTACCAAAACGTTCGCCTGTAACCCATAAAAATTTTTTGCCTCATATGTGTTGGGGAAATCTCTGCCGGATATTTCTATTTTGATATTATGTTTTTCCTTGTCATATGAGGCCAATAAAAACACCGTGTTGTGTTTGATATACCCGTCTTTTAAAATAAAACCTTCTTCTTTAACTATTCGTTCTACCCTCTCATAGATCTTATCGCGCACCGATGCGTCTCCTTTAGAGATAATATCAAAATCCAGGTCCACCGAGAAACGCGGCAGGTCATGAAAAAAATAACAAGCGGTGCCTCCTTTAAATCCCAGCACAGCCGAAAGATAAGGGTCCCTGAATATTCCCACTAAAAGGCGATACATCGCCGCTCGGTGTTCATTATTGTCGAGCATCTTTTTCGTACTCCTTTACGCGTTTTTCCAGCGCGCCTGACCCGTATATTTTTAACATCGATCCGACTTTATCCCAATCCAGCGGACGCAGATTATCTATGTGGCAATCCCGAAAAATATAGATCGTATCAAGAAAGGCGCGTTCCTTTCTGGCCATACAATATGTTCCGTGGTCCTCGATGCCCTCTTTATTGAATAATATCTCTTCTTTTATTTTGTGGTAAATGAAAGTGCCGGCTAAGTTATTCACGGTCTTGGAGCAGTACGACGCCAGATAGACCGCGGACAACGACTGGAATATCATGCCTTCGCGAAATAACACCGTGTGGAAACTTATATAGGAAGGACTGCGCAATTTATTGCCTACTTCCATAACGTCAACGTTTACACCTTCTTTAGCGTAAACACCGTGGCAAATACGGCGCAAATACCCTTTCTTTATGTAATACTGGATCCGCGTCTTAAGATAGTCATAATTCGATATGCCCCAGAGGAGAGCAAGTTCCTGCGGAGTGAACGCCGTGCTCGCACTTTTAAATATTGCAGCTATGCCTTTTTTCATATTGTCATCCTAAAGTAACTATTTTTAGTTACTTTAAGTTTACCATATGCGGCCAAAAAAGGCAAGTTGATACCCATACCCCGCCAGAACGCACAGAACGCTTATCGAGATCACGAAAACCGCGAGGACTTTTGAGCCGAACTCTTTGCGGAGAACAAGTATCGTGCCATAGCTTACGATCGGCCCCAGTATCAAGAGTGTTACGCCGGCTCCGGCATTAAGGCCTTGTTTAATAAAAGCGTCCACTAGCGGTATACTCATCGTCGCGCACATATAAACGATAAGGCCGAACGCGACCGCGAACACGTAGCCGAGGCCTCTTGCCAGATGGCTCTTTATCCATAAGCCGATCGGCGATATAGTGGCGACCAAAGACGCCATGGCGATACCCGCCAGCGTCTCAAGCCCTATTTCCTTTGGCATGTCGATAAAAGCATATTTGAGTATCGATATGGTCCTGCCCTTTGCCGAAAGATCTTTCGGTTTACATTCGCAATGCCCGGTGCATTTTTCATGATCGTGACCAACAGTAAGGTCTATTTCCTTGGCAACAGTTTTTACACCAAGGCTGTCGCCTATAATTCCCATTATTATTCCGATAATTATTACGGCTATGAAGACATAAAGCGTAAACCCAAGTCCAAGTATTCGCCAGGCGACGAGCACCGCGTTTATTGAAGTAGCCGGTGTAGCCACTAAAAACGCGAATACCGGACCGAGCGAAGCGCCCTTCTTGTGAAAACTCACGGCGATCGGCAGCGACCCCCAGCAGCAAACAGGCACCACGGCGCCAACTAGCGTCGCATAAATAATGGGCTTAATTCCTTTACCGCCCATGTGCTCCACCACCCATTCGTCTGATACAAATTCGTGTATCAGTCCGCTAATAATAAGCCCTAAAAACAGCGCGGGCACGGTCTCGACAAAATATGCCGCGAACACATGATAAAATCTCAAAACGAAATCCATCATTTCACTCACCACCCACTTCCATTTTACGCCTCCGGCACCTTACCGTGTCGCGTCGACCATGAGGTCGGTCATGCGTTTCACGAAGTCGGAGTTCGGCGGAAGACTGCCGTCGATAAAAAGCGCACTTTCGTAAAGCTGAAGTATGCACTTTTCAAGCCGGACATCATGTGTATTTGCGAGGTATATTTGCGAGAGGTTCTTAAGAAGCGGATGCGCCATATTTACTTCCAGCGTCTTTTTGGAGACATAGGAATTGTCGCGCGTCATTATCTTCATCATTTTTTCCATCTGCGGATCAAGCGCGTTCTTCCCCGAAACAAGCGTCACGGCGGAATCTACCAGACGTTTCGATTCGACAACATCCTCGACTTTATCCTTAAGTGTTTTCTTGAAAAGATCGATGAGCGACTTCGACAAGTTCGAATCGGGTTTCTCGAGTTTGTCTTCGGCTTTAAGCTCGATATCCGCCTTCTCGATGGACTTGATCTTTTTTGTATCAAATTCGCCTATGGAAGGCACCGTGAAAATATCCACAGGGTCGATCAGAAAAAGAACTTCGATATCGTTCTTCCTGAAATATTCCAGGTTTGGATTTCTTTCTATAGAATCGCGGCTGTCGCCTGAAATGTAATAGATCTCTTTCTGGTCGGGTTTCACACGCATAGCGTATTCTTTCAGCGTTACCATCTCGTTCTCTTTTGTCCTCGACGAGACGAAACACAAAAGGTCCGTTATTTTGTCCTTATTCTCAAAGTCCGAATTAAGGCCGGTCTTAAAAAGCGGGCCAAAATTCCTGTAAAATACGAGATATTTTTCGCGGTCTTTCTTGAACAGGTCCTCGAGAAAAACGAATATCTTCGAAATAAGGATATTCTTGATCCTGGTCATCAGGGGACTTGCCTGCGTGAGCTCGCGCGAGACGTTCAGCGGCAGATCTATCGTGTCGACTACGCCGCGTATGAACCTCAGGTATTCCGGAAGTATCTCACGGCAGTTCGATTGAATAAGTATTTTATTCGAATACAGGTTTATAGTTTTGAGGTCGTCCTTGCGCATAAGGTCGAACGGAGCGGTTTTCGGTATGAAAAGTAGCGCTTTAAAGCTTACGACTGATCCCTCGACAGAAACTGGAATGTGCGCGAGAGGTTCCTCATAGTCGTTGGCAATGAACTTGTAGAATTCGTTCACTTCGTTTTCCTTGAGTTCGCTCGCCTTTTTACGCCACAGCGCCTCGACCTTGTTGATCTTATCTTTACCGAGATAGATCGGAAAATCCGCGAAATTGGAATATTTCGTGATTATCTCTTTTATTCTTTCAACTTCGGCGAACTCCTTATGCTCATCCTTGAGCTTGAAAAATATTTTTGTTCCGCGCTCTGGTCTTGTTATTTCCTCGATAGTAAAGGTACCGGCGGAGGATTTCCATCTGCAACCGGTAAAATTCTTGTCCATATG
>JADFYD010000063.1:6976-8451 GCA_015233235.1 Candidatus Omnitrophota bacterium | reverse complement strand
TGTGCGATCGTTTGACCGTATCGGACATCAATCCCGACGCTGTTGAATGCTGCAAAAAAACCATCATTCAGTATTTAAAAACGGTTTGAATTTTTCAAACTCCAATATGGACGTGGAATTATCAGCGTCCATAAAAAGGATATAGTCTCCCTGCGCCTCAAAAATGCCCTTATTAACCGCGAAACCCTTGCCCCTATTCATGGGATAACTTATTATCTTGAGGTCCTTAAAAATATCCCTGCAGGCCTCCGCTATTTTCAAAGTGTTATCCCTGGAACCGTCATCTACAATGATTAGCTCGCAGGAGTAATCCTGTTTGAGTAAATACGCGGCGACTTCCTTAACGGTCGAGGATAAATTGCGTTCTTCGTTGTAAGCGGGAATTATCACTGATAAGTATACACTGCTCATAGTGTCCTTAGTTCATAGTTCGTAGCTTTCACGCATACTACTTAAAATAATCTTTTCATTGATGGTTTTATTTTTGTATGTTCTTCTATCTTTTTGATCAGCTCGTCGGCTCTGGTAACACTATCCTGTACTTCTTTGTGAGATTCAGAAAAGAGCGCGTCATATTGTAACGGGTGTCGTTTTTTACGCATTCTTTTGAACCCCCTGGCCAGATCTCCACATTCCGCGCCAAGTATTCTATCAACGCATTCCGTTATAGTAGCATGAGTGAATCTTTCAGTTGGTCTATAACCGTAAAACCTTATGAGCGCGTTCCCCGCGTGCATAAGAGCGTCGTATGCCGACTTATAGGCAGTCAGTGGAAATTTTTGTAAATTAAAATTCGCGGCGGATAGCTCATTTTCCGCGAATTCCAAAAATTCGGTTATCTTCTCTTTCGTGGTCTTCTCTTTTACTATCTGGCCCTTTTTAAGCAGGTCGTCAAATTGCATCGAGATCACCTTTCAATATTATTTTTGGCCTTTTGAGAATATTTGCGATAAAATTGTCATCCTTCTTTCTTTTTGACTTGAACTCTGCCGCCGGGTAGATATTATAATTTATCTCTCTCCCCAACGCCTCTTCGGCGGATTCTATCCTTTCAAGCAATTCGTCCTCATTAGGGTTACCTACTATCAAAAGGTCTATGTCACTTGAAGCGTTCTCTTTATGTGCCGCGAAAGAGCCATAGATGAATGACAGCTCTATTCCCTTAATACCTCCTATTATGTCTTTCAGCCGCCCTTCCACACCGACTGTCTTGAACAAAATGGATCTTATCTCGTTATACAAAGGGTACTTTTCATTTAGACAATAATGTTTTTGATTTCCTTTTGTTTCGGCGATGAACATCCCATCATTTTCCAGTTTGGAAAGTTCTTTTGAGAGATTTCCCGGATCCTCTTCAAGTATCGAGGCCAATTGCCTTACGTACAGCTGTTTGGCAGGATTTGTGAAATAATACGCAAGTATCTTCTGTCGTAATTTTGATCTGGTCAATTGAATGAACTTAACCACCGTAAACC
>JADFYD010000063.1:0-6831 GCA_015233235.1 Candidatus Omnitrophota bacterium | reverse complement strand
ACAGGATATGATCCGAAACGTGTTCAGAAATGGGGAAATCGCCTTTTAAGTATCCCAATTCTTTGTAGCACGGCTGAAGATGCATAGGAACGGGATAATACACTCTGGAAGCGACGCCATTCTTGTTCAGATGATCCAGTAAGCCGTCCCTGTTGTCGACAAGGATAGAGTACTGGTGGTATGTGTGTACACATTCCTGATCAACTTTTGGGATTTTTATTTTCATTTTCGCAAAAGCTTTGTTATATTTTTGAGCGACATTTCTCCGCCCTTCGAGCCAGGAATCCAATTTTTTCAGTTTCACCCTTAAAATCGCGGCTTGCAGACTGTCAAGCCTGGAGTTATAGCCTATTTCGGTGTGTATATACTGTTTAGTGCTTCCATGCACTCTCAGCCCTTTTATGCGGTCGATAATTTTTTGGTCATTTGAAATTACCATGCCGCCGTCACCAAAACCTCCCAGGTTCTTGCTGGGGAAAAAACTGAAACAGCCGGCATTTCCGAAACTGCCGGCTTTTTTCCCCTTGTACGGTGCGCCTATGGCCTGTGCGCAATCCTCGATCACTTTAAGGTTATATCTTTGCGCTATCTGCATCACACCTTCCATATCCGCGCATTGACCGTACAGATGTACGGGGATCACCGCCTTTATTGTTTTCCGGATCTCTACAGGTGAGTTCTTCAGGACCTTCTCGATTTTTTCGGGGTCGATGTTGTATGTGCCCGGATCTATATCGGCAAAAACCGGCGTGGCCCCCAAAATAGAGATCGCTTCGCAAGTGGCGAAAAAAGTAGCAGGAGTAGTTATGACCCTGTCGCCGTCACCGATCCCCAAGGCTTTTAGCGCGAGAATTAGAGCGTCGGTGCCCGATGCCACACCGGCGGCATATTTAACACCGCAATATTCGGCCATCTCTTTCTCGAGAGAAGAAACTTCCTCGGAAAGAATGAACGTTTGAGTATCGATAACGTGTTTTACGGCTTCATCGACATCCGCTTTTATGGATTGATATTGCGCTTGCAGATCGAGTAATGGTATTTTCATGTTGCTCCCTTTTTGTTACTGAAATAATCATAATCATGCTTCACCATGTCCTCGACAAGCTGGTCAAATGTCATGGTGTATTTCCAGCCGAGTTTCTTTTTCGCCCTGGATGGATCAGCTACCAATAGTTCCACTTCAGAGGGGCGAAATAAATGTTTATCAACCTCAATGTGTTTCTTATAATCAAGCCCCAAAAGACCAAAAGCCTTATCGGCAAATTCCCTGACGGTATGCGTTTTGCCCGTGCCTATTACAAAATCTTCCGGTTTATTTTGTTTAAGCATCAAATGCATAGCTTTAACATATTCTTTAGAATGACCCCAATCCCTCGAAGCTTCCAGGTTCCCTAGTTGAAGCTTATCCTGAAGCCCGAGTTTTATACGCGCCGCGGCGGAAGTGATCTTGCGCGTGACGAACTCAAAACCTCTTCTGGGCGATTCGTGATTAAAAAGTATTCCGCTCACGGCAAATATGTTGTAAGCCCCTCTGTAATTGCGTGTAAGGTCATACCCCGCGACTTTCGATATACCATAAACTGATCGCGGATGGAACCTGGTCGTCTCTTTTTGCGGCACTTCTTCTACCTTGCCGAACATTTCGCTTGAAGCCGCGAAATAGAACCGGCACTCGGGGCAGGCGTTCTTTATCGATGAAAGAACAAAATGCGTGCCGTTAATATTGGAATTAAAAGTCGAGAATTCATCCTCAAAAGAATAACTTACAAAGCTCTGCGCGGCCAGGTGATAACATTCATGGGGCCGCACTTCTTGAAATATCTTGAAAATGCTCGGATAGCTCTCCAGCGAACCGTAATGGAATTTTATTTTTCCAATGACATCCTGAAGACGCCATAATCTGTGTTTCTGGTCTTCAAGCGCCACACGGCGGACGATGCCATGCACTTCGTAGCCAAGGCCAAGCAAATACTCAGCCAGATAACTTCCGTCCTGGCCGGTGATGCCGGTTATCAGTGCGCGCTTTTTAGTCATAAGGCACCTACTTTTTTTTGAACCAATCAATCGTTCTTCGAAGTCCTTCATCGACATTGACCCGCGGTTCCCAGCCGAGTTTCGCCTTCGCTTTCGTGATATCCGGCCGGCGGACTTTGGGGTCGTCTACGGGTAACTCTTTAAATACTATCTTGCTTTTGGTCCCTGTGAACGCTTTGATCTTTTCCGCGAATTCCAGTACGGACATTTCGCAGGGATTGCCGATATTTACCGGCTCGTTCAAGTCGGAATTCATGAGCTTTATAAACCCTTCAATAAGGTCAGAAACATAACAAAAGCTCCTTGTCTGTTTACCGTCACCATAGACCGTCAATGGCTCGTTATGAAGCGCCTGATAAATTAAATTCGGGACCACTCTGCCGTCATTGGCGCGCATCCTCTCGCCGTAAGTGTTAAAGATCCTGACTATTTTTGTGTCGAGACCATGCGTCCTGTGATAGGCAAGCGTCAGAGCCTCGGCCAGCCTTTTCGATTCATCATAAACGCCTCTCGGTCCTATCGGGTTAACGTTGCCCCAATATGTTTCTGGCTGAGGGTTCACGAGAGGATCACCATAAACTTCGCTTGTCGAGGCTAGAAAGAATTTGGCGCCGTTCTTTTTGGCTACACCCAAAGAGTTGTGCGTGCCCAGCGACCCGACCTTAAGCGTTTTGATCGGGTATGTCAGATAATCTACGGGACTCGCCAGTGAAGCTAAATGCATGACATAATCTATTTTGCCTTCCACCGAAATATGGTTGGAAACGTCGTGCATGATGAATTCGAACCTTTCGTTCCCCCTTAAATGCGCGACATTTTCCAAAGTACCGGTAATAAGGTTATCCATGCAGACAACGCTGTGCCCCATAGAAATAAGTTTGTCGCACAAGTGCGACCCCAAAAATCCGGCACCGCCGGTCAGCAGTATCCTCATTTTAAACTCCTGTTTTCAGCACGGGCATAGAGCATAGAGCATGGAACGAAAAATTAAAACTATGCCCTATGCTCTATGCCCTTTGCCCATGCTATGTACTTAAAACAACGTGTAAATGAACGGTGCCACGGCCGATGACTGCGTGAATACTATCAGCAGCCCTAAAAGCAAAAGCATTATGATTATCGGCAAAAGCCACCACTTTTTGCGAACCTTCAAAAAATCCCAGAGTTCCTTGAATATTTCAAGTTTGCTCATTGTGTCTCCTGTACACTTGTAGGGGCTCGGCATGCCGTGCCCCTACGTTCATCTAGGGCACCCTAAAGGGTGCCCTACTGACGTTTTCTTGCGACACGTCTCTAAAACTGCTTTTCCAGGCTCTCTTTAGTTGCAACGATGTGTTCTCTTTTCTTCCAATAAGTCGCCGCGTTCTTGTCTATTTTACTATCCAAGAGATCTTTTCCTTGGAGTTTCATTACTAGTCCAAGTGGTGTCATTATCAAATAATAAAAAATTATCAAAACTAGCCGTGTCGTGCACCATACAAAACCGTTCCATGCATTCTTGAATACAAAGAGAACAGGTTTTAAAATAGCCGGAATAAAAACACCGGTAATAAGCAGCGCAAGCGCTAAAGATAACCCCACCGTATATTTACCGGCTGAGTGGCCGGTAAAATACTTTAATGTGCTTACCAAAAGAATGACAATACACCAGGCCCTGGCGAATTGCCTTACCTCGCAAAAAGTCACTTTCTCATACGCTTTCGTTATATCTTTAATCCATTTCGAATTCATCTATTTTCCCCACGCAAAGTTTAGACGGGTCTTGAGCTCCCTTGTCGATAATAAAAGAACCTATCACTAAATAATCCATATTTGTCCGCATAAAACACCTGTAAGCGTCTTCCGGAGTGCAAACGATCGGCTCCCCGCGAACGTTAAAAGAAGTATTTATCACGAGTGGCGTGCCGTATGAATCGTCAAACGCTTTTATCATGTCATAATAAAGTTCGTTATCTTCCCTTTTTACGGTCTGCACCCTGGCGGAATAATCCACATGGGTTATTGCCGGTACAACTGACCTTTTTTCTTTAACACGCTGTAAGCCCTTTAATTTTCCGGTTTCGTTATTTCCGGTTCGTTTTTCCTTTTTTACGGGCGCGACCAAAAGCATGTACGGGCTTTCCCTGGTAAGGTCAAAATATTCGTTCGTCTTCTCCCATATCACACTTGGGGCGAAGGGCCTGAAGGATTCTCTGAATTTTGTTTTGAGATTAATGACAGACTGCATTTCGGTGGACCTGGCATCGCCGATAATGCTTCTTGAGCCAAGCGCCCGAGGACCGAACTCCATACGCCCCTGGAACCAGCCTATGACTTTTTGGTCGGCGATCATTTTTGAAACTTTAGCCGGGATCTCTCCGCGGTGGACTTTTTCATAAGGTATGCCGTTCGCTTTCAGGTATTTCTCTATCATTTCGTCGGAAAATTCCGGCCCCAGAAGGCTCGCTTTCTGGCTGTCCTTCCCCTCTTTAACTTTTCTGTCTTTTCCCAGATATTCATGCCAGGCTACGAGCGCCGCGCCCAAAGCGCCACCCGCGTCTGACGCGGCAGGCTGTATCCAGATATTGGCGAACGGTCCTTCTCTTAAAAGTTTGCCGTTCGCCACGCAGTTAAGCGCGACTCCTCCGGCGAGACACAGGTTTTTCGAGCCGGTCACCTTGTAAACTTCCTGAGCTATCAGCATTACGACCATTTCCGTCACTTTCTGTATGGAACTGGCGATATCCATGTGACGCTCTTCGATCTTTTCTTCCGGTTTTCGCCTCTTCCCGCCGAAAAGCTTGTTAAACTTTTCGTTAGTCATCGTAAGGCCGGCACAGTAATTGAAATATTTAAGGTTCAGTTTAAAGGACCCGTCGCTTTTCAGGTCTATCAGGTTATGCAAAATAATATCGGCATACTTCGGCTCACCGTAAGGCGCCAGGCCCATAAGTTTGTATTCGCCGGAATTTACTTTAAAACCGCAATAATAAGTGAAGGCCGAATATAAAAGCCCCAGAGAATGCGGAAACCGTATCTCTTTGTAAAGTTCCAGCTTGCCGTCTTTACCCTTTCCGTAACTCACAGTGGACCATTCTCCTACTCCGTCGACGGTAAGAATGGCCGCTTCCTCGAACGGTGAGGGATAGAAAGCGCTAGCCGCGTGCGAATGGTGATGTTCGGGGAAAATTACCGGGCCTTTATATTTCAGCAGCGCCTTGATTTCCTGTTTAATGAAAAGTTTTTGTTTTATCCAGGGCGGCATAGCGGAAATGAACGATTTAAGCCCGAATGGCGCGTAAGCCAAATATGTTTCAAGAAGCCTCTCAAACTTGAGGAACGGTTTATCGTAAAAAGCGACGACATCGATCTTTTTAATATCTATGCCGGCTTCTCTTAAACAGTAATCTACCGCGTTGATCGGAAAAGACGGATCATGTTTTTTGCGGGTGAACCGTTCTTCCTGCGCGGCGGCGATGATCTCGCCATCCATGATAAGCGCAGCAGCCGCGTCGTGGTAGAACGCGGAGATGCCGAGTATGTATGTGTTCTTGTATGTCATAGCGTTTCAGTCGCTAGTCGTTAGTCGTTTGTCGTTTGCAAAAATAAAAGCGCCACATTCTACGTCGTCATTGCGAGGAGTCCGCCAACGGCGGACGACGAAGCAATCTCTTCAGATCGCATGAGATTGCTTCGGCCTCGCTTTGCTCGGCCTCGCAACGACGGCTAATCATATTTTCAAAAACCATTCAACTGTTTTCTTCAAGCCCTCGTCCAGATCGACATGCGGCTCGATTCCGAACACTTTCTTCAACTTCGAGTTATCCCCGAACGATTTCCTGATGTCCCCCACTCTTGCGGCCACATGAACATGCTCGATATTTTTATTCATGACCTTACGTATGCCATCAGCAAGCTGTTTCACTGTGGTTTCTCTTCCTCTTGCCACGTTATAAACACCGCCGGCGGCACCTTGCGCCGTGCAAGCGGTTATGTTGGCGTTAGCTATATCCTTTACAAAAATGAAATCGCGGCTTTGAAGACCGTCGCCTTCTATCATGCAGGGCTCGCCTTTCGCGAGCCGCGAAATAAAAAGAGGTATTACCGCCGCATAGGCCGAATCGGCCCTTTGTTTCGGTCCGTACACGTTGAAATATCGCAGAGCTACCGTTTCGAGACCGTACAAAGAATTAAAAGTCTTACAATAATATTCGTTAACGACCTTGCTTATCGCGTAAGGCGAAAGCGGGTCGGGGTTCATATCTTCTGTAAGCGGGAATGTTTTAATACTTCCGTAAACCGCGCAGCTCGAAGCGGTGACAAACCTTTTAACGCCCGCCGCTCTCGACTCTAAAAGCATGTTCAATGTGCCGTCAATATTGATCTTGTTCGTCATGGCCGGGTCTTTGATACTTCCAGGAACGCTTATATACGCCGCCTGGTTAATAACATAATCGATTCCTTTTACCGCTTTCTTTACATCATCAATGTTGCAAATATCCCCTTTAATGACCTCAACTTTGTCCGCGACTGCGTTAAGATTCTCTTTGTGCCCGGTGGAGAAATTGTCGAGTACCCTTACGGACTCCCCCCTCGCCACAAGTTCATCGACGATCGTTGAGCCTATGAACCCCGCACCGCCTGTCACGAGATATTTTGCCACATTGCCCCCTTACTATGCTATAACACGAACCGTCCATCATTCAAACCCAAATACTCTCTCAAGCTCCGTGCTATTAGCGCAAATCCAGTTATACGTGTCTTCGACAATATCGTAAACGTTCTTCTTCGGGGTCCAGCTGAATTCTTTTTCGGCTT
>JADFYD010000062.1 GCA_015233235.1 Candidatus Omnitrophota bacterium | reverse complement strand
AGGCGTATGTGGAGAAGAAGGCGCCGGAAGCGGCAAAAAAACTTCATACAGGCAGGTCTCGTAACGAACAGGTGGTCAATGATGTAAGGCTTTATGCTAAAGACGCCATAGACGGCATAGTCCTTTCGGTAGCAATATTGCAGAGGGAGCTGGTTCATGCCGCCGAAAAAAATATAGACGCGATCATCCCGGGTTATACACATTTGAACCACGCGCAGCCGGTGCTTTTTCCGCATCTCTTAATGGCGTACGTCGAGATGCTTGAACGCGACAAGGGTAGGTTTCTTGACGCGAAAAAAAGGTGCGATGTCTCCGTCATGGGTTCCGGCGCTCTTGCCGGTTCAAGTTTGAACTTGGACCGTAAATATGTGCAAGAAAAGCTTGGGTTTTCCAAACTTTCGTCTAACAGTATCGATTCCGTGAGCGACAGGGATTTTTTCGCGGAAATAATTTTTGACATTGCTCAAACTTCGGTGCACCTGTCGCGCATGGCGGAAGATTTTATTTTGTACTCGACGTTCGAATTCGGTTTTCTGGACATTGGCGAGGAATTCTGCACCGGGAGCTCGCTGATGCCGCAGAAAAAGAATCCGGATGTCTTGGAATTGGTGAGGGGTAAGGCCGCCCAGTTCATCGGGTCACTCTCTTCCATTTTAGTCCTGATGAAAGGGTTGCCGCACTCCTATAACAGGGACCTTCAGGACGACAAAAAAGCGCTTTTTGATTCGGTTGACACCATCATGCCGGAGATACTGATAATGGCGGAGCTGGTCAAGACTCTGAAGGTGGACAGGAGGAAGGCGAACAGGCTGCTTGGCAACGAAACGATAATGGCTACGGATATAGCGGAATACCTGGTCCGTAAAGGAGTCGCTTTCAAGGACGCTCATGAGATAGTTGGTAATATAGTGAGGCATTCCATTGAGAATAATATGCCCATTTCGTCGATCCCGATCGAGAAAATGAAAGAATTTTCCGAAAGTGTCGAAAACGACGTTTTCGCGCTGCTGAAGCCTAAGATCTCGGTAGAGATGAAAAAAACCTATGGCAGCACCAGCCCGGATTTCGTGGTGCGGGAGATAAACGACTGGAAAAATAAACTGGAGAAAATACATGAATGAGTTCGGCTTTAAAGAAGATGTACTGTATTGTGAAGATCTGTCCGTCGCGGAAATAGCGAAAAGCTATCCGACGCCGTTCTACCTTTACAGTTACAAGACGGTGATGGACCATTTTACGAAGATACAGAAAGCGTTCAAAAAAATGGACCCGCTCATATGTTTCTCTATGAAAGCCAATTCCAATCTTACCATTTGCAAGGCGCTTGTTTCGGCCGGCGCGGGTCTCGACATCGTTTCGGGCGGAGAACTTTTTAAGGCCCTGAAAATAGGCTGTCCTCCGGATAGGATAGTTTATGCCAGTGTTGGAAAGACCGAGCCCGAAATAGAGTTCGCGCTTAAAAAAAAGATATTCTCATTTAACGTGGAGTCTGTGCCGGAACTGGTAATGATAGATACCGTGGCGAGGCGCCTGGGGAAGAAACCGCGTGTGGCGCTTAGGATCAACCCCGACGTAAAAGCGGATACCCATGACTACATTACGACCGGCACAAAAGAGAAAAAATTCGGGATAGATTTCGAGACGGCGGAAGAGATATTCGACAACGAGAATAAATATTCCAATGTCAGGATAAAGGGTATACATCTTCATATAGGTTCGCAAATAACAGAGACCGAACCTTTTGCCCAGGCGATAAAAAAGGTGTTGGACTTTATTGAAAAAAGCGGCGCCGAAATAGAATGGCTCAATATCGGCGGGGGTTTTGGCATAGTTTACGGTTCGGAAAAAGCCCAGTCGGCCGAAGAGTTCGCGGGGAAAATAGTGCCGCTGTTGGAAGGTAAACCGTACCGCCTGATCCTGGAACCGGGGCGGTTCATCGTGGGGAATAGCGGCATACTTGTCACAAAAGTTTTGTATGTTAAAACTACGAGGAGCGGAAAAAATTTCGCTATTGTGGATGCCGGCATGAACGATCTTCTCCGGCCCAGTTTGTACGGCGCGTATCACGACATACTCCCGATAATAAACATCAAGGGAGAAATAAAAAAGTACGATATAGTCGGGCCTATATGCGAGAGCGGCGATTTTCTGGGTAAAGACCGGGATTTCGCGGAACTTTCGGCCGACGAATACCTGGCTGTCATGAGCGCGGGCGCATATGGATTTACCATGGCTTCAAATTACAATTCACGGCCGCGTCCCGCGGAACTTATGGTCATTAACGGCGAGGTTAAGGTAATACGCCGTGCTGAAACGTACAAAGATCTTATAGGGTGCGAAAAACTGTTCAAGGAATTCAAGTGATGAAGGTGTTTAAGAAGTATAATATAAATTTTGTGAAGGCCGAAGCGAGCGGGAACGATTTTATAATTATCAACGCGCGGGATAAGCGGATAAGGAATAGAAGGATCGATTATAAAAAAGTAGCCGCGGACCTTTGCCGCAGACATTATTCAGTCGGGGCCGACGGTATTTTGGTTTTGGAACCGTCCAAAAAGGCCGATTTCAAGATGCGCATCATAAACTCCGACGGATCCGAAGCGTCTATGTGCGGCAATGGCATGAGGTGCAGCGCCCTATACGCTTCACGTAGCGGCTGGGGAGATGAGCTTGCGGTCGAAACAGGCGCCGGGATACTTTATGTTACGGTGAAAGACGGCTTAATCAAAGTGAAGATGACTACTCCCGCGGATATATGTCCGGAAGTCACTTTGAAAATTGGCAGGAAGATGTTTAAAGTCGGTTATGTGAATACAGGTGTGCCGCATGCTGTAGTGCCGGTAAAAAACATCGATACTTATCCGGTAAGAAAAATGGGGAGGGTGATACGGAACCATTCTTATTTCGCTCCGCGGGGTACTAACGTGGATTTTGTAGAGAAAAAGGATAGAAAAATACTTATCCGGACTTATGAGCGGGGTGTTGAGGACGAGACCCTTTCGTGCGGTACGGGCAATGTGGCCGCCGCGGTAATGATGGGTGTTTGGGGCGAAGCGAGTTCTCCCGTCGCGATGACGACGAAGTCAGGTGAAATAACAAAAGTATATTTCGGTATTAAAGACGGCAAAGTGAAAGAAGCATATTTAGAAGGACGTGCAAACATTATTTTTGAAGGGGGAGTTTAATTATGTTCAAAGGCGCATTTGTGGCGATAGCGACACCTTTTAGGGACGGGAAAGTCGACGAAAAGGCTTTCAGGAAACTTGTGCAATTTCAGCTTGATAACGGTATTGACGGAATAGTCCCTTGCGGCTGTACCGGCGAAGCCGCGACTCTAAGTATGGAAGAGCAGAAGAAACTTATAAAAATAACCATAGAAATGTGCGATGGCAGAGTTCCTGTAGTCGCCGGGACAGGATCGAACTGTACGAAGGAGGCGTTGGAACTGACTACTTTCGCGAAGAAAGCCGGGTGTGACGGGGCCCTGGTCATCACTCCATATTACAATAAGCCCACTCCGGAAGGGCAATATAGACATTATGCGGAGCTGGCATCAAAGGCTAATATTCCTATAATGCTGTACAATGTGCCTTCAAGGACAGGCACATGTATGCTGCCGCAGACTATCGCGAGATTATCGAGAGTGAAAAATATAGTGGCCGTCAAAGAGGCTGCCGGCAGCGTCCAGCAGGTGGTCGATATTATTTCACTGTGCGATATTACGGTCCTGAGCGGTGATGATGCCATGACTCTTCCGTTTATGTCGGTCGGGGCTGTCGGGGTTGTGAGCGTCATCGCGAACATCATACCACGGCAGATTCATGACATGGTAGCGGCATACCAAAGCGGCGATACCGACACCGCGAAGAAGATACATTACTGGATGATCGAACTTTGCAAGAACATGTTCGTCGAGACCAATCCTATTCCAGTCAAGACAGTGCTTGCCATGATGGGCATGATCAAGGAAGAGTGGCGTATGCCGCTTTGCGAAGCGACGCAGGAAACACGCGATAAGTTGCGGCAAGTCGCGAAAAAATACAAATTGATCAAGTGAGGAAGTGACATGATAAAACTGGGTATATGCGGTATATGCGGCAAGATGGGAAGGATGATCGCGAAAATTGCCTTTCTAGACGATGAACTTAAAGTTGCTGCGGGTTTTGAGGTCGAAGGCCATCCCGACACAGGCAAAGACATAGGTGAAATATTGGGAATCGGTGAGGCCGGGGTCGCGGTCTCTTCCGACGTCAAAGAAGGCGTGAAGGGTATAGATGTTCTGATAGATTTTACCTCTCCGGGCTCATCGGTCATGAACGCCGACATCTGCATGTTGAATGGTAAGGCCATTGTTATAGGGACAACCGGGCTAAGCGAAGACGGTGAAAAAGCTATTAAAAAATATTCAAAAAAGATCCCGATAATTTATTCCCCGAACATGGCGCCCGGTGTGAACCTTTTGTTCGATATTGCCGCGAAGTGCGCGAAAGCGTTGGGAGAAGATTTTGACATAAAAGTCGATGAGACGCACCATATACATAAAAAAGATTCCCCCAGCGGTACAGCTAAAATGATAGCTAAGAGGATCAAAGAAGCATGCGGAAGGGATGTGCCGATAGAGGCGAAACGTGTTGGAGAGGTCGTAGGTAACCATGGCATAATTTTTAAAGGCCAATTCGAAACGATCGAGATCAGGCATGACGCCAAAAGCCGGGAAGTATTCGCGGCGGGAGCTGTTAAAGCCGCAAAATTCTTAGCCGGCAGAAAACCGGGCCTTTACGGCATGGGTGAAGTGTTGGGGTTATAAACTTTATGCGATGTGTAACACTAAAGGGGTTTTAATGAAGATCGAACAAGCGGAGAGGTTGAAGCAGTTACCGCCGTATCTTTTTCAGGAGATCGATAAGGCAAAAAATAAGGCCATTCAGGAAGGCCGGCCCGTTATCAGCCTCGGCGTGGGCGATCCGGATACTCCTACGCCGGACTTTATAGTTAAAAAACTGCAGGAAGCCGTCCTTGATCCTTCGACGCATAGGTACGCTTTGGATCAGGGACTTAAAGCCTTAAGGGTCGCTATGGCCAATTGGTACGAGAGGCGTTTTGGCATAGCCATGGACCCGGAAACGGAAATTCTTCCTTTGATGGGCTCAAAAGACGGCGTGGCGCATATACCGCTCGCTTTTGTTAATCCCGGAGATACAGTTCTCGCGTCAAACCCGGGATATCCGCCGTACATTTCCGGCGGAATTTTTGTCGGGGCCAAAGTGCACATGATGCCGCTATTAAAAAAGAACGGTTTTTTGCCGGATCTTTCAAAGATAAAAGCAGTGGCGCTAAAAAGGGCGCGCCTTATGCACATAAATTATCCGAATAATCCGACCGGGGCGGTATGCGATCTTAAATTTTATGAGGATGTCCGCGACTTCGCCCAAAAACATAACATAATCGTGTGTTCCGACGCGGCTTATTCCGAAGTGGCGTCCGAGGGCACAAGGGTTTACAGCTATTTCGAGGCTGACAGAAAAAAAGAGACCGGAATAGAATTTCATTCTCTCTCAAAAACTTTTAATATGACCGGCTGGAGAATAGGTATGGCCGTGGGTAATAAAGATGTTCTCGCGGGGCTTGCCAAAGTTAAATCGAACATTGATTCCGGTATATTTACCGCTGTTCAGTACGCCGGCATTGAGGCGTTAAACCGCGCTGATGAAGTCAAAAGCAGGATGAATGCTATTTATAACGCGAGACGCGACGCGATATGCGACGGATTGAACAGGATAGGATGGAAAGTCGAAAAACCTAAAGGCGCGTTTTACGTTTGGATCCCTGTATTAAAAGGATATGATTCCATTTCGATGGCGAAAGCCATGCTCGAGCGCGCCGATATCGTCGTCACTCCCGGGAGCGGTTTCGGTAAATACGGCGAAGGCTACATACGCATGGCGCTTACCGTCGACGTTCCGAAATTCGATGAAGCGGTTGCGCGAATCAAAAAAGCATTTTTTTAAATATGCCCCAGATATTCCTTGCTCTTGGTTCGAATGTCGGCAAAAAAAAGGCTAACCTTGAGCAGGCGTTACGTCTTCTTGTAAGACATAAAGTCATTGCCAACATCAAGAGATCCACATTTTATACTACCAAACCCGTCGGCGGGCCGCCGCAGGATGATTATCTGAACGGTGTTATAAAGGCCAAAACGACTCTTTCACCCTTAAAACTGCTGAAAGCCTTAAAAAACATCGAAATAGAGATGGGGAGGAAAAAAGCCGGTAAAAATTACCCGAGAGTCATTGACATTGACATATTGTTGTACGATAATCGGGTCATGAGGACAAAAAAGTTGACGATTCCTCATCCGCGCATGCATAAGCGAGTGTTCGTGTTAAAAGGACTAGCTGAGATAGCTCCGGCAATTATGCACCCGGTCATCGGGAAAACGATGAGTGAACTGTTAAATTACAACACTAACGACTAACGACTATGAAGATCATACGAACAATAAAAGCCATGAAACGTTTTTCGCGCGACGCGAAGAAGAGGGGAAAGACCATTGGTTTCGTCCCTACGATGGGTGCTTTGCATAACGGGCACTTAAGCCTGGCCAGGCAGTCTAAGAAAGACTGCGATCTCACGGTCGTAAGCGTTTTCGTGAACCCGACACAGTTCGGCCCGAGAGAAGATCTCTCTAAATATCCGCGTAATATAAGGAAGGATAAGAAACTGCTCGCCTCGGTGAATGTGGATGTATTGTTTTTTCCTTCTGTGGATGAAATATATCCCGGAGGGTACTCCACATACGTAGAGAATACCGGTAATGTGGCGAAAGCCATGTGTGCGAGGTTTCGACCCGGGCATTTTAAGGGAGTAGCGACGGTCGTGACGAAATTATTTAATATTGTCAGCCCGGACATAAGCTATTTCGGGCAGAAGGACGCTCAGCAGGCGATAATAATCAAAAAGATGGTTAAAGATCTCAATTTTGACACCCGTATAAAAATCATGCCCATCGTAAGGGAAAAAGACGGGCTGGCGATGAGTTCCAGAAATGTGCACCTTTCCCGGATAGATAGAAATAAGTCCGTAGGTATTTACAGAGCGCTCAAAAAAGCGAAAGAACTGATAAAAAAAGGAACAAAAGACGCCGACCTTATAAAAAAAGAAATATGCAGGGTAATGGATAATCACGGTATATTCATAGTGGATTACGTTAAAATAGTTAATGCGGAAACCCTGGAACCGGTAAAAAAACTGCGAGGCAGGACTTTAATAGCGATAGCGGCATACGTTGGCAAAACGCGGCTGATCGATAATATTGTTGTATAACTGATGGGAGAAAACGTGCACAGGCATGACCAAAATTTTGACCAGAAATATAAAGAGCATCTTCATAGGAAGATAGCGGAGCTGAAGAAAGAACGCGACGCTATAATCCTCGCTCACAATTATCAGCGCGAGGAAATACAGGAGGTCGCCGATATTAAAGGCGATTCTTATGCCTTGGCGGTCGCTGCTACAAAAGCTAAAAATAAAGTCATAGCTTTCTGCGGGGTCCTTTTTATGGCCGAAGGCGCGGCTATGCTTAATCCGGATAAAACCGTTCTCCTCCCGGTGAAAGAAGCGGGTTGCCCGCTGGCCGAAATGATCACCGTCGATAAACTGAGGAAGAAGAAAGAAGAGTATCCTGAAGCGGCAGTGGTCTGTTACGTAAATTCATCAGCCGCCGTTAAGGCCGAAAGTGACATTTGCTGCACCTCATCGAACGCAGTAGAGATCGTGAAGGCGATGAAAGAGGATAAAATAATATTTGTGCCGGACAAAAACCTGGGAAGATATGTGCGCGAGCATGTTCCCGATAAAGAACTGATCCTTTGGGACGGCTACTGTGTTACGCACATGCGTCTAACTATGGAAGAGGTGCTGAAGGCAAAAGAATTGTATCCGGGGGCCGAGTTTCTGGCTCACCCGGAGTGCCGTAAAGAAGTTCTGGAACTTGCAAATTACGTGGGAAGCACTGCGGGGATACTTAAATACGTGAAAGGCTCTTCCGCGAAAGAATTTATAATCGGCACGGAGAACGGGCTCATTTACCAGTTAACGCAGGATAACCCCGGCAAGAAGTTTTATATGCCTACAAATGAATTTGTCTGTGCTAATATGAAACTCACCACTCTCGGCTGGCTGGCGCGTTCACTCGAGCAGATGATGTATGTGATAACCGTACCTGAGAACATAGCGGTGAAAGCGCGTAAAACGCTGTCGCGCATGATTGACGTGATGGAGGCAAAGAAGTAAGTGTTGATTTAGTGGATTGACATTGGATATGTTACCGCTGTCAAGCTTCTTACTTCGCATTATCCTGTCATCCACTATGAATAATTATGTCCAGCACTATTTTGATATGTCGTGATCTACTCGTTCTTTGTCATTTTATGATACTGTTAAGGCGAAAATGTTTGCAAGTACCATAACGCTCTCTCTTCCT
>JADFYD010000061.1 GCA_015233235.1 Candidatus Omnitrophota bacterium | reverse complement strand
AGCGCACTTAAAGAAATAGGAGTGCAGGGCAACGTCGAGGATAAAGTTCTGGAATACTCCGAAATGGCGCGAAATAACGGCATGGACGGCGTTGTCGCCTCGGCGAAAGAACTTTCTCTGCTCCGGAAAAAAATGGGTAAAGATTTTATTGTCGTTACTCCCGGGATCAGGCCGTTATGGTCGGCGGCGAACGACCAGAAAAGGATCGTGACGCCGAAAGACGCAATAAAGAACGGCGCAACCTATATTGTCGTCGGAAGGCCGATAATAGGGGATAAGGACCCTCTCGAAGCCGCGAAGCGCGTGCTCGATGAAATGGAAGAAGCGTGAAAATACACGATCGTCCTGACGACGGGAAAGAAAGAGAGACAAAAAACCCTGATTGAATTTGCAAAAGCCCGGATTTAAGAGTATCATAAAAATAAAGAGCGGTGGCCCGGGCTGGCTAGGTGGTACACCTGAGCGAGCCGGAGCAAAAAACCCGCATAAAGGCACAAAAAGGAACGACACATGACTAAAGTAGCGGAGATAATGACGAAAAAGGTGATCAAGGTATATCCCAGCACGCCGGTTTATGACGCGGCCAACATGCTGCTGGAAAGCAGCATCAGCGGAATGCCTGTCGTGGACTATGCCGGACACCTCGTCGGCATCGTTTCGGAAAAAGACGTGTTGAAACTTCTTTTCGCTAAGGATGAAGACGGGAAAGTAGTAGCCGATTTTATGACGATCAACGTGAAAACTTTTGACGCGGACGAAGATATAGAAAAATTGTGTACTTTTTTCATGAAGAACCCTTTCAGGCGTGTACCGATAGTGGATAAAGGGCGTCTGTTGGGGATAGTTTCGCGCAGGGACATATTGACCTTTATTTTGAAGAAACGCGGAAAGGATAAGAAAGTGGAACATAGAACGACGATGGAAGATTGAGACTTGCCGCTTGCGAGCGTATACCATTGAGACAGGGGGGAGAGGATATGGCAGAAGGTAAAAGGCTGATAATATCAATAGGGCAAGAGGCCCTCGCGGGGCTGCCGGATGGCGCGTACAAGATCCTTGACGAACAGGCGTTGGTGTCGCAGCATGAGCCGAAAACCATCGCGAACCTCGAGAAAAAAGTTTTTGATTTTTTCACGCTTTCCCAGGTGGGGAAATCTTTTCTTTCCATTCAGAAGATCGACGACCTTAGCTATGTGTTCCTTTCCAGCGTCTATGAAACCAGCGACGCCGCGAACTGCGCGCTTTTTCTTTACGACGAAGAAGACATGCATTTCAAATGCATTAAGACCATCGGGCTGGACCCTCTGGCTGTCGGCGAAGTAAAATTTAAAAAAGAAGAAGGATTGTTCTGGCAGATACTGAATAGCGGAGAGCCGTTCCCCATAACGGATTCTTTCGGCAATTACCGGTTTGAATCGGTAATAAAGAAATGGGGGCTGGACAAGGTCGAATCGCAGATATGGGTTCCGCTCATAGTGAAAAATATGCTGGTAGGCATCTTGACGATGGGCAAAAAGAGAGATGGCAGCACATACAAGGAAACGGAGCTTAGCTTCATACTGCAGATGGGAAACCAGGCAGCGGTCGCGCTCGAGAGCTCCATACTTGACGCTCAGAAAGAAAGAGCTTCGAGGGAGCTTGCCAAAAAGATGGAAAATCTCTCCGTTCTTTACAGCGTAAGCAAAGCTCTTAATTTCGCTGCGGACCTGAAAAAAATACTTCTCTTCATTCTCGACAAAGCGCGCGATATCGTCGGCGCGCAGAAAGCTTCTCTCATGCTGCTGGACGAAAAAAGCAAAGAATTGGTAGTGAACGTTGTGCGCGGCGTTCCGCCGGACGTTGAGAACAAGATCAATAACGGAGAAATGGAATGCACGCGTATCAAGATCGGCGAAGGCGTGGCGGGAGAAGTCGTTATGACTAAAAAACATGTGCTCGTCAACGAAACAAGTAAAGACGAGCGCTTCAAAAAAACGGAAACTTCTTTTGTTGATTCCATCCTTTGTATGCCTCTTCTGGTGAACGAAGAAGTGATAGGAGTAATAAACCTGACCAATAAGCAGAAGGGCGGAAAATTCAACGAAGACGACATCGAGCTTTTATCGACGCTGGCGGGGCAGGCTGCCATCACTATACATAACGCGAGATTATATCACCTGGCGATAACCGACGGGCTTACGCAGCTCAAGATCCACAGGTATTTTCAGCAGAGGCTGGAAGAAGAGGTCATACGCGCGGAAAGGTACAAACATCCGCTATCGCTCATAATATCCGACATCGATCATTTTAAAAAATTCAATGATACTTACGGGCATCAGCAGGGGGACATCGTTCTTATAGAAGTCGCCAAAATATGCCGGCTCAACGTGAGATCGGTGGATATACCCGCCAGGTACGGCGGAGAAGAATTCGCGTTCATCCTTCCGGAGACGGACCTGGCGATCGCCAAAAGCGTAGCCGAAAGGATCAGGCAAAAAGTCGAGGCGGAAGAGATCCCCAGCAAAAGCGGGAAGCTTAAAGTCACGATAAGCCTTGGAGTATCGGCATATCCGCAGCACGGGACCGATCCTAAAGCATTAATAGAGGCCGCTGACAAAGCGCTTTACAGGGCCAAAGAGGCTGGCCGCAACCGAGTGGAAGTAGCTTCTTAGGCAGCGAGAGTTGTGAAGTATTTATTTTTCAGAGCCAACTTTGTGACGCGAGAGCCTTAAGGCGCTCCGATTTTTAATGGAGACATATTTCGCGAGATTTTCTTTTTGTTCGTTGCTTATGACTGAAGAGAACCTGAGTCCCGCCTCAAACCAATCACGTTTTTTTTCGGAAGGTTTTGACCAGATAATGGTCGAAGGTATTTCCATTTTATCCGGCGGATAGGGCAAAGTGAAAAGGACCAAAAGATTATCGCTTGGGACCAGTTCTCTGGATGAGAAGATCTTCATCCCCCCTATGCTTATGTCGGAAGATTTAGACCCGATCACTATGCTATGGCCGTCCCCGGTCAAAAAAGTGACATCAAAATGAGTTTTCCCGCGTTTGTACTTTCTGACATCAGTTCTATTGGGCATAATTACACCTCCACACAAGGGCATTATACCATGAAAAGCCTAGTTTT
Organism: Candidatus Omnitrophota bacterium; assembly: GCA_015233235.1. GTDB lineage: Bacteria > Omnitrophota > Gorgyraeia > Tantalellales > Tantalellaceae > JADFYD01. The sequence continues at coordinate 5,422 of JADFYD010000061.1, read as the reverse complement.
GACAGTGAATTATATTGAAATTTGAATTGAATCTTCAGGAGGCTCCGAATATAATGAAAACAATCTAAAAGCGGGGGAAAAATGAAAATATCTCTGAACGCTGTATGGCTACTTTTCGCGTTTGTGAATTTCGCCTGTGCCGGGCAGGAACAAACGGAAACAAATGCCGGCAAAGAAACGGAACAAAAATCTGCAACAGAGGAAACAGCGCCAACGATAGACCTTGATATGATGCAGCAACTTGCCTCACAACTTCAAGCCGCGGGAGTGCTTGACAAAAAATTAACCGATGCGGAAGTAGCGCTTTACGCGAAATATCCCGACAGGTGGACGCGCATCACTGACATAACGACTTATGCTAAAGTGACGGCTAAAGAGATCGCGTCCGAAAATAAAGATGTTTCGGAAGATGCGTACCGGCATATACTTTGGGCGTACCTCTTGACCAAGGAATATGGAAAGGACTTTGCGAAAGAGGTGGTTGACGCGCATGAGATAGGGGACAATTCCGAGTCGGAAAAATACCACCAGCAGGCCTATGCCAATAACGCCGTAGGTACTGAATACGCTCTCAAGGGTTACAAAGAAGACGAACTCGCCGACAGAATGGAAAAAGATAACAGGGTTATGATGTACGCCGACAACAGAGACCCCGAGATCCAGCGTATGCGGGCGGAGCGCCTGGGGAGAAGAGGCGGTAGGTAAATGAACAAACATCTTATAAACGCAGGCAAAGCCGCGGCCGAGATATTGTCTTTACTGGAAAGTTTTATTGCCGCGGGACGGACAGGTTTAGACATAAACAGGTTCATAGAAAACCACGTCGAGAAATATTATCCGGGCTATACTTTGCCATGCAAAGGATACGGAGGGTTTCCCGCCGCCAGCTGCGTTTCGATAAATAACTGCATCGTGCACGGTGTCCCCGACAGCCGGATCATTCGGAACGGCGATCTTGTCAAAGTGGACATTGTCGTTGAGATGGGGGGTTGGTATGCCGATAGCGCCAGGACATATATCGTGGGTGAAGTCCCTCCCGATGTTAAAAGGCTTGTAGAGGTGACTCAGAAAGCTTTGTATGTCGCTATTGCCGAATCGCGGCCCGGAAAAAGGACCGGCGATGTGGGATATGTAACGCAGGCATATGTCGAGAAAGAAGGGTTTTCGGTCATGCGCAAATATTGCGGCCACGGGATCGGGCAAAGCATGCACGCGGAACCGTCTGTGCCCAATTACGGCAGAAGAGGAGAAGGGCCCGAGATAAAAGAAGGGATGATACTTGCCGTCGAACCCATGGTTTTTATGGGAAAACATGAAATAAAGATCGGGCCGGACAAGTGGTCGGTACTGGCCGAGGACGGAGCGATGACGGCCCATTTTGAGCATACGATCCTGGTGACAAAAGGCGACCCCGTAATTATCACGGCATAACCCGGGAGACATAAAATTTATGGATAAAACAAAGATCATCGCCACGCTCGGTCCGGCCTCGAATGAATCCAAAATACTCAGGAAAATGATCTTTGCCGGGGCGGATGTTTTCAGGCTGAATTTTTCACACGGCAGTCACGAAGAACATCTCGAAAGGATCAAACTCATAAGAGCGCTCAATAAAAAATACAGACGCCACATAAGGATACTGCAAGACCTGGAGGGTTTCAGGATCAGGATAGGAAAACTGCCCAACACCGGATTCAGGGAGCTGAAAAAACATTCAAAAATATGGCTGACGAACGAACCCGGGAGACTTGAAAAAGAGGAGATCCCGATCGATTATAAAAATGACCTTTCGATCATCGGCGCGGGCGAGATAATTTATATTGATGACGGCAACCTGGCAATTAAAACAGTTAAATCTTACAAAAAAAATTTACAGGCTGAAGTTCTGACGAGCGGTATACTTAAAGAAAGAAAAGGCATAAATATTCCCGGCGTAAAATTTCCGGGGACGGGGCTTACCGAAAAAGACAAGAAGGACCTCGCTTTCGGCCTTACGCACAAAGTCGACTGGGTAGCGCAGTCGTTCGTGAGAAAAAGTAAAGACGTTAAGATCCTCAAGGATATAGTAAAAAAACACTGTTCGGAGTGTCCCGTGGTCGCTAAAATAGAGACACGCGAGGCGATCCGCGACATAGACAGCATAATCGATGTTGCCGACGGCATCATGGTGGCGCGGGGCGACATGGGCGTGTCGGTGCCGATATACGAGATCCCGATGATACAGAAAGAGATAATCAGGAAGTGCAACAAAAAGAAAAAGATCGTGATAACCGCGACTCAGATGCTCGAACACATGACGGAGCACGCGTGGCCGACGCGCGCCGAAGTTACGGATGTCGCCAATGCTATTATAGACGGCACGAATTACGTGATGCTTTCGGCCGAATCGGCGTCGGGGGCCTATCCCGTGGAATCGGTGGAGATGATGACAAAAATAATACGGTATACCGAAAGGTATATGGCGGATGGGGACTTAAGAGTATAAGCTACTCGGAGGAGAGAACACATGAGACGGATCGTTTTTGTGGTTTTGCTGGCGGGTATATTTTTTATATGTCAGGGGAAAAGTGTATTCGCCCAGGAAGAGAACGTGGATACTTTGAAAGGCAAGGCGGCGGACCTTGAGGAAAAGGTAACAAAAGATCAGGGCGAACTCAGCGCCTTGAAGAAACAAATAAAATATTACGAGGAAACACAGCTTAACCAGAAAGATAAAGATGCCGCCGCGAACATTCCGCCGGAGCGGGTCATAGACCCGGGGGAAAATCTGGGTGACAGCAATGTACCGCTTGACGTGGCAACGGTGAGAAAAGCTCTTATTAACGCGGGTTACCTGGACCCTAACATTGAAGACAGAGACGGGTCTGTCATGAACGATGCGATCGATAAATTCCAGGAATTTTTCGGAATCACAGCCACCGGCAAAGTCGGCATAAGGACCTGGCGCAAACTCAAAAATTACGTTTAGTCACTGTACGCACAGAAGGAAAGGATAAATTAAATGGGTTTATTGTTCCTGTTCTTTAAGGACCCTCTGCTTTTACTGATATTGCTCTTCCCGCTCATATATTCGATAATTATCCACGAAGCAGCTCATGGCCTTGTGGCTTACGCGTTCGGTGACGATACCGCAAAGAGATACGGAAGACTGACACTGAATCCGCTGCCGCACTTGGACGGAATGGGGCTCTTGCTTCTTCTCCTCATAGGGTTTGGGTGGGCGAAACCCGTGCCGGTCGATTATTCAAAACTCAAGAATTTCAGGGTCGGTTTAATATGCGTTTCGCTTGCGGGTTGCCTGGCGAATTTCCTTTTGGCCCTGGGAGCGCTCCTTCTTATGAAAAAACATATTTTTGACACCCAAAGTGTTTTTTATATGATGCTGTATATTCTGGCGAAAGTTAATATCATTTTATGCGCGTTCAACCTGATACCCATACCGCCGCTTGACGGGTCAAAAATACTGATGGGTTTTTTGTCTGTTCGCGCGCAGGTAATGTTTATGCGCATTGAACCATACAGTCTTTTCATATTAGCCGCGCTGCTCTTTCTGGGAATTTTAAGGCCCGTCATCGACATCTTCCAAACCGTCATATTGAGACTTGTTGGAATAATACTGCGGTAAAGGGTTCCTTCCGAAGTAAGTTATTTGTAAGATATTTAAAAAATGTTTAGAATGCTTTTACGGAGAATTTTTTTATCCGGGGATAAAATAGTGCCGGGAGTACTTCAAACAAGAACAGGACAACGAGCGCTCAAAAAGAAATCAATATAGTACTACTTGTGTCTTTTTCGCGATACCGTCAAAACCCTGCAGTTCCCGCTCGATGCTTCTTAAGGTGGAGACATACTGCAGAACAAGATCGCGTTCCGAGCTGCCCATGTAGGATTTTGATGTTTCGATCTCTTCCTGTAACAGTGTTTTGATGATCGTTACGCCTTTTTGAGATAACATTGGAGCCTCCTTTTTCTGTTCGATAATGTAAGCGCTTGCAACTTTTGCAAAAAAAAATCAGCTCTTTTTTATAGAGCTGACACTGTTAGCACGATTGTCCGTCTGTGATGTACGCGTCAAAAGAAATATCTTTTGATACCGATTTACCTTCTAAAAGCGATAAAATCGTCAATGCCGCGGTTTTACCCATTTCCTTTATCGGAAATGCGACCGACTGAAGCGCCGGTAAAACATATTGCCCTATCGGCAAGCCGTCGAAACCTAAAACTCCGACGTCTTCGGGGCATTTCAGTCCGGCGTCCCTTAAGCGATTGATAACACCCGTGGCGATCTCATCGCTAAGCACAAAAACACCGGTCGGGAACACATTAAGTTCGCGCAACTTGTCGATGACACCAATGCTTGACGAGGAAGTTAACGGAAGTTCAATGTTGGTAATTTTGAAATCTGTGAAATTTATATTTTCGAAGAACGAGTAAAAGCCCTGTTTTCTTAATTCGGAATGGTGAGAGTGATTAATGTCGGAAACCAGCATAAAATTCCTGTATCCCTTTTTCCAGAGGAACTGGGCGCCTTTGTAGCCTGCGTCCTTGTGGTTAAGTCTAATGTTATAAGCGTTTTCAGGAGCGGGGTCCATGTCGAGGGTGATCACCGGAAAATGAAAACTTTTTATGATATCGACCGGAAAAGACACGTCTGAACAATAAGAAGACAAAATAAGCCCGGCCGTGTCGCTGTTCAGCAGTAGTTCATAGATCTGTTCCGGCGTATAAGAACTTTCTATAGGGAGAATAGAAAAAGAGTATTGCGAACGCTTGACGCCCGAAGGAAGAAGAGCGAAAGGGCCCTGAGACTCCTTAATCACACCCAGGATCTCTTTGATTATCTTGAAAAAATACTGGTCATAAAAAATGGAATCAAAATTTTTCATCGAAAGAACAAAATAAATACCGCTGAGCTTCCCCGAAGCTAAAGACCTTGCCCTGATATTTGGTTTATAACCGGTTCTTTTGATGTATTCGAAGATCTTGTCTCTGGTGACTTGTTTGACGAGGTCTTTTGTGTCGGAGTTAAGTGCCCTTGAGACCGTGGCAGTTGAGATGTTCAGTTCTTTCGCGATATCCTGTAATTTTATTCCCACAGCAAAGCTCCTGTTCGGGTACAATGTAATCGCTTACATGGCACATAATACGACATTTCAGAAAAAATGTCAAATGGAAAATATTAATGCTCTATTTTTTCTGCCTTTGGCAGAAAAAATGGCGGAGAGGGTGAGATTCGAACTCACGATACCTTGCGGTATAACGGCTTTCGAGACCGTCACCATCGGCCACTCGGACACCTCTCCGCAATTTTTTTCCGGAGGACCAACTGCGACATTTTAACAAAAATTTCAAATATTCTCCAGAAAAATATTTTAATAGTTTGAAAAATTGCAAAAACATGGTACAATGCTATTGCCACTTA
>JADFYD010000060.1 GCA_015233235.1 Candidatus Omnitrophota bacterium | reverse complement strand
GGGGCTCGTCCGCCTCCGGCGGACTCGCCCGGGATGACAGATGAGGTGGCGAATTGTCTACAAGCATCGTCATTGCGAGGAGCGAAGCGACGAAGCAATCTCATGTACATTTGAGGAGATTGCTTCGCCCCTTCGGGGCTCGCAATGACGGTTCTGGACGATTTTTTTTCACCAAATTGGCGCCCCAAAGCAAAACTAACATCATGCTTGTCGCAGTCGTAAATACAGTCCATGCAAAGAATGCATTCGCTTTTTCTGTATCTCCCCCCTTCCTCGATAGCGTCCATGCGGCAGTCTTTTACGCATGACGGACAATTAGCGCATCCTTTGAATTTCAACTCAAAGATACTGAACCTTGAGAACAAGGCATACAACGCTCCGAGCGGGCAAAGTGCTCTGCACCAGAAACGTCTAGACAATAAAGTCAAAAACAGTATGGCTACAAAAAACAGCAATATCGGCATAGCATTGGAAAAGTAAAATACTTTTACCCCCAGAAAAGACATTTTGAGTCGTGAATAAAGATCGTACACAGCGCCGTAAAGCCGGAAGTTCTTTATGATGATCTGAAAAGAGTTATCCACTAAGAAGGTCGCGCCGGGTATCACATTTATCGAGACAAGCCGCGCGCTTATAACTAGCGGATCTAATATCCAGGCTATCTGCATACCAAGAAAAGCCGCGGCAGTCACAATCACAAGTTCGATATATTTTATTTTTCTGAGAACGGCGTTTGCGCGGGGTGAAACAATGTCATTCTTGCCTCTAAAAACACCGGCGGCGTCTATCATTGAACCCAAAGGACAGACCCACCCGCAGAAAAACCTGCCGAAAACCAGTGTTACTAGTACCATGACCAGCGCCACGGCCGTACCGGCCAGCAGCGTTCTGGAGGCGAGCGAGGTCATCCACATTATGAGCGGGTCAAAGCGGAAAAAAGTTTCCGGCGGAAAAACCCCTTTAAGCGGGTATGTCGTGGACCAGAGGATGTACACGAATAGCCCGAGAAAGAAGATCTGGGATGTTCTGCGAAGAACGATGAGTTTATTCATGTCAGTCGCTGGTAGTTCAGAGTTCAAAGTTCAAAGTTTGTAAACCAACACGTTACACCTTGACTACATCCGCCTTCGCGATGTCCCACTTGTCGAAATTTCGCGCCATGGCTTCCTTAATATATGGTATCGAGGCCGGGGCTTTTTTGACCAGGTCCGCAGCGAACGCGTCCGCGAGCACCGGGTCGGTAGCAACTATCACCTTATCGAGCCTGACAACATCTCGGAGGTCCCCGCCCTGCGGGCCGTGGTTGGAAAGATACCTGGTCGCGTCTATAACGGTAAGTTCGGGTTTTATGAACGCCGTAAGGTCGACGATATATTTGGAAATATCCAGATGCATGAGGCCCCTGTTGCCGCTCGAGACTCCCATAAGATTTTTCATAGAAAGCGAAAGCCCGGTAAAACCGTGATGTTTAAGCACCGGCGCGTTAATGAAACAGTCGCACTCGACGGCCGAACGTAATATGGGCCAGTTATTGAGAGGGCTATTGTAGGGTAGCTTCGCGTTAACGACATCCCAGAGATTAACAAAGGTCACGTTCGCGCCTTTTTCCCGGGCGGCTTTGGCTATGCCGGAATTCTCGTGGCACTCTCTTTCGTCGTTGCACGGTACGTCGAAAACATTGACGGTTTTCGCGCCGGCCTTATAACACAATTCCACCAGCGCCGCCACGACGCCCGGATCGGTATTCGCGCCGTACTCAGGCGCCCTGTCCCAGCCGATATTCGGCTTCACCACTACGATGTCGCCTTTTTTCACGAATCTCGACATACCGCCCATGGCGAGAACCGCTTTGGCGGTATTGTCGTAAGGGGAAGCGCCTTCCGCGAGAACCAGGTCATGGTCCCCTTTTATCTTGTTAACCGGGCGGCCGTCCGAAGCGGCATTCTTCGCGAAAGCGAACCGGAGCAAAGCGTTATTGACCGCGAAATACGCCGCCGCTCCGGAAAATATCTTCAAAAAAGTTCCGCGTGAGATCTTTTGTTTGAAATAGGACCTTATCCCATAGATCAGCTGTTCCATCGCCCCACCTCTCGTTAATCTTCGCGCACTATCTCAAGGAACAGCTCCACCAGTTCCGGGTCAAATTTAGTACCGCTATTCTTCGCGAGTATATCCATCGCTTCTTCTTTCGTAAAAGATTTGCGGTAAGGCCGGTCGGATATCAACGCCTGATACACGTCAGCCACCGCTATGATGCGCGCGCCAAGCGGTATTTCCTCTCCTTTCAATCCGAAAGGATACCCTTCGCCGTTCCACATCTCATGGTGATGCAGAACAAGTGGAATAATGTCGTGCAGAAAATGGAGCGGCCGCAGTATATCTGCCGCGATACGCGGATGCTGCTTTATTTCCTCATATTCTATTTCAGTAAGCCTTGATTGTTTGTTGAGTATCTCTTCCTTAATACCCACTTTCCCCAGGTCGTGAAGAGTAGCGGCACGCCTGATCTGCTCGACCTGCCATTCGGGAAGTTTAAGCCTTTTCGCTATCTTCGTGGCGTACAGAACAACATTTTCCACGTGTTCCCATGTATAGTGGTCTTTAGCTTCTATCGTCTTGGCGAACGCGATGATCGATTCCACAAGGCTTTGATTGGCGCGTTCCTGCAATTTATCTATTTTTTTCTGCAGTTCGTTCATCTCGACGTCCGTAACGCCGTTTTGTACCGCGGCCCCGGCCTCGCTGACTGACCCGTAAAGACACACTTTGTTCCCGCCCTCTTCTTTGGCTTTGGCCAAAGCCCTGTCGGCCAATATGAGGAGGTCCACATCCCGCGTCGCCTTATCGGCTGGATAATTCGCTACGCCGATGCTGAACTTAAGCTTTATATTGTTATCCCCGAAAACACGCGCATTGAGATTATCTATTACACGCTGAGCGAGTTTCCCCGCCTGTTCAGCCGTCGTCTCGGGTGAGAGCACCGCGAATTCTTCTCCTCCGTAACGCGCGGCCAAGTCGTAATTTCTAAGCGACTTCAATATTTCCTCTCCCACTTGTTTCAAGACCAGGTCACCCATTTTATGTCCGTAGACATCGTTAACGGACCTGAAGTAGTCTATGTCGAGCATGACAAGCGATAAGTGATTTTTCATCCTGTCCGCGCGCGAGAACTCGCTTTTGAGCTTATCCATAAAATGTTTGTAGTTGAAAAGCCCGGTGACCGAATCGTGCACGATGAGCGTTTTCAGTTCCTCTTCCACTTCCCTGCGGTTTTTTATGTCCTCGACGAGGTTGTCGGCCATACGATTGAAGGAATGGGCCAGGTCCCCTATCTCGTCCCAGGAATCCACTACGGCCCTTTCTGACAATTCGCCCTGGCTTATTCTGCTGACAACTTTTGTGAGAAAAAGTATGGGCCTTGTTATGGATCCCGCCAAAAAGACGAACAAAAGGGCCGCCACAAAAATGACTAACGCTATGAACACGATCACGATCTGCCGGCTGCTGGCGATAAGCGTGTCCACTTTTTTTACCATGAAGATCAAAATTTGGCTGGACGGGACTTTGGCCTCGTCTATCCCCCGTCCCCGTTTCTTAGCGTAGTTTCCCAGGCCCTCTTCATACGCCGTCTTGTATTTTAGATATTCACCGGTCTCTAAAAGTACCGCGGCCTCCTGGCCGTTGCCGGCGTCTACCAGTGCAAGCGCTTTTTTGTCGGTGCCGATAAGCTCTCTGTTCGCCGCGGCGACTCCGTCAAATATCCGTTTGTCCAGCACATCGCCTTTTTCCACGGCCTCTTGTATCACTTCGTTCAATTTAGGCTCGGTCTCTAAAAATTTGTTCTTCCATTTCGCGTTATGCGTGAATACATAATTTCTGGCGGATTGGGTCAAGACCTCATCGTAATACCTGATGAGTTGGGCAAGCGTGTCCGAATACATAAGACCCGATACGGCCTTGATATTTTGAGGCATTTCGCTGTGGAGAGGCTGCGCCATCCGGTCAAGCTGTACGAGAGATAGAACACCGCCCAGCAAAACCAAAAATATTATCGCGGCAAAACCGACTAAAAGTTTAGTTCTGATCTTCATTTTATTTTTTTCGCGCCCGGGAGTACGGCCTCGGAGACTTTCGGCAAAGAGCCGAAGATCCCGCGATAGATCTCGTTATACCTGTCCTTACCCCCAATAAGCCCCAGAGTGAGGGGCATCGCTTTCTTAGCTTCCTCCGACATCGCGGAGGATACGTTCCTTATGTCCCACTGCGCATGCTTGTCTTCCCTGAGGCGCGAGATATGGTACAACTCGCGCGCGTTAACCCTCATAAGAACGCGTTTTCTGTGAGCGTTAGTAAGTATGTACGGAGCCGCAACCGGACATTTTTTATGGATCATACGGTAAAGGTCCGCGGACTTATCCGCAATTTCCCTGAAGTATCTTTCCATTTTTATGTCTTTTACCGCCTCCGGGACGGTGATGCCCAGAGACGGATCATATGATTGAGAAGTGATCGTCGACATGCGGTGACGTTTAAGCTGGCCGAAACACGCCGAAGAAAGGACAATATTGAACGTCAGATTAACATACTCAAATTCTCTGAGCATGGAATCGTAAAACTGCATATTTTTCCAGGCAGTTTTGAAGAGTTCCTTTTTGTCTTTTACGCTCATTTTTCGCACCGTTTTTACGCATTCGGCATACGCCATCGCCGATGAAGTATGCATAAGTGCCGCACCTACGGCGTCATCCGCGCCGGGTGTGTAACCGACAAGTTCCACGTCTTTCAGTCCCGTCCCTGTCTTTGTTTTGCCTTTCCCCGTAAACTTTTCGGCAAAGCCCTTAAGTTCTGGATATGTCTTAGAATCCCTGTCATTCGCCTCGTTAAAAATGATAATGGACGGGGCAACTTCCGAAACCAAAGCGTATATCTCGCGCCCAAGCTCTTTTACCTCGGTCAGCGGATTTGAAGCGAACCTCCGAAGAAGCAGTTCAAGGTTACGCGCGTTTATGGTCTCTCCGACCTGCGACTCCGCCGCGAGCGGAGTTATGTAGCGCGCATCTTCTTTCGCCCAGCCCTCCAAAAGGTTGTGCTTTTTGGGGTCAGCGGCAAGGTCCGGGAATTTTTTAAAAGTGTGCTCTTTTAATTTTTCATACAGTTTCAGGTACGCCTCGTTCTGTATGCCTACCATTTTCACGAACTTACTTTCCAGCGTTGTCCCTCTTATTTCTTTCGGGATCACAAAACCCTTGTCCAGGGTGATATACCTCTGGGATTTTTCCGTATACGCGGAAAGCCTGAACTTTTCGAGCTCTTCCATCGCCAGGCGCGAAACACCGATAATATCCAGATTGAATACGGCATGTTCCGCGACCGAATGATGTCCCATTTTGAAAATAATGGTCGAATTCGACTTCCGGGATTTTTCAACTTCTTCGCGCGCGTCCTTTCTGATCTCGTTAATGGGGCGCGGATCGCGGCTTATGCGGGCATACGCGGCTGAGAGGACTTCCGGAGTAAGATCGTTCCTTTTACCCGCTTTGTTCTCAAGCTCCTTAAGGATAGATGTATCGACATTGTAACCGGCCAAATATACTTTCATCTCGCTTCCCTTCTCTGGTTGAAACTAACAATTGATAAATCGCCATATTTTCTTAATAATATTACCACAAACCCAAACTATTTTGAACTTGAATGTATCAGATGTACGCTTGAACAATTTTAGGGTATAATGTTAAAAAATGAGGTGGACTATGTTAAAACACAAAGTGTTATTGTTGATCCTTGCGATGTCGGTTCTTTTTGCCTTTTCTCTTGATTCTTACGGCGCGGCCGGGAATACAGGATTTACCGGAGCGGAGTGGAAAGAGATCGGGCAGCTAAAAGGAGCGAACGCCGACAGTATGAAAGTGATAGTCATAAACAGCCTGTACCAGGGCTATAGTTACGGGTTTACCGTAGTTTCCAAAAAGAACAAACAAAAAATAGAACAGGAATATTTTGAACGTTACCTGCCATTCAATATTACTTCCGCGGAACTGATAAAATACGTGGACAAAGTTTACAGCGATCCGCTGAACGAAAATCTGCAGCTTTTTCAGGCGCTCACGATAGTCAAACAGGAATTAAACGGACGTGACAAAGCGGAGCTCGAGAAGATCATCATGCAACAGCGTTTAATAGCGGCCTTGCGGAGTAAATAACACGGTTTATTATCGCGTGAGAAATTTGGGCTTTTCGAGGACCGGGTCATAATTCCCCGGATAAGGCGCAGGGCATGTACCTATCTCAAAAACCCCGACGATAGCCCTCACCCAGGTATTAAGAACACCGTCAAACACGCCTTCCGTCAGACCCGGGAATATGCCTTTTTCTTTTGACGTGCGCATAATGGTGCCGGGGAGTTCGCACGGCGCGTCGAGTAGATTCATGAGACCGTTCTTTACCTTGTTCATCGGACCATTAGAGGAGACATCGGTACCTTGTTGCGCTGAAGAGGCGGCTTTTCCATGGGATTTTATGTCTTCCGCCCGGAGAGAGGGTACAAAGATAAAACCCGATAAAACAAGGGCAGAGACTAGAAATAAAGATAGTTTGCGCATACGTGTGTCCCCTCTATTTCAACTCTTCTTCTTCAAGGTTTTTGATTATTGTTCTGCTCTCTTCGTCACTTTGCGCCGTGATCACGTCTTTAACAAAATCAGACTGCATTATCGCGTGTTCCGGCGACATTTCATATATCTGCACGCCGACGGTGTAATATTTCTTATTTTTCTTCGCGCCAACCTGGCAAGGTATAAGCCACAGTACTTTCCCCTTCGCGAAAAGCGGCCTTTCCCCTTCTTTTAAATATACGTTGAGCTCAAGCTCGGCGCCTTTCTCAAAACTCGCGCTTGTGAGCATGCTGATACCCACCGAACTTATGTTCTTTGAGAATGCGACACCGCTTATAACGGGTTCTTTAATGGTCCTGTATTTGACCTTAAGGACCGCGTCGGCCCTGTAGTATTTTCTATACTCAAATGTAGGCATACATCCCTCCGGGGACACTACCCCGGGTTATTTTAATCCCAAAGACAGCCATGTGCAAACGATTTTACCGGATTTCTGCGTCTCTAGTGGCAATGAGGTTTACCTCAAGACCCAGAAACCGCTCCACCACCACTTCGCCGGCGACAACCGGCTTTTTCACGCGAAGGCGTTTTACCTCATCCATCGCTTCGGCAAGGCGAGCTTTGGGAATAGGCTTATCGGTACGGACGGGAACCAATTTTAGCGCCAGCCCTTCCGAAAGCACCGATGAGGTCAGGATCCTTTGGGGTTTTGCTATCGTCTGTTCTGCGTATTTCACGCCCTTCGGACAATTATTGCCGGCGACTTTCACGGCCCTGCAGTTCTCAACGTCGACTTTCATCGAGCAGCCCTTGGGGCACTCGATGCATGTTAACTCCTTGATCATAAAAACTCCTTTGTCACAAGCCAGTCGTTAGTTGCTAGTCGTTTGTCGTTAGTTTTATGTTGGCCAACAAACGCTTGGCACCTACTCCCAACTAACGACTAGAGACAAACGACTAACGACTGACACGCTATTTGTTCCGCAAGTACTCCCCCGCCTGGCGCCCGGCGAGCTCACTGTCCTTTGTGACCGAATCCACTAGGTCATACACCTTATACGAATTGCCGCACACAAAAACACCTGGAAGCGAGGTTTTATTAGTCTCTTCGGAGACCGGAGAATTCGTTTTTTTATCTATAACAACTCCGGCTGATTCTATAAGCTCGTTCTCCGGGATCAACCCGACAGATACAAGCAACGTATCACACTTTATTTCAAAGACCGAATCGGCAATTTCATTGTAAGCATCGTCAACTTTAACAATTTTTACCTTCTCCACCCTGTCTTTACCGTATATTTTTTTGACCTTATGTCTGAAATACATAGGTATATCAAAATCCTGTATACATTGGACGACATTGCGCACAAGTCCCCTTGTTTTATTCTGTATCTCGACAACAGCTTTAACTGACGCACCTTCCAAAACAAAACGGCGGGCCATAATTAGGCCGATATCGCCCGAACCCACGATAACGACTTCCCTTCCGGGCAAAAGCCCTTCGGCATTGATCAGCTTTTGCGCGAGCCCCGCGGAAAATATCCCGGCGGGGCGGGTTCCCGCGATATGCACCATTTCTCTCGTCCGTTCGCGACAGCCGGTGGCCATGATCACGGCCCGGGCCCGCACTTTTTCTATTTTACCGGGCTTCTGATATGTCAGTACTTTGTCAGCGGATAAAGCCGTCACAAAGGTCCTTAAACTTATCTCAATTTCGGGAACGGCCTTTATTTTCTTTATAAACCTATCGGCATATTCCGGGCCGGTTAGTATTTCTTTGAAATAGTTTACACCGAACCCGGTGTGCACACATTGGTTAAGGATACCGCCAAGATACTGGTCCCTTTCAAGGAGCAAAATATCCTTTACGCCGCTTTTATGCGCTTCAAGAGCCGCGGCCATTCCCGCCGGGCCGCCGCCCACTATCACCAGTTCACGCTGTTTCATGCCCTCTCTTCCTTCACGATCTCCGACCCCTTACCTCTCTTCGTCACTTCCGTCAGTTT
>JADFYD010000005.1:31152-31560 GCA_015233235.1 Candidatus Omnitrophota bacterium | reverse complement strand
AATGTATAGGACGAAGCGACCTGAGAATGGTTCGGTGTTTGAAATGGCGAGGGTTGTCAATAAGCAGAGGCGGGAGTGCTGGTCCGCGCGGAAGATCTCGGAGATACTGGGGTATTCTGAATACCGTCATTTTTTGCCGGTTATCGATAAGGCCAAGGAAGCCTGTGCTAATAGTGGACATAATATTGCGAACCATTTCGAGGAGTACCTCGAAATGGTCGACATAGGGTCAGGTGCCAGAAGAAACATTGAGGATGTTAAATTGTCACGTTATGCGTGTTATTTGATCATTCAAAATGCTGACCCGGGTAAGAAAATAGTCGCGGTGGGGCAAACGTATTTTGCGATCCAGACCCGGCGGCAGGAATTATCGGATGAATACCGAAAACTTGAGACCGAGGAGGAACG
>JADFYD010000005.1:2890-31043 GCA_015233235.1 Candidatus Omnitrophota bacterium | reverse complement strand
ATCATGGGTACAGAGGGTTGTATGGCGGACTTAGGCAGAGTGATATCAACAAGTGTAAAGAATTAAATAAAAACCAAAAAATACTCGATCATATGGGAAGTACCGAGCTTGCGGCAAATTTGTTCCGGACGACACAAACAGAAGAGAAAATCCGTCGCGAACAACTAAGAGACAAAAGTCGGGCAAATCAGGCTCATTTTGAAGTCGGAAGGAAAGTTCGCCAGACTATTAAGGATCTCGGCGGAACCATGCCGGAAAACCTTCCCGTGCCGGAAAGCATCAAAAAGATCACAAGAGGTAAACGCAGGATCGGAAAAGTATGACTGATAGTGGAGATATACGTCAAAAGCCTTTACAAGGTGTGAGGGGAGTCAGTATAATGAAGCCTGGTTTGTAAATATTAATATTAATAAAGGGGGAAGGTATGCCCAAGAAAGAAATCGCGAAAGCTCATGCGGACAAGCCGGAAGAACCGGCAAAAGTCCACGAGAAGCCTGAAACAAAAGAAGAAAAGCTTGAAGCTAAAAGGGAAAAAGAAGAGGTAAAGTCTAAAGCTCTGGAACTGGCGCTATCAAAGATACACAAGGATTTTGGCGAAGGCGCCATAATGAAGATGGGGAAAGATTCGGTAGTTAAAGTGGATGTCATACCTACCGGGGCTTTGACTCTGGATGTTGCGCTCGGTATCATGGGTGTTCCGAGGGGAAGGATAGTTGAGATCTACGGTCCGGAATCTAGCGGGAAGACCACTCTTACCCTGAACATTTTGGCAAATGCCCAGAAAGCGGGTGGAGAGGTCGCTTTTATCGACGCGGAGCACGCGTTCGATCCGGGATACGCTAAAAAAATCGGCGTGAACCTGGATAATCTCTTGGTATCCCAGCCTGATGACGGGGAACAAGCACTTGACATAGCGGAAACTCTTATTAGGAGTAATGCGGTGGACCTTATCGTGGTAGATTCTGTCGCGGCGCTTACCCCCAGGAAAGAAATAGAAGGTGAAATGGGTGCTTCGCATGTGGGTCTTCAGGCGCGCCTTATGAGTCAGGCGCTTAGGAAACTGACTGCCGCGATCAGCAAAACTAAAACTTGCATGATATTCATTAACCAGTTAAGGATGAAGATAGGTGTAATGTACGGCAATCCCGAGACGACCACGGGCGGTACGGCGCTAAAATTTTATTCTTCAATAAGGATAGACCTTCGCAAGATCGCATCGCTTACAAAAGGCGAGACTATAGTAGGGAATCGCGTAAAGGCCAAAGTCGCGAAAAATAAACTTGCGGCGCCTTTTAAACAGGCCGAGTTCGATATCATGTTCGATGAGGGTATTTCGAGGTCTGCGTGCGCCATCGACATGGGGGAAGAGTCCGGTGTCATTAAAAAGACCGGTACGTGGTATGTTTATGAGGAAGAGAAACTCGGTCAGGGTAAAGAGAACGCGCGGGTTTATTTAAAAGAGAACCCGAAGTTGCTGGACAAGATCGAGAATGCGGTGAAGAAGCATTACGGTTATTAGGGAAACGAATAACGAAAACGAGCTATACATGTATTCATACGAGATCCGCGACAGATTTTTGAAGTTTTTCGAGGCGAGGGGGCACAAAGTAACGGCGAGTGATTTGCTTGTTCCGCGCAACGACCCGACGTTACTGTTCACCGGCGCCGGCATGAACCAGTTCAAGGAACAGTTCATGGGGAAAAATGTCGTTTACAAAAGGGCAGCCTCATGCCAGAAGTGTCTTAGGACCGGGGACCTCGACAATGTCGGCCGTACGCCGCGGCACCACACATTTTTTGAGATGCTCGGGAATTTCTCCTTCGGCGATTACTTTAAAAAGGATGCGATCATGTGGGCGTGGGAATTCATGACGCGCGAGATGAAGTTCGCGGAGGAAAGACTGTGGGTCTCTGTTTATCTCGAAGATAGCGAAGCATACGATATCTGGCGTAATATCGTGAAAGTACCCGAGAAAAGGATCGTGAAGCTCGGGCCAAAAGATAATTTTTGGCCGGCTAACGCTCCGAAAGACGGGCCGAACGGACCATGCGGTCCCTGTTCGGAAATATTTTACGATTGGGGTGCCGATAAAGCCTGTGGGAAACCGGACTGTACACCCGCTTGCGATTGTAACCGTTTTATTGAAGTATGGAACCTCGTATTCACGCAATTTGACAGACAGCCCGATGGCAGCCTAAAACCTTTGCCGAGCAAAAATATAGATACGGGGATGGGACTCGAGAGGATAACGGCGGTCGTGCAAGGCGTGCAATCGAATTTCGGCACGGACTTGTTTATCCCGATAATTGAAGCCGTTAAAAGAGAACTGGGTGAAAGCGCGCAAAGCATACCGCAGGCCGGGCTCAACCTGATCGCGGATCATATCAGGAGTTCGGTGTTCTCAATATGCGACGGGGTATCGCCCTCTAACGAGAAACAGGGATACGTTATCCGCAAACTTATTAGAAGGGCATATTTAAAAAGCAAACAAACACAGCCGTTCCTGTATGGAATTGTTCCGGTTGTGACGGGACTCATGAAGAACACTTATCCTGAGCTCGAAGAAAAGAGAGAATACATAAGCGCGATAGTAAAAGAAGAAGAAAAGAGGTTCAGTGAGACTTTAACGACGGCAATGCCGATCCTTGACGAAATGCTTGCTTTGGGCGATAAGACCCTGTCGGGCGATAAGATCTTTAAATTGGTCGATACGTACGGTATGCCGTATGAGACTGTAGAAGAAGCCGTTGCGGCGAGAAATGTGAAACTGGACAGACAAGGGTTCGACAAATGTATGGAGGAAAGGAAGGAGTCTTCGCGTAAGGGCAGCAATATCACTTCGGATTTTATTTTTAAACCCGATTCTTTCAGTGGTGCGCCGAAACCGGTGTTTTCGGAAAAACTCCCTCTTGATGTCGAAATAGTGTTCATCTTGAAGGAAGAAAAAACCGCGCACGGCATAGCGGAAGGCGAAAGCGCGGAAATTTTAATTTCGCCGCAGCCGAAAGCTTTTTACGCGGAAAGCGGTGGTCAGGCCGGAGATAAAGGGTTTATCAGAAAGGGGGACAATATCCTGGAGATCTTAAATACGTGTGAAACGGACCAAAGGATAATTTTAAAAACATTTGCCAAGAAAGGCGCATTCGCACTGAAAGACAAAGCGACGCTTAATATAGATGTGGAAAGCAAAAAATATTCCGCTATGAACCACACGGCTACGCATCTTTTGCAGGCGGCATTGAGAAAGGTGCTAGGCGGGCACATTAAACAGTCTGGTTCGATGGTGAACGATTCGAGACTCCGTTTTGATTTTACGCATATGAAAAAACTTACCGACAAAGAGATCGTAGAGGTCGAGTCACTTGTGAATAAGTGGATAGCTCTATCCGAATCTGTCGCGCAGAGAGTGACTTCTATGAGTGAAGCCAAGAGGGAAGGCGCGCTATCGTTTTTCGGCGACAAATATGGGGATGAGGTCAGGGTTGTCTCTGTCGGAGATATTTCCAAGGAACTTTGCGGCGGTAGCCATGTCGAAAATACGAAAGAAATAGGTTTTCTGAAAATAACCGGAGAGACTTCCATCGCGAGCGGTGTACGACGTATTGAGGCTCTGACGGGGCAAAAAGCGGAAGAATGGATGCGTGTGACCATAAAGAAAATGTTCGATGACTTTACCGTATCGGTTTTGCGTATCGGTGGTGCGGCTAAGATCATTTCCGGTCTGGAGGGTTTGTCCCCGGCGCTTGAATTATCCGAAGCGGTTCTTTTGGATAAGAAGGCAGTTGATGCCGAACTTGCGAGACGCTATGAAGAGGAGCTTAAGCCCATTTTTGAGGAGGCCGGCCGTAGAATATCGGAAGAGATGAAAGCGCTTGAGAAGAATAAAGAAGCCGATGCGTTTAATCGGCTCAAGAGTGATCTGAATACCGCGATAAGCGACATTAAACTTTGCGGCGTTGTGCCTTTACTTGCGCTATCCTGGAAAAATATTGACGGTGGGACGGTTAAAAAGGCGCTGCTTTATCTGGAAAAAGAAGTCAAAAGCTGTGTTGTTATCCTTGCTAGTGACGTTGCCGGTAAAGTTACACTGCAATGTCTTGTGACAAAGGATCTGGTCGCGAAGGGTATAAACGCGAAAAACATAATCGGCGAAATAGCGCCGTTAATATCCGGCGGCGGCGGAGGAAATGAGTTCTTTGCCCAGGCAGGCGGTAAGGATGCGTCCGGGATAGCCGCGGCATTCGCGAAAGCGGAGGAAATCATCAGAAGGATGGGATAGGGGGCGTTGATCCAGCACTGTCATCCCGGAATTTCTGCCGGATTCCATCCGGCAGAAATATCCGGGATCTGGAATGTGATGAGTGTGGCGACGTGTTAGATCCCGGATAAACCTTCGCCACAAAGAACGTGGCTCAGGTTTTCCGGGATGACAGTTTCTTTGAACTTTGAACTAACGGTAAGACAAGAGGTATCTCATGAAAAGCATAAAAGTAGGAAGCGCGGCGTTTGAGGCACTCGTTAACAGGAACGACCAGGGGCGCAGGCGCCTTCAGCAGAAAGTCTCCGGCATACTCGAGTCTGTACGCACTGACGGTGACAACGCCTTAATTAAATTCACAAAGAAGTTTGATAAAATAGAATTGACTAAAAAGGAACTCAAAGTCTCCGAAGCCGAGATCAGCGGGGCTTATCAGGACATAAAGCCGGAACTTGTAGAGACGCTTAAAAAAATAATTAAGAACATCAATAAGTTTTACAAGAATCAGATGCCGAAATCCTGGATGATGAAACACGAAGCCGGGATAGAGCTCGGAGAGAAGTTCGAGCCGATCGAAAAGGTCGGCGTATATGTTCCGAGCGGCACGGCGCCTCTTGTTTCAAGCGTTTACATGACCGTGCTTCCCGCCAGAATAGCCGGCGTCAAAAAAATAATAATGATGTCACCGCCCAACAAGTATAAAAGTATCGATCCGCACATACTTGTTATGGCTAATCTTCTTAAGGTCGACGAGATATATAAGATCGGCGGCGCCCAGGCGATAGGCGCGATGGCGTTCGGTACTAAAACTATTCCCGCCGTCGACAAGATAATAGGGCCGGGCAATGAATTCGTTACCGAGGCGAAAAGACAGGTTTTCGGATATTGCGATATAGATATGCTGGCCGGTCCCAGCGAGGCGTTTGTTATCGCGAACCATAACATTAACGTGGATTATCTTAAAGAAGACCTTCTGGCGCAGGCAGAACCTCATAAGGGTCTCTCCATACTCGTCACACCGTCGAAAAAAATATTCAATATTTTTCACAAAGATCCGGCGATGAGGGGTTTTGTCGTGAAAGTCAAGAACCTGAACGAGGCGGTGGATGTCGCGAATCGTCTGGCGCCGGAACATCTTCACCTTATGGTGAAATCCCCAAATAGGCTCTGTAAAAGAGTCTCCAACGCCGGGGCGATATTCCTTGGTGAATATACGCCTGTTGCGCTTGGAGATTACGTAGCCGGGCCAAGCCATGTGCTTCCGACCGGCGGCACGGCGAGGTTTTTTTCGGGGCTCAATCTGCGAACTTTTATAAAAAGTTCACATGTAATATCGTATTCTAAAAAAGCGTTATGCGCCTCCGCCGATTGGGTGAAGGAGATGACGGCGCTTGAAAAACTGGAGAAACATTGGGATTCGGTCAGGGTGAGATGCGGTGTAGCGGCGGATGAAGCGGCGGCGGTCAAGGCCCCGGTAGCTAAAACTGAATAGATCTAAGGAGGTGTCATGGGGATTTTTTGCAAAAAGGTAACTCCTGAAATAAAAATAGGTGCCAGAAAGACCGAGTATGAGAGAAATTCTAAAGAGACGCAAATTAAGATCGAGAGTCTTAACATCGACGGGAAAGGGAAGGCTTCTATTGCCACCACGATCGGGTTCCTGGACCACATGCTTACACTTCTTGCGTATCACGGTTTTTTTGACATCGATCTCAGAGCGTCGGGCGACACGCATGTGGATAAACATCATCTGAATGAGGATCTAGGCATCGCTCTCGGCGAGGCGTTCAAGAAAGCGCTCGGTGATTCGAAAGGGATAAAACGAACGGCCTGGGCCGAGGTGCCGATGGACATGGTAAGCGCCAAGGTCCTGGTGGATCTCTCGAACCGGTTCGCGTTTAAAGTCTCGGTGCCCGGGAAAATAGATTTTTCCGGGACAAAAGAAGAAGAGGGTTATTCTTTTCATTACGCGAAAGATTTTCTTGAAAGTTTCGCCAAAAAAATGTGCATTAACCTGCACATAGCAATAAGCGGCGATGACGGAGACATGCACCATTATCTGGAGGCGGTGTTCAAGGCTCTCGGAATGGCGCTTGACGAGGCAACACGCTTAGACGGGCGCCGCGCGGGTGATGTGCCGTCGAGTAAAGGGATACTGTAATATGATAGCTATAATCGACTATGGCTCGGGGAATTTGCGCAGTGTTTATAACGCATTTCGGTATATCGGAGAAGATGTGTTGATCGCCGAAACACCCGGAGCCTTAGTATCGGCGGAAAGAATAGTACTTCCCGGCGTCGGCGCTGTGCGGGATGCCCTGGATGGACTTAATAAAGGAGGATTTGTCGAACAAATTCTCGCTGAGATAAAAAAGGGTAAGCCTTTCCTCGGGCTTTGTCTGGGTCTTCAGCTTCTTTTTGACGAAAGCGAAGAGTCGGGCGGGGCCGCATGTTTTGGGCTCATAAAAGGCGAGGTAAAGAAATTCCCGGCCGTAAAAAATCTGAAAGTTCCGCATATGGGTTGGAATACGGTCGATATAAAAAACGACATGTGCCCGTTATTTAAAGGCATAAAAAACAACAGCTATTTTTATTTCGTGCATTCGTATTACTGCGATGCCTTGGACGGGAGGTACTCCGTCGGGAAAACCCGCTACGGTCTTGAATTTACTTCGGCCGTTTGGAAAGAGAATGTTTTCGCTCTCCAGTTCCATCCGGAGCGGTCACAGGCTAACGGGTTAAAGCTTTTAAGGAATTTTGTGAATATATGAAAATAATACCTGCTATTGACATTATCGGAAAAAAGACCGTGCGCTTGAAAAAGGGCAGTTACGGCGATAAGATCAGTTACGATCTATCGCCTGTAGAGGCTGCGCTAAAATGGAAAGAATGCGGCGCGGAGCTCCTGCACATCATAGATTTAGACGGCGCTAAAGAGGGCCGGCCGGTCAACCTTGGCGAGATTAAGAAAATAATAAAAAAAGTAAAGGTCCCGCTTGAAGTCGGAGGCGGGTACAGAACAAAAGAGGATATAGAAAAAGCTCTTGGAATGGGTGTTTATAGGGTTATAGTAGGATCAAAAGCCTTTGAAGACCCGGATTTTGTGAAAGATATCTTTTCGAAATACGGTTCGAAGATCATCCTCAGCGTCGACGCTGACAACGGTCTAGTGCGGACACACGGGTGGCTGAATTCCTCCGGTATGAGCATATTTGACGCGCTTATGGAGATCGAGGCATACGGGGCAAAACAGATAATCTACACCGATATTTCAAAGGACGGTACATTGAATGGCCCGAATATCGGGATGATACAAAAAATATTATCGGTCACGAACCTTAAACTGTTCTACGCGGGCGGGATAAAGAACATTGCGCATATAAGGAAGCTTAAAGCACTCGAAACTAAAGGGCTGATAGGTGTTATTGTGGGGCGCGCGATATACGACGGTACACTTGACCTTAAGGAGGCCATAAGTGTTGGCTAAGAGGATCATACCGTGCCTTGATGTTAAAGACGGACGTGTCGTAAAAGGCGTGAAATTTTTGAACTTGCGCGATGCCGGTGATCCGGTAGAGAACGCGAAAATTTACAACGACGAAGGCGCCGATGAGCTGGTGTTCCTGGACATTACCGCAAGTTATGAAGCACGGAAAACCATGGTCGAAGTCGTGAAGAGGGTCGCAGAAAAAGTGTTTATGCCTTTTACAGTCGGCGGAGGGATCTCATCCATCGAGGATATTAGGGCGCTCCTGAACGCCGGATGCGACAAAGTATCGATAAACACTTCGGCCGTTGCTGATCCGGATCTAGTGAAAATGGCAAGCGATAAATTTGGTTCACAATGTATAGTGGTGGCGATCGACGCTAAACGCAGCGGCAAAAATACATGGGAAGTTTATATCAAAGGCGGCAGGGAATCGACCGGCATCGACGCCGTTGGCTGGGCAAGAAAGGCCGAATTCTACGGTGCCGGAGAAATACTTTTGACCAGCATGGACGCGGACGGCACGAAGAATGGTTTTGATATAGAACTGACGCGCGCCGTTTCTGAGGCGGTCGGTATTCCTGTGATCGCCTCCGGCGGTTGCGGTAAAAAAGAGCATTTTGAAGACGTTTTTACCAAAGGCAAAGCCGACGCGGCGCTCGCGGCGTCGATATTCCATTTTAAGGAGTATACGATCGGGGAAGTGAAGGCGTTCTTGTCAGGGCGTGGGATAGTTGTGAGGGAATGAGAATCTAGTTGTAATGTTGGTATCTGGTACTTGGTTTATGGTATTTGGTTTGTGGTACTATGAACCAAATACCAAGTACCAAATACCAAGTACCAAGTACCAAGTACCAAGTACCCTGAACCCGAGAGGTGATAAATGAATTTTATTGATGACCTAAACTTTGATGACAAGGGGCTGATCCCGGCGGTCGTACAGGACGCGTCCACCGGCAAGGTCCTTACGCTTTGTTACATGAATAAAGACGCGGTCAGGAAAACTATGGAAGAAAAAAAAGTCTATGTTTTCAGAAGATCGAAAGGCAGACTTATGCTAAAGGGTGAGACATCTGGCTGCGTGCAGGAAGTGAAAGAGGTCTATGTGGATTGCGCGAATAATTCTATCCTTTTTAAAGTGAGACAGAACCGCGCCGCGTGCCATGAGGGATTTTTCACATGCTATTTCAGCAAGGTGAACGATAGGGGTGAGTTGAACATCGAGGGTGAAAGAGTTTTTGAACCAAAAGACGTTTACAAAGGCTAAAAATATGTTCTATCCGGACAAAGAGACTTTTTTGAAGCTATGCAAACAGGGCAATGTCGTTCCCGTTTACGCGGAGACATTGGCGGACTTTGATACGCCGCTGTCCTGCTTTTTGAAAACCAAGGAAGGAGCGTTCTCATTTCTTCTTGAGTCCGTAGAAGGCGGCGAGCATTTGGCGCGATATTCTTTTATCGGTCACGACCCGCTTCTCGTAGTAGCGAGCAAGGGGAAAGAGGTCACGCTGCTGGAGAACAATTCTAAAAGAACTTTTATGTGCCATAAGGACCCCGTGGCGGAACTAAAAACCATAATGGACAAGTTTAAATTTGTGCAGCTTGAAGGATTGCCCCGTTTCTGCGGCGGATTAGTAGGATATATAGGCTACGATATTGTGAGATTTTTCGAGGATATACCGGATAAAAATCAGTCCGGCGTAAATATACCGGATATGCAGTTCGTGCTGTCCGACACAATGATAGTTTTTGACCATGTTGACCATAAGATCAAGATCATTTCAAACTGTGTCGTCGGGGACGATCCGAGAAATAATTACGAGAAAGCATGCGAAAAGATAAAAAAGGTGATGGCGAAATTAGGTAAGCCGCTCGAATATCCGGAGCTCGTCTCTTCCGTGAACGCAGGTACAAAAGCAGTGTCTAATTTTAGCAAAGAGGAGTTTTGTGACTTAGTTGAAAAAGCCAAAGAGCATATCCGCGCAGGAGATATAATCCAAATGGTCCCGTCCCAAAGATTGATGCGGAAGACTTCAGCGGACGCGTTCACCATTTACAGGGCACTTCGGTCAGTTAACCCGTCGCCGTATATGTTCTATCTGGATTTTGACGATAAACAGATCATTGGCTCATCGCCCGAGATACTGGTGAGGTGTGAAGATAGGCAGGTCGAGCTTAGGCCGATCGCGGGCACACGCCGGCGCGGGAAGAATATTGAAGAAGACGTCCATCTGGAGATGGAGCTACTTGCTGACCCGAAAGAATGCGCCGAGCACATCATGCTTGTTGACCTTGGGCGTAACGATATCGGGCGTGTGTGTAAATTCGCGACCGTGAAAACGGAAGACGTGATGCATATCGAGAGATATTCCCACGTGATGCATATCGTGAGCAATGTCGTCGGTGAGCTGGAAGATGATAAAGATATTTACGATCTTATCAGGGCGACGTTCCCCGCGGGGACCGTTACCGGCGCGCCGAAAGTAAAAGCCATGGAACTAATAGATAAGTTCGAGAATACGCGGCGCGGCCTCTACGCGGGCAGCGTCGGGTACATAAGTTTTTCTGGGAATACGGATCTCTGTATCGCGATAAGGACAATTTTGATGATTACAGACACAGCTTATGTCCAGGTAGGCGCGGGCATTGTGCTTGATTCGGATCCTGTGAAAGAATATGAAGAGACGCTAAACAAAGCGCAAGGAATGATGAAAGCCATCGATTTCGCGGAGCGGGGACTAAAGTAACAGGAGCGATATGATTCTGGTAATCGACAATTATGATTCATTCACGTATAACCTCGTGCAATACCTGGGTGAAATGGGTGAAAGCCTGAAAGTATTTCGTAACGATAAAATTACTTTGGCTGAGATCGAGAAACTTGCCCCCAAAAAAATATTGATCTCTCCCGGTCCGGGGAGGCCTGCGGAAGCAGGGATTTCCGAAGAAGTAATACGGACTTTCGGAGGCAGAATACCCATATTGGGCGTGTGTTTAGGGCACCAGGCTATCGGCGAAGTGTTTGGCTCGAAAGTTGTGCGAGCCGCGCGCATAATGCACGGCAAAACCAGCGATATCTATCATAATGGTGAGGATATATTCAAAGGGATACATTCGCCTTTTGTGGCGACAAGATATCATTCGCTCATAATAGATCGGGCTACTTTAAAAGATCCTCTTGAAGTGACAGCATGGACAAAAGAAAAAGAGATCATGGGCGTGAGGCATAAACATAAGAAGATCTGGGGAGTGCAGTTTCACCCGGAATCTATCCTGACAAGCGAAGGGAAAAGGCTACTCGAGAATTTTGTGAATCTGACATAAATAGGTGTAGACTGGGAAAAATGAATATTAAGGATGCGATTAAAAAAATTGCTTTGCATGAGGACTTGACAGAACAGGAGGCAAGAGACTGTTTTAGCGAGATCATGTCGGGAGTGGCCGCGCCCGGGGCGATAGGGGCCTTTCTTATGGGCCTAAAGATGAAAGGCGAAACGATAAGCGAGATCACAGGTGCGGCCCGCGTCATGCGGGACAAAGCTGTTAAGATCAATGTGCGCGTTGCCGGGCCGGATGATATTATTCTCGATACATGCGGCACCGGCGGGTCCGGTAAAAACATTTTTAACGTATCGACAGCCGCTATGTTCGTTGCCGCCGCTTCCGGCATTAAAGTCGCCAAACACGGGAATAGGGGCCTTTCCAGTCCTTCCGGCAGTGCGGATGTACTGGAGGCATTGGGAGTAAAGATCGATATATGCCCGGAGATGACCGAAAAATGTATCAACACGATCGGCATCGGGTTTATGTTCGCGCCGCTTTATCACGGTGCCATGAAATACGCTTCTTCCGTACGCAAAGAGATAGGCATGAGGACCATATTTAACATTTTAGGTCCGCTTTCTAACCCCGCCGAAGCGACTCATCAGGTGATGGGTGTTTTTGACGACAAACTTACGGAGATAATCGCCGAAGTCCTGAAAAACCTCGGTTCGAAAAGGGCTTGTATAGTGCATGGCGAGGATGGCCTGGATGAAATGACGATAACCGGCAGAACAAAAATTACCGAACTTAATCAGGGTAAGATCTCGACGTATTTTGTTAAACCCGAAGATTTCGGATTATCGGTTTCTTCCCCGGCAGGTATCAGCGGGGGCGATGCTTTTCGTAACGCTGAAATTATAAGCAGGGTTCTCGACGGTGTTCCGGGACCGCAGTTTGATATGGTTGTTATGAACGCCGCGATGTCCCTTGCCGTGGCAGGGAAAGCCAAGACGCATAAAGATGCCGCCGAGCTGGCCATAAGCATGCTGAAAAGCGGCAAAGCCAAAATGAAACTTGCGGAATTGGTGGAATTTACTAACAAAAATAAAGGCTGAATATAGATGATGCTGAATGATATTGTTCTGAATAAACGGAAAGAGATCAAAAAGGCAAAGCACGACGTTACTCTCAAAAGCCTGATCAAGGAAATAAAACCTGTGAAACAACGGCACGCTTTTAAAACCGCGATACAGGGTAAGGATAAGTTGAGCCTCATAGCCGAGATAAAAAAGAAATCACCGTCGAAAGGAGTTATTTGCAGTAATTTCAATCCCGTTAAAATAGCTATCGCCTATGAAAAATTCGGAGCCAGCGCCATAAGTGTGTTAACGGATAAGAAATATTTTGGCGGAGATCTGAAATATTTACGAGAGATAAGGACAAAAGTAGCGCTTCCTCTTCTGCGCAAAGATTTTCTGATCGACGAGTATCAGATGTATGAATCGCTTTTTGCCGGCGCGGACGCGGTGCTTCTTATTGCCCGGATCCTGGACCAGGAACTCCTTAAACAATTTTTAGCGATCGCGAAACGTTACGGTATTGACGCTCTCGTAGAGGTGCATGATGTCAAGGACCTGGAGAAGGCCATAAATGCCGGAGCTGAGATAATAGGGATAAATAACCGCGACCTGGGGACGTTTAAGGTAAGTTTGAAACGTACGGAGGATCTTGCCAGGTTCATTCCGCATGATAAGATCGTTGTTTCGGAAAGCGGAATAAAGAACCGTAAAGACGCTCTGTTCGTGAAAAAACTTGGGGCGCATGCCGTTTTAGTGGGTGAAACACTGATGAAATCAAATGATGTTGAGCAGAATATAAAAGAGCTTATAGCGTAACAAACCGGAAGGAGATGACGATGAGCGACCACAAAATAGTTTTGAGCGAAAAAGAAATGCCAGGCGCCTGGTATAATATTCAGCCGGATTTACCGGTTCCGTTAAAGCCGCCTATAAATCCCGGCACCGGAAAGCCTATAGGTCCCGCGGACCTCGCTCCCATATTTCCTATGGAGCTGATCAAACAAGAGGTTTCACTCGAGCGGTATATCGATATCCCCGGCGAAGTCGCCGATATTTATCGTATGTGGAGGCCGACGCCTCTCCGAAGGGCTCTGAGACTTGAGAAGTATTTGGGGACTCCGGCTAGGATCTATTTTAAAGATGAAAGTATCTCTCCCGCGGGAAGCCATAAAACGAATACTTCCGTGGCGCAGGTATATTACAATAAAAAAGAAGGCGTCAAAAAGATAGCGACCGAAACCGGAGCGGGTCAATGGGGAAGCGCGCTTGCTTTTGCCTGCAATATATTCGGTCTTGAATGTGAAATATACATGGTGAGATGCAGTTATGACCAGAAACCATACAGGAAATTTCTGATGCATCTCTGGGGCGGAAAAGTATACGCTTCGCCAAGTACCCGCACGGAAGCCGGTAGAAAAATACTGAAAGAGGACCCGAACACTTCCGGAAGCCTTGGCATAGCGATATCGGAAGCCGTGGAAGTGGCGGCGAAGAATGCCGACACTAAATATTCGCTGGGCAGTGTTCTGAACCATGTGCTTTTGCACCAGACCATAGTCGGGCAGGAAGTTCAGAAGCAGCTTAAGATAGCCGGAGAACAACCGGACGTATTGATAGGATGCTGCGGCGGCGGGAGTAATTTCGCCGGATTTGCTTTTCCTTTTGTGAAAGACAAGTTAAAAGGCCGGAACATAAACATAATTGGCGTCGAACCGTCCGCGTGCCCCACGCTTACGAGAGCTCCGTACAGATACGACTTTGGCGATACCGCCCAGATGACGCCACTCCTTATGATGCATACACTTGGGCACTCATTCGTTCCGCCGGGGATACATGCCGGCGGGCTTCGGTATCACGGCATGGCGCCGCTTGTAAGCCTTTTGGTGGATCAGAAAGTGGTTGAAGCCAGAGCGTATCAGCAAAATAGTATTTTTGAGGCCGCGACGATATTCGCCAAAGAGGAAGGCACCGTACCAGCGCCGGAAACGGCGCATGCGATACGCTGTGCGATTGACGAAGCGTTGAAATGCAAAAAAACGAACGAAGACAAATGCATCGTTTTTATGTTCAGCGGACATGGGCATTTTGACTTAGCTTCATATGATCAATATTTGTCCGGTAAACTTACGGACTACGAACTCCCGGATGAGTTAATTAACGAAGCTCAGAAAAAGATCCCGGTGGTCCGTTAACCTGCCACTGGAGGCATGACTTTGATCCAAGTTAAGATCTGCGGACTTACGAATCTCGAGGACGCGCTTGAGGCATGCGCCGCGGGAGCGGACCTTGTCGGTTTTTTATTCGCCGAGGCATCTCCGCGGCATATCTCGCCAGAAAAGATAAAGGCGATCATTGAGGAACTGCCGGCCGGTGTCATGAAAGTCGGACTTTTTAGGGATAACGACATAAATGACACGGCTGATAAAGTTATTTTCACCGGGATCGATTGCCTTCAGCTGCACGGAGGAGAAAGCCCGGCTTACTGCCGCGAGATCAAAAAGATACTGGCGGACAGGGGTCGCGCTGTATGGATCATTAAGACATTTCGCGTAGGAGATAAGATAATGGGGGTCGCGCCGTCAACCTACGGTGACGCGGATTATTATCTTTTTGACACATACCATCCGAAGATGATGGGCGGCACCGGCATAAAATTCGATTGGGGCATCCTAAAAGGTGTTAAATTCGATAAGCCTTTCTTTCTCGCGGGTGGTTTGGATGCGCAAAACGTCGCGGAAGCGGTAAGAATATTACGTCCATACGGTGTTGACGTTGCCAGCGGGGTAGAGGCTTCGGTAGGCAAGAAATCCAATGAAAAGCTCAAGGAGTTTGTCAGAAATGCGAAAAACGCGTAAACACACGGGTGAGACACTGTCCGGTGGAGTGCCTGATGAAAGGGGCTATTTCGGGGCTTTCGGCGGCAGATTTGTACCGGAAACTTTAATGCCGGCTCTGGATGAGCTGAAAAAGGCTTACAAAAGCATCGCGTCGTCGCCGGCTTTCAAAAAAGAATTTGATTATTATCTAAGGGAATACGCCGGCCGCCCGACACCGTTATATTTCGCTAAAGAACTTACCGTGAAACTAGGCGGCGCGAAAATTTATCTTAAACGCGAAGATCTTCTGCATACCGGGGCGCACAAGATCAATAACACGATCGGACAGGTGCTTTTGGCCTTGAGGATGGGAAAGAAAAGGATCATCGCCGAGACCGGCGCCGGCCAGCACGGGGTTGCTACGGCTACGGTTGCCGCGCTTATGGGCCTTGAATGTGAGGTATATATGGGTACGGAAGACATCGAAAGGCAAAGCCTTAATGTTTTTCGTATGAAACTTCTTGGCGCTAAAGTGAATCCGGTTAAAAGCGGCTCATGCACTCTCAAGGATGCCACGAACGAGGCGATACGTGACTGGGTGACGAATGTAAAAAATACGCATTACATAATAGGGTCGGTGATCGGCCCACATCCTTATCCTATGATGGTCAGGGATTTTCAGTCAGTGATCGGAGTGGAATCGAGAAAAGAGATACTAAAAAAAGAAAAAAGACTTCCCGATTATTTGGTGGCCTGTGTGGGTGGAGGCAGTAATTCGATGGGGTTATTCTACCCGTTCTTCAAGGATAAAACCGTTAAAATGTTTGGGGTCGAAGCCGCTGGGCTCGGGCTCGGGACAGGACATCATTCGGCGTCGATAGAAAAAGGAAGAACAGGCGTGTTGCATGGGACGAAAACGCTTTTGCTGGAAGACGGTGACGGTCAAATTAAACTTGCTCATTCTGTTTCAGCCGGGCTTGATTATCCGGGTACCGGGCCGGAGCATGCCTATTATAAAACTATCCGCCGGGCCCAATATGTTTCCATAACAGACGATGAGGCGATCGAAGGCGTCAATTTGTTATCGCGTTCGGAGGGGATAATCCCGGCGCTTGAGTCGGCGCATGCCATAGCATATTTGAGGAAACTTGTGAAAAAGACGCGTAAGAGTGACATAATTATTGTTTGTCTTTCCGGCAGGGGTGACAAGGATCTGAATATAATCAGGGAGTACCATAAGGACGCGCGATGAACAGACTGGTCGAAACGTTTAAAAAGCTGAAATCGTATAATAAGACCGCGTTCATAGCCTATGTTGCGGCGGGCGACCCGGACATGAGGACCTCCGAATATATCGTTCGAGCCTTGTCGAAAAGCGGCGTCGATATAATTGAGCTGGGAATACCTTTTTCTGATCCTATGGCGGACGGGCCGACCATACAAAGGGCCGCCCAGAGGGCGCTCGAAAGCGGAGCGACGGTAAAAAAGATCATGGGCATGGCGAAACGGTTACGTGAAGAAATGTCAACGCCGTTCGTCTATATGACGTATTACAACATTGTTTTGAATTACGGTATAAAGAATTTTATTGCCGATTCCCTGAAGAACGGAGTCGATGGGCTGATCGTGCCGGACGCGCCTATGGAAGAGGCGGGGGAACTGGTTGAGGCCGCTAGAAATACGGATTTTTCTGTCATACTTTTGGCCGCCCCGACGACTTCGGTTGAAAGATACAGGAAAATAGCCTCGCTTTCCCGGGGTTTTGTATACTACGTTTCGCTTACCGGTGTTACGGGAGCAAGAAAAGCCGTCCAAAGTGAAGTAAAAAAGAAAGTCTCGGGTTTTAAGAAATGTTCCAAGTTGCCGGTTTGCGTTGGGTTTGGTGTTTCCACTTCGGAACAGGCAAAGACAATAGCGAAATATTCCGACGGTGTTATTGTCGGCAGTGCAATCGTGAATATTATAGCGGCGAACCTGAAAAACAAAAAGCGTATGATCGCTGAGATCTCGAAGTTCGTGGAGGGTATGGCGAATGCGGTACATGGTGGATGAGCACGTTGTCGGCCAGAGACATTCCTACCGGCACGCTCACCCTGCTCCGGCGGCAGGGCTCGCTCTCTGTCCGCCTGCCGGCCTGTCTTCGCCAAATTAATTTTGACTGGGTAACACGCAAACGGAGTTTGCGCATAAAAAGCTTACGGCTTCGACAGGACCAAGCCCGGCAGGCTTCCAGAAGGCCGTACGGAACGTCTCTGGCCGGCAACGTGTCCATGAATGATGAACTGTGAACTCTGAACTTTGAACTATGAAAATACTCGGTCTCGACATAGGTACCAAGAACATCGGAGTCGCCGTAAGTGACCCGATGGAGCTCATCGCCTCTGGCAGGGAAAATATCTTTCGCAAAAGTGACGAGAGCGCGCTCGTGGCCATAAAAGCTTTAGTCGCGGAAGATAATATTGAATTGATCGTCGTGGGGTTACCGGTGAATATGGACGGGTCGAGTGGTCTCAGGGCGAAAGATGCCGAAGAATTCGCGAAGAAAATAGAACATGCTACCGGGATCAACGTGTTTCTGTGGGATGAACGTCTCTCTACCCGTGAGGCCGAAAATCTGTTGATAACCGCGGACGTTTCGAGAAAAAAAAGAAAACTTGTGAAGGATAAACTTGCCGCACAGCTGATCCTGCAGGGGTATCTAGACAGTAAAAACAGTTGAAAGGGGTTTGATGTATACAAAACAAGTGTTAAAGAACGGACTAACAACTATCGTTTCCACTATGCCGCACATGGAATCAGTATCACTTGGAATATGGATAGGTGTCGGCGGCCGGTACGAAAGTGAAAAGGAAAGCGGTCTCTCTCACATGATAGAGCATATGCTTTTTAAGGGTACGCTGACGAGGACCACGAGAGATCTGAAGGAAAACATTGAAGGGATAGGCGGCAGCCTTAACGGGTTCACTTCGGACGAAGCGACCTGTTACATGGTAAAAGTTCCCTCGAATTATGCCGAGGTGGGGATCGACGTGCTTTCGGATATGGTGCTAGCCCCGAAATTTGACGAGGCTGAGATAGAAAGAGAAAAATTCGTCGTGGTGGAAGAGATAAAAATGTACAAAGATCAGCCGGCCGACCATGTGCACGAACTTTTGGCCGGTATTATGTGGCCTAAAGATCCCCTGGGCCGACTTCTCACGGGTACTATCACGAACGTAAAAAGTTTCACAAGACAAGACATGATCAAATTCAGGGAAAAGAATTATATTCCCTCGAACATGGCCATAATAGCCGCCGGAAGTATTAAACCCGGGCTTATAGAGAACCTTGCCGAAAAAATATTCTGCGGAACGTCACTTCGCGCTACGCCGATCAAAGCGTCAACGATCGACCAGAAACAGCATAAGACGGTGTTTTCGAATAAGAATATTCAGCAGACGCATATCGCGATCGGATTTCCTTTTAAAGAAAAGGATATTTCCGAGAAATACCCTATGGAGCTGTTGAACGTGATCCTGGGGGGGAATATGTCCTCGCGTTTATTTGAGGAACTGAGGGAGAAGAACGGTCTTTGCTATGACATAGCTTCAAATTATAAAAGGCACAGCGATGTGAGCGAGTTTGTCATACATGCCGGAGTTGATACCCGAAAAACCGTTGATGCCGTAAGCGCCGTACTTTCGGAGCTGAAAAAGATGAAAAATTTTCATGTTTCAGACGATGAGCTCAAAAGGGCTAAAGAATTCATCAAGGGGCAATTCAGGATGGCACTCGAGAATACGTCTACAAGGATGCTATGGATGGGCGACAGGTTCATGATGGAAAAGACCATACCCGACGTGGAAGAGATCCTTGGAAAATTGGACGCCGTTGGAAAAGGCGATATAAAAAAAGCCGCGTGCAAAATTTTTAGGGAAAGTTTTTTGAATTTGGCTATAATAGGGAAGGTTGAATCCGCCGTACGGGAGAAAATAAAGGCGGAGATCGCGAAGTTGTGAAGTTGTGTTGACGTTGCCGTTTGAAACGTTCCTACCGGCACGCTCGATTTCCTCCAGCGGGAAATCTCGCTCTCTCTCGGCCTGTCGGCCCGCCTTCGGCGGGACCAAGCCCGACAGGCCTCGAGAAGGCCGTACGGAACGTTTCAAACGGCAACGTATCCACGAACTCTGAACTCTGAACTCTGAACTATTATGAGGCTTGCTATGACTAATGACACGATACTGATCGCGCCTAGCATATTATCCGCCGATTTCAGCAGATTGGGGGAGGAAGTGAGGGCTGTGGAGAAGGCCGGGGCGGATTGGGTGCATGTGGATGTGATGGACGGGAAGTTTGTTCCTAATATCACAATAGGCCCGCTTGTGGTCGCGGCCATAAGGCCCGTCACGAAACTGGTCATGGATGTGCATCTCATGATCGATGACCCGATAAAATATGTAGACCAGTTCAGTAAGGCCGGAAGCGATCTTATTACTTTTCATGTTGAGGCATGCAATGATCCGGGCGGAGTCATAAAAAAAATAAGGTCGAACGGGAAAAAAGTCGGTATATCTGTTAAGCCCGGTACTCAAATAGAATCAGCTTATGACTTTCTTGATAAAGTGGACATGGTGCTTATCATGACGGTTGAACCCGGCTTCGGCGGGCAGTCATTCATGGTCGGAATGGTTGAAAAAATAGAGAAACTACACAAAAAGTTCCGGGGTTTTATCCAGGTAGACGGCGGGATCAACGCCGAAACGGCAAAGATCGTTACCAAAGCCGGCGCTAATGTTCTGGTAGCCGGGTCGTATGTGTTCGGTAGCAAAGATTATAAACAGGCGATAATGAGTTTACGCTAGGAGGAATGATGGGCAAGATCAAATTCGGCACCGACGGATGGAGAGCGATAATCGCCGACGATTTCACTTTTGAAAATGTAGGTATAGCCGCGCAGGCCGTGGCGGATTTCATAAATTCCCAGAAAGGCCGGATATATAGGCAGAAAAAAGTAGTTGTCGGTTACGATACGCGTTTTTTGTCGGACAAATTTGCAGAAAAAGTCTCTTCCGTGCTCGCGGCTAACGGCATCAATGTCATACTTTCTGACGAACCATGTCCGACCCCGTCGGTAAGCTTTTATATCAAAAAATTTAAATTGACCGGCGGCATTATGATAACTGCCAGTCATAACCCCGCGGCATACAACGGCCTCAAATATAAAGGTTATTTCGGAGGCTCGGCCGGCTCTGATATCATAGATGCTATCGAGAAAAAGCTGTATAAGGGCAAGGTGCGGGAACTGCCGTTCGAAGAATGCGTAAAAACAAAAATAATAAAACGGACGGATATCATCACGACGCAAATTAGTTTCATACGCAAATACGCGGATATGAAGGTGCTCAAAAAGGCGAAGATCAGAGTGCTGGTGGATTCTATGAACGGTACCGGCGGAACGCATCTTAAAGAAGTGCTTGCCGGTTCGGGAGTGAAATTAAAGTTCATCAACGCCGAAATTAACCCGTCTTTCAAGGGGCGTGCGCCGGAACCTAACGAAAAGCATCTCGGTGATTTCGCACTTGCCGTAAAAAGGGGCAAATACGATCTCGGAGAGGCGACTGACGGAGACGCCGACAGACTCGGGATCGTGGATGAAAAAGGGACAGTGCTTACGGGGCATAAACTAATGGCGCTTCTCCTCCTGCATCTTTTGGAGAACCGCAAAATGAGAGGCGGAGTTATACAAACTATATGCGGCACCGGTCTCATAACTAAAATGTGCAAAGAGTACGGCGTCAAACAATATGAGACACCGGTCGGTTTTAAGTATATTTGTGAACTTATGACAACCAAAGATATACTCCTGGGAGGCGAAGAGACAGGCGGCATAGGTTTTAAAAATTATATCCCGGAAAGAGATGGGTTTCTTTCGGCCTTGCTGATTATGGAGCTTATGGTATCGATGAAGAAACCTCTCAGCGGTATAGTCGATTGGATGAATAATAAATACGGAAATTACGTTTATGAGAGACTGGATGTTCTGTTTCCCGCGGATAAACGCGGTATGATCATGGGGGGGCTCAAAAAGACGCCTCTCAAAGAAGTTTTAGGTAACAAAGTTGTCAGCGTTAACACTTCGGACGGATACAAATACATTTGTGAAAACGGCAGCTGGCTGCTGGTAAGGTTTTCAGGTACCGAACCCAAGTTAAGGATATACAGCGAAACATCATCAAAAGAAACATCTTTGAAATATCTGGATTTCGGAAAGAAATTCGCGTTCGGAATGATGTGAGATCCATTTTTATCGGCTAAATATGACACAACTGGATAAGATCAGGAACTTTTGTATAATCGCGCATATTGACCACGGCAAAAGCACGCTTGCCGATCGGTTCATACAGCTTACGGGCACCGTAGCGAACAGGGTATTCCACGACCAATTCCTCGACAATATGGACCTCGAGAGGGAAAGAGGTATCACTATCAAATGCAGCGCGGTCAAACTTTTATACACGGCTAAGGATGGAGAGACATATCACCTGAACCTCATTGATACTCCCGGGCATGTGGATTTCACTTATGAGGTATCGAAAAGCATCGCTGCCTGTGAGGGGGCTATAATGTTGGTTGACGCGGTCCAGGGGGTGGAAGCCCAGACAATGGCGAATTTCTATTTGGCAATGGAACAGGACCTTGTCATCGTTCCCGTCATGAACAAGGTAGACCTTAAGAACGCGAGGATCGATGAGGTCAAACTTCAAATGATAGAGAGCATGGGGCTACATGAAAAAGAGATACTACTTGCCAGCGCGAAAGAGAATATTGGTACAACCGAGATCCTGGAAGAAATAGTGAGGAAAGTCCCTCCCCCTATGGGTAGCCAGAACAATCCTTTGCAGGCCCTGATATTCGATTCGTCATATGACATATATCGCGGGGTCATCACTTATGTGCGCATAAAGAACGGTTATTTGCAGGCCGGTATGCAGGTAGTGATGATGAATAGGGGCGCAAAGTACGAGGTCAAGGAGGTCGGGATTTTTACGCCTGGAGAAACAGTGATAGAGCGTCTGAATTGCGGAGAGGTGGGATACATCGTTTGCAATATCAAGGACGCCAGCGAAGTCGAGGTGGGTGATACTATCACGGAGGTGCGTAATCCTTCCCAAACGGCATTGCCAGGCTACAAAAAAGTGAAACCTATGGTCTTCAGCGGGATATATCCCGTCACCAACGATGATTTCGAGGAACTGAAAAGCGCGGTCGAGAAAATGAGACTTTCGGATTCTTCATTTATTTATGAGGCGGAAACTTCAGCGGCACTGGGATTCGGTTTCAGGTGCGGTTTTCTTGGGCTTTTGCACATGGAGATCATCCAGGAGCGCCTTGAAAGGGAATTCAACCTGAATCTGATACTTACTAGCCCCAGCGTGAATTACCGCATAAAGCTGGCAGATGACCCTAATATCATCGAGATCGACAACCCCACAAAATATCCCGCCCGCGAAAGGATAGAGTATGTGGAAGAGCCGTATGTGAGGTGCTATGTATTCGCGCCGGCCAACGCGCTTGGGGCGTTAATGAAACTTTGCGAGGGTAAAAGAGGCGAGTTTGTGAGCACAAAGTATCTGGACCCGACCAAGATACAGCTTACCTATAATATACCGTTGGCCGAGATAGTCATCGATTTTTACGATAAGATAAAGTCCTGCACGCAGGGTTATGGGTCTTTGGATTATGAGGTTACCGGGTACAGGAAGTCGGATATAGTCAAACTCGAGGTACTGATCAATTCCGAGCCATGCGATGCGCTCTCTTCAGTGGTACACAAAGATAGGGCTCGGGATAAAGGCACGGAGCTTGTCGAAAAGCTTAAAGAATCCATACCGAAACATATGTTCAAGATCGCCATACAGGCCGCCGTTGGCGGCGCTATAATCGCGAGGTCCGATGTCGCGGCGTTCAAAAAGCATGTAACCGGCAAGTGTTACGGCGGCGATATCACGCGTAAAAGGAAGCTGTGGGACAAGCAGAAAGAGGGAAAGAAGAAGATGAGGAGGATCGGGAGTGTCGATGTTCCTAAAGAAGCGTTCTTAAAAGCAATGAGGGTCGCATGAAAATCACTAGAGAAGAAGCGGAAAAATTTTTTAAAAGCGAAAAGTGGCATTATTGGTGGGAGGAGTGGATAAAACCTATCATAATAGCCGTAGTGCTGGCGCTTTTCATAAGGACGTTCATCATCCAGCCGTTCAAAATACCTTCGAATTCCATGTATCCGACGCTAAAACCGGGTGACAGGATCTTTGTGAGTAAATTTATTTACGGCGCTAAAATACCTCTTACGCCGTTCCGCCTGCCGGAAGTAAGAAAACCTAAGATCGGTGACATCGTTGTTTTTCTCTCTCCGGTTGAGAAGAAAAAGTTTCTTGTCAAACGCTTTATCGCTACCGGGGGAGACGTTATAGCCATAAGGGACGGGCATTTGTACCTTAATAACCGTGAAGTCGAGATCGGACCGGTAAAAAATGTGTACTACTATAACCGCGGAGATTACGGCACGAAGGAAGAAGGTGTGAAGGTCCCTGAAGGGTATTTTTTTGTTCTGGGCGATAACAGCGCTAATTCTCTAGATTCCAGGTATTGGGGTTTTATTCCATATGATAGGCTCGTAGGAAAAGCTTTTGTCATACATTGGCCGATCAAAAGGATACGGCTTCTGGGAGACAATACCTAAAGATCCCGAAAAAGGAACTTGTTGTGAATATTCCGAATAAATTGACGATACTGAGGATTATCCTGGTGCCGTTTTTTGTCGCGGCCATACTTTACCATAAACTTGAAGCGGCGTTGGTGATCTTCGTGCTCGCGGCATTGACCGACGGGTTTGATGGGTACATAGCGCGCGTATTCAACCAGAAAACACATCTCGGGGCTGTGATGGACCCGATAGCCGACAAAGCCCTTATTGACTGTGCTTATGTGAGTTTCAGCCTTGTTACAGACCTTCCGGCGTATTTACATTTGCCGCTTTATGTACCGATAACGGTCCTAAGCAGGGACTTTATAATACTGGTGGGGATATCGATCCTTAACAGCGTGGTGGGGAAAGTCGATATAAAGCCTACGGTACTAAGCAAGATAACCACGTTTTTTCAAATGGCCACTATAACGGCGCTTTTGGTACAATTTAAATTTTCTCCTATTTTATGGAACTTGACGGTTCTGTTCACCGTCGTTTCGGGAATAGATTACATAAGGATAGGGGCGCGGCTAGTCAATGACAAAGCGTAGCGGAATACCTATAATTTGTATAGTCGGCAGGCCCAACGTGGGGAAATCATCACTCTTCAATCTCTTTGTTGGTCACAGACAATCTGTGGTGCTTGAAGAAGCCGGAACAACCCGTGACAGGGTTGAGGGGATCGCGGATATCAAAGGCCATTCATTCAAACTGGTGGATACCGGTGGGTATTTTAAGGAACACATCGATGAGATACACCCCAAAGTCAAGGAGCAGATATACGAAGCTGTGAAATCCGCGTCGCTTGTGCTTTTTGTCGTCGATTCCATGGATGGGATGACGCCGGCGGACCAGGAGTTCGCGGGTGTCATAAGAAAATTTAATAGGCCGGTACTCCTTGTGGCAAATAAATCGGACAATAAAACCATCGAAGAAACAGCAGTGGATTTTTATTCTCTGGGTTTCGGCGAACCTGTCGCTGTTTCATGCGCTCACCATAAGGGGATAGACAAACTTTCTGAGATCATAGTGAAATCGGGCGGGGTGCATGTTAAGTCGGATGGCGAAGAAAATGACGCCGTAAAGATCGCCATTGTAGGCAGGCCAAATGTAGGTAAATCGTCGCTCGTGAATAATCTGCTTAAAGAGGAAAGGGTCATTGTCAGCGCTATCCCCGGCACTACGCGGGATTCTATCGATACATTTTTAGCGGTCGATGGCAAGACTTACGTACTGATCGATACGGCCGGGATAAGGCATAAAAGAAAAATTAAAAAAGTCGTAGATGTATTCAGTATCATACGTTCAAAAGAATCCATCAAGCGTTCGGATATCTCGGTGCTTGTTTTGGACGCCCAGAGTGGGGTCACGAGCGACGATCTGGACATCTTGAAATATATCGAAGAGACAGGGAAGGGATGTATAATAGCGGTCAATAAGTGGGACCTTGCCGGAAGCGCGCCGGATGTGACCGTGAAGGAGTATGAAGATAAACTGTGTGAGCTTTTCCCCAAAGTGCGTAATTATCACATAATTTTTGTATCCGCTAAAACCGGAAAGAATGTGGAGAAAATATTCTTGCTCGCCGATTCAATGAGGGAGAGGATGGGGGCTGAATTTTCCACGCCTTCGCTTAATAAAATATTTGAAGTCAACGACCCTTCGGGAGTTTCCGTCTCGCGCAGCGATGTAAGGCCCAATTTTTATTACATAACCCAGACCGGCACTAAACCTCTCGAATTTGTTTTTTTCGTGAACAATAAATCCGCCGTGAGGCCCGTGCACACAAGCTTTATCGAGAATGTGCTTAGAAAAAATCTTCCGTTAGAGGGGATACCCATAAAAATAAATTTTCGTAATTCGTTTAAGCGAAAAATAAAGGAATAGGAGAGTGATATGATAATTTTATTGCCGGCGATAATCGTCGCGTATCTTATAGGCTCTATGCCAACGGGTTATATTTTCGGGAAACTGGTCAAGGATATAGACATAAGGAGTGTCGGCAGCGGCAACGTTGGGGCGACTAATACGTTCAGGAGCGTCGGTAAGATCTGCGGTGTGCTGGTCCTTCTTATAGATTTTTTTAAGGGATACATAGCGGTAACTTTGATACCGATGATCCTGTTCCATTTTTCTGCCTCTACCGTCGAACAGGAATTTCTTGTGAAAATGCTGCTCGCTTTCAGCGTGATATCCGGACATATCTGGACGGTTTTTTTAAAATTCAAAGGTGGAAAAGGCGTGGCAACTTCGGCGGGTGTAATATGCGGCATGGAACCGTTACTCTTTTTATTCGCGTTCCTTGTGTTCGCTGCGGTTTTTTTGAAATGGCGGTACGTTTCATTGGCTTCCATCAGCGCATCAGTTGCGCTTCCTCTAATATCCCTTGAAAACCCGCGACGACGACTATCTTCCCTTTTTCAAGTTCTTTCTTTATGCGTGCGGTCGAAATATCCAGTATCCGCGCCTTGGTATGCGTGGCATCCGTTAAAATACCGACCTGCGCGCCGGTAAAAGATATTGCCTGATGCCCTATTTTTTGAAGCGCCATCGAAAGAAGCGCTATAGAGATCTGCTCTCCCGTCGACATAAGCATGTCCAGCTCCCGTTCGCTGGGTTCTTCGTTGATTTCGGCCGCTAGCTCCAAAAGCTCATCCGTCGTATCGCCTAGCGCCGAAACCACTACAACGACATCATAACCCTGTTTTTTCGCCGCCGACACCCTTTCGGCAACTCTTTTTATCCGTTCCGGATTGGCGACACTTGACCCGCCGAATTTCTGAACCAGTATTCCTTTCTTTCCCATTCTCATCACTCCCCGTAAAAATGAACCACGAACCATGAACCTTGCAATCTACTTCGATATGAACCTCCGCATGAGCTCATGCCCATGCTTGATCTCAATGCTTCCTGCCTTTGCGCTTGTTTCGGTGAACACCGTAACCTCATCGGGATTTATTCCGTTACCGGCCAAGGTGAACGGGACCACGTCCGACGTATGCGTACGTTTGGATATCGGCGTAGGATGGTCGGGGATCACCAGTATCCTGTAGTCAGTCCGGTCTTTAAAAGCTTCCAGCACACGACCGACTATTTTTTTGTCAAAATTTTCTATCGCCGTGATCTTCGCTCTTATATCACCGTTATGTCCGGCTTCATCCGGAGCTTCGACATGCACATAGACAAGATCTTTTTCTCTGAGCGCTTCTATCGCCGCATCTGCCTTACCTTCATAATTTGTGTCGTAATAACCCGTAGCCCCCGGTACATTTATCACGTCTAGTCCAAGGATCCTGCCCAGCCCCTTGAGAAGATCCACCGCCGAAATTATCGCGCCCGTGACACCGTACGCTTCCTCGAATTTTGGCATGTTCGGCTTTTTGCCCTGTCCCCAAAGCCAGATCATGTTCGCGGGGTTCTCGTTCAGATCCACTCTTACCTTGTTAACGTCATTCCCTCCCAGTATTTTAGCCGACTGCATCATAAGGTCCGCTAGTTCCTGATTTTTCGGCATATACTTCGTTATGTCTTTGTCCAAAATATCATGCGGCGCGTGACACTCAAGTTTGTTAAGAGCATCCGCCTCTTTTTTCGAAGCGCACGTCACGATAAGAACGTTCCTATAACTGCAACCGGCAAGGAATTTGTACCGCTCGGAGCCCAGCTCCCTGTTCAGTAAATCGACCAATATTTTTGTTTCTTCGGTCCTTATGTGCCCGGCGCTGTAATCTTCCATCCTGTTGCCGGCTATAGTGACCGTATTGAATCTGAATGCGACTTGGTTATCATCGAGTTCTATTCCCAGGTTCGCGGCCTCCAGTGGGCCTCTGCCGCAATAATAGATCTCGGGATTGTAACCTAAGATCGACAAATTCGCCACATCGCTTGCCGGCGTCATGCCTTTAGGAACATTTTTCGCCGTGCCTACTATCCCGCGCATCGCTATGGAATTCATGTTCGGCACATCTGCGGCCTCCAGGCAAGTCCTGCCGTTAAGGTCCTCGAGCGGTTCACCGGGCATTCCGTCCGGAACCAGAATAATATATTTCATAACCCTGCCTCCCTTACGATATCGCTCAGATTCGCCTCACAAACAACCGGGTTCTGTAAACATTTTATAGCTCTGTCTGGGTCTTTAAGTCCATGCCCCGTTAAGATACACACAATATT
Organism: Candidatus Omnitrophota bacterium; assembly: GCA_015233235.1. Lineage (GTDB taxonomy): Bacteria > Omnitrophota > Gorgyraeia > Tantalellales > Tantalellaceae > JADFYD01. The sequence goes on along the minus strand of JADFYD010000005.1, from coordinate 3,246 downwards.
TTTTATCTCTTTTTTTCCGGAATTATTCGGGAAATAACCTTCCTTAGATTTTTTTATAACACCCGCTACGCTCGCGGCTGAAGCAGGTTCGACAAAAACACCGGTCTTTTCAGCCAAGAGTTTATATGCCTCCAGTATTTCGTCGTCCGTAACTTTATCTATCAGTCCGCCGGACTCATCCCGGGCTTTTTCGGCCGATTGCCAGCTGGCGGGATTCCCTATTTTTATCGCGGTCGCTATCGTTTTCGGGTCTTTAATAACACGTTTTTCAACGATTGGCGCAGACCCCGCAGCCTGAAAACCCATCATAGCTGGAAGTTCCGTTATAACGCCTTCCGCGCGGTACTCTTTGTATC
>JADFYD010000005.1:0-2711 GCA_015233235.1 Candidatus Omnitrophota bacterium | reverse complement strand
AATGTCGAGCGCCTGGTCAAAATTTCCCCGCACCGCGATAACTTTGGCGCCGTGTATAAGCGCCTGGGCGAGTTTCCCGAGCGCGATCGCACCTTCCGGGATTATCACGACACATTTTATTCCGGCCCTCGCGGAATAAGCCGCGGCCGACGCAGAAGTGTTTCCGGTGGACGCACAGATAACGGCTTTCGACCCCTCTTCAACTGCCTTTGAGATCGCCATTGTCATACCGCGATCCTTGAAACTCCCGGTCGGATTTAACCCTTCATACTTAAGCCATACGTTATACCCCGGCCCAACCATATTGGCAATGGGGTCTGCCTTTATTAAAGGCGTATTGCCTTCCTCAAGTGATATTACCGGAGTTTTTGCCGTAACCGGCAGATACTTGCGATATTTTTCTATCAGTCCCATCTATTTCTCCTAACAAACTTTGAACTCTGAACTTTGAACTCTGAACTTATTACCCTTCAATACGAATAACAACCGTCTTACTTGTCACAACTTCCATCTGATCGATAGTGTTTATCGCCTTACGCATTTCCCCTTCTTCCGCATTATGCGTAAGCATGATGACGGGGACTGACTGTCCCCTCTTCCGCTCTTCCTGTGACATGCCGGATATGGAAATATTATGTTCGGCGAGTATTGAAGCGATCTTCGCCAATACACCCGGTTTATCGATCACAGAAAACCTCAGATAGTAGCATATGTCTAGTTCCCCAAGGTTCACGATCTTTGCCGGTTCGTCCGAAAAAACGAATTTATTCGGTTTAATCGCGCAGCCGCACGCCACACTTTCGGCTATTTCAAGTACATCCGACATGACGGAACTCGCGGTAGGACGGCGCCCGGCGCCTTTTCCGTAAAGAAGAGACTCCCCGACAAAATCGCCCTTGATAAAGATCGCGTTATCTTCGCCTTTCACGTTGGCCAGAAGGCTCCCCGACGATATCAGCGTAGGATGCACCCTGAGTTGCAACGAATCGGTGTTTTTTTTGGCGATCGCCAGAAGTTTTATGCTGTAGCCGAGCTTTTCGGCATATTTTATATCCTGTGGAGTTATGTCCTCGATACCTTCGGTATAGATCTCGTCGGGAGAGACCGCAACACCAAAACTTATCATGGAAAGGATACTCAGTTTATACGCGGAATCCTTACCGCTTATATCCAGCCCGGGGTTACTTTCGGCAATGCCTTTTTTTTGGGCTTTTAAGAGCGCCTGTTCAAAAGACGAACCATGTTCGGCCATAGTGGTAAGTATAAAATTTGTTGTGCCGTTTAAAATACCGTAAATCACCTGAATATTGTTCGCCACAAAACTTTCCCGTAAAGTTTTGATCACCGGGATACCGCCCCCCACACTCGCCTCAAAACCGACTGCAACCTTATGCTGGTTTGCCAAAGAGAATATTTCTTTCCAGTTCTCGGAAATGAGCGCCTTATTGGCGGTCACGACATGTTTCTTTTTCTTAATGGCGCTTAAAATAAGCTCTTTCGCCGGGTTTATCCCGCCAATAAGTTCGATAACAATGCTGATAGTTTCGTCATTAATGACCTCATAAGCGTCGGCGGTAATATGAAAATCCCCCAAAGTACGGACTTCATTACGCATATTTTCGTCTCTATCGCACACGGTCTTAAGCACTACATCCACGCCGGTCTTAGCGAAAATGCTTTTCTGGTTCTCGATAAAAGCCTCAATAACGCCTTTGCCGATAGTCCCCGCCCCGATCAATCCGACATTAATGGTTTTCATGATTAGCCTTTTATTTTTCAGAAATTAGAAATTTGGAAAAACTGGTCGGGATGGCCGGATTCGAACCGGCGACCCCTAGTCCCCCAGACTAGTGCGCTAGCCAAACTGCGCTACATCCCGACGTTATTTCAAGTTATAGATTTGTTTGTTGTCGGTTCTCGGTTGTCAGTTATCGATAATCTTTGACCAACTGCAAAAATATAACCGACAACTCACAACCGACAACAAACAAGTCGTTATTCTTTCCTTAACTCTCTTGTCATCAACTCAAAAACCGCTTTCTTCGGATCTTTTCCTTCGTAAATTATCTCAAATATCTTACGGGTTATCGGCATATCCACAGAGTGCTTAACCGCCAGCTCATTGACAGACCTCGATGTGAGTACCCCTTCCACCGACATCTCGGTCCCGCCAAGTATATCCCGTATCTTCCTTCCCTTACCCAGCTGCTCACCGAACCACCTGTTCCGGCTATCGGAACTCATGCATGTGGTGGCAAGGTCACCTATCCCGCTCAACCCTTTAAAAGTATCCTCTTTCGCGCCCAATTTTAACCCCAGCCTGATTATCTCGGCCAAGCCCCTCGTCAATATCGCGGCCTTAGTGTTAGTGCCGAAGCCGAGGCCGTCGGATATACCGGCGGCGATCGCGACTATATTTTTCAAAGCCCCGCCAAGCTCAACGCCGACCATATCGTCCGAAGCGTAAACCCTGAACCTTTCTGTGGACATTGCGCTCTGTACCTCTTTCCGGAATGGTCCCTTACCGGCGAAAACGAGAGCCGCCGGCTGGCCTACCGCGACTTCCTGGGATATACTCGGCCCCGAAAGGACACCTATGGCCGCCTTCCTGAAATGCTCTCTCAATATTTCCGATGGACTTTTCAAAGAACCGTTCTCTATACCTTTAGTGGCGCTTATTATTTTCCGAAAATGAAAACCACTGAACCTCT
>JADFYD010000059.1 GCA_015233235.1 Candidatus Omnitrophota bacterium | reverse complement strand
GCCAAAGAAAAACTTTTAGAACACCTTTCTGAACGCGGGAAAAAGTGCGTTCCTTTCAGCGATTTTAGCGAAGTGTATAATTATCTCAAGGGAGGAAATATATGTCAGGCGTAAAACGTGAGAATACGTTCAATTATGAAATTCACGCTGTTTTCCGGCCACTGGCAGTCTACAAGGCTCACATTGCAGTTAGCGTTATATGCTTCCAAGTACGCCTGCAAAGTTTTGACATTCTCCGGCGTTCCCTTAACGCCCTCATACTGTTCACTTTCCAGATTCACGAGCATCATATTCACCGGCCGCGATGGTATTGCCCGCGTTACTTCCTCTTTACCGGTTTTTATCCATTTGTACGCGTTCTCGCTTTTCACCCTGACAAAACGATAAAGCTTCTTCTCTTTGGAATTTTCGTCATAGACGCTCACTTCGACGAACTTGTGATAGAACCGTTGAACCTGGAACGAACCAAAAACCGTTCCAAGATGATCTATGAACTTGATAAGGTTCTCCCTGTATGCCAAAGGCTCGTAAAACTCATCCGAAAAAGCTTCGGGTGAGAAAAATCCCGAATAAGAGAATATGTCATTAAGAAAAGCCTCTATCTTTTTCTCGTCAGTGAGAGCGCTTAACTCTGTTGCCGAGAACAACGGCTTCGTTTCGGGCCATTCCCTCGGAAGACTTGTTGCCACTGCCTGAGGTATTTTCAGCGGGCGCACATCGCTATAACTGTGGGGGGACGTGTAATGCGCACCGAGTGCCAACTGTCTCAACCTATATTCATAGCGCAATCCGCGGTCCAGGCCCGGATACATATGGAGTATCGCCGCCAAAGTATCTTTATCGATCTCAATCGCCTTTACAGTGCTTTCCGCGACGCAATCAGCGTTACGCGGTGTGCGCACACCTCTCTGTATCAGATTGAGCAGCGCCATCTCCCCGACGATCTCCCCTGTCGTGAGTGAAGCGATCTTACTACCTTTGTTATAAACACCGACACTCCCTTTCATGATTATGTATGCCGTATCCCCGAAATCGCCTTCCCCGAGCATCCTTTTGCCTTTTTCGAAATTTCTTATTTTGACCCTCTTAGCTATCTGGCTAAGACTGACATCCGAAATGCTTTCGATCAAAGTATCCGAGTAACGCTGTATCCATTCCTCGAGGCAGTATTTTACATCCCGAACAGAGGAGGGCGCTTCCTCCCTGAGAGGAGCGTAAATGAGGTCCAGAAAATCTTTCTTGCGGATCTCGAGCAGCGTCACGTTGCTCGCGGCACGCACGGTCGCGGTCCTGGCACTTCCTTCTACAAGCGCCACTTCGCCGAAAGAATCCTTGGGATAGAAGGTCCAAACCTGCCGCCCGCCCAGGAGCAATTTCGCGCCGCGTATATCGATAACTTTTTCGCCCCCGGAGATAACGTCGGCCCTGCCCGAAAGCACTATATAAAAAGTTTCAGCCTCTTCACCCTCAAATATTATCGAGTCGCCCGGTTTGAACGACCTTATCGTTCCGCGTTCGAGAACCCGCATTTTAGTGTCTCTATCGAGGTGTGAAAGGATGCTGACATTATCCAGCGTATCGGCCAGTATTTTCTTCTGCCTTTCTTCGTCGGCGGGGATCAGGACTTTTGTGTCAAATGCGTTCAGTTTATTCAACATTTCTAAACGTCGGGTTTTTTCCGGGGTAACGCCTGAGCGGGTCTCCTTAGCGATTTTCACCCTGCCCGTAGAAATATGCACAAGAAATAAGCGGTCGAACATTTTTTCGGGGAACTGACAAATATTATCGATCGCTGTATGCACCGGTTTACTGCCCGCTTCATGGAACAAAAGATCGACTTTCGGATTCCCCTGTTCGTCCCAGAAAAAATACAAAAGTTTATCGGCCTCGGTTTTCGAGATCTTTCCGTCTCGCAGCAATGCCTTTGTCACTTCCTCGTCATAAAGGGTATCACCCGAATATCCGAAGCGTTTTCCCCTGTAAGAAAGCACGAACCCTATCGTGGGTATGGGATGGAGATTATACCTGACGTCTATGTAAGCCTTTCTTCCCCCGGAAAGTTCGATCTCGTTGGTCCTGTCGTCAAATAACTCTATCCAGTCTATCCAGTCTTCAACTGGAAAATCTTTTCCTAAAATTGCTTTGGATTTAGCCACAAAATCCTCTAACACGGGACGCGTGGTAAGTAATTTTACGCGCTTTTTCATGAGCATCCTGCGCATGAGACCGCTGGAGTGGTCGCTATGATTATGCGTGAGAAGAACGTATGGTATGTCGTCAAAATCTATTCCAGCCTGCTCCAGGTGGAAAAGCGAGCGCGGTGACGGGTCGACATGTATACCGGTGCCTTCGAGCCAAAGAATGAAGTTCGTGTAATCTCCGCCGGGTGTAAAGCCGTCTTCCGCGCCCATGGGCGTCACCGCCATAACGTTCATGGGGGCGTTCTGTATAGCTCTTTGCACATCAACGGAAATACCGTAATTCGACGGAGGAAGTACCCTGTAATCGATCTCAACCAGGTCCGCCTCATATCCATCCTCACGTATACTGAAGACATCCGCCTTCGGGTGTTCCACGTGCAAAATTATTGTCCCTTTATCCTTCACTACATTGACATCGGCTTTTTGACCGACATCCACGACATGAAAATCTATAAAAGCTTCTGGCGCCAGGATATTTCCACCGGCGTCACGCATGGCAAAATAACCTTGCGCGGTATCCAGAAATTTTTTGACATTCCCGGAAATATTCTTTCTGTTCGACGCTTCGCCTCCAAGAAGAGCGATCCTCATCGCTTCCATAACGCGCTCTTTTTGTTCTTGTGTCCCGACCACAACGAGCGGGTTACCACCGCCATAGCGGATAAAGAACTCTAGATCGGCGAAATTCCTGCCGCTCTTGAAAAGTTCGGCTGGCAGAAAGTACATATCCGGCGGCTTCTCGGTACCGTATAGTCCCGGCGCGTTCTCGACTCTCGCGGCCTCAGATACTACCCCAAATTGCGCCTTTACCCCGGAGGGGGTCGTCCGTATCTGAAAGATATCGGTCGATTCGGTATTGTCTATGACAAGGTCCGAGAACTCCCTTTCCAGGTCCACGGAACCCATGAAGATCGCGTCAAATACCGGCCATAGGGCGAGCATCTCATCCGCGTCGCTCCTGTTACGGTCGCGCACCCTCTGACGCACGATCGAGTCTTCCACTTCGACCATGACCCTGATAAGATGGTCAGTATCGCCTCCTATAAGTTTTTCAGCTTTTGGGTTGAAGATGTCCTGTCCCTGGTACGAATACGTTCCTTCGACCACAAATAACCTGATACTGCCCGCGACGCGTTTTTTATGTTCCACAGCCCGTAAAAATTCGTCGCGATCAGTCTCCGCGTAAATGTCAAAAAAACTTTTTCCGGAATCCCTGCTTATTTTTTCCGGATCAAGCTGCATCTCTCCGGCGATACGCAGTATTTCTTTGTATTCCTCGTCCGACAAGGACCTTATCGCGCGCCTGACACTGTTACGGGCTATCAAATTCGACCCTACCTGATTCCACAGTATACGCCTTCTAAGCACCCGGACATTTTCTGCGCTATCTTCTACGCGGGCCTCGGCCACTATATAGAAATCCAAAAAACTTTTATCGGAAGTGCGCACGAGAGGAAATTGCAATGCCATGCTTATCTTTTCAAAGAGAGCGAATTTTTCGGTGGTAAGGTCTTTAAGCGGCGTGCTAAGCATTGCCCGATTTTGTATCAGCTGGTTCACAAGTGTTATATTGTTGCCTTTAAAGCCATCGACGGTGACCACCAGTATCTCATCCGGCCTGAGTGACGCGAAGCCATTTTTTATTTTACCTGCTATGGTGCTTTTCCCCACGCCGGGCCTTCCCATAAGGTCCGCAACCATGTAGTCGTTTTTGGCGAGCTTCGCCTTAAGAATGGCCTCCAATTTCGCGGTGCCATCTCTACGGCTTAGCGCTTCTTTTCTCGGCATCCGACCCAGTAATTCCAGTTGTCTGCGCTTGACGCTATTGATAAGGTTCTTTTCATTCTCTACAAAATGTAATGCTACTTCGCGGCTGTACGGAAAAGCGCTGTAACCGATGTAATCGTTGAAAAGTGTTTCGGCGTCACGCAAGAAAGCTTCAAATTTATCTGCCGGAATATCTCTGTAAATAGGATTGTTACGGGAAAAACGATCTACAATGAGTTGATATTTATTTTCAGCGGTTGTTACGGTAGGAAAAATAGTACGCGGCGCCAGACAAACATTTTTCTGTTCCGCCCACGAAGACTGTTGAGCCAGCATGCATAAAGCCGTCAAAACCGCGCATATTTTCTGCAATAGTTTCATGTATACCACATTTTCAGATTAGACTTAAGTCTCTAGAAAGTTAGAATTGTGTATACATAATAACACAGCAGTACGTTAAGTCAACGCAAAGATTGATAACTTTTTTTGACTTAACTTTTATAGCAAGGGACAGGTCTGGGATCAACTTTGGATCAGATTTGGGGTCTTGGGGATCACTTGGAAACAATTTTGAGGCGCAGGATCAGATATATTCCGGGTGATTCTGCTTAACCCACTTTAGAATGAGATCAAAGAATTTTTCGGCCTCTTTCAATATTTCTTCGGTTTCCGCCCTGGAAATCCTACCTGCATAATCGTAGTCGGTAATATTTCTTTTACTGCGGCAAGAGTCAAAATAATCTATCAGATCTCCATGTTGTTTTGCCAAAATATATTTTAAACATTCGAAAACAGCCGCGTGATGTCCGCTACCTTTTGGCCGAAAACCGGCCAAGTGGACTGCTATCATCGCAGACTGCAATATCGCGTTATAAGCTGTCGCAAACCTTCGATCCAAAGATATTCCGCCGACTTTAGCGTCCGACAGGTCCCGTTTTATTATATCGATGAGAGACGATACTTCTTTTCGGGATGTCTTATGCCTGACAATTCTACCCTGCTGCAAAAGTTTTTCTAAACTCATTTTCGTTCCCTGCTATAAATATTTTAGGTTTACCGAAAACTCCTGTAATGAAATTATCTTTACTGGCCAGTCTGTTATTTATCTCTTTGAGACTGAAAACAGAATAATTGATCTCTCTTCCGATCCCGAGTTTCATTCCTGAAAGTAATTTAGATATTTCCCTGCCAGAAGATTCACCGATTATCATAACATCAAGATCGCTGTCAAAACCTTCTTTGCTGTCGGCATATGAGCCGTATATAAAAGCGTACTTTATGCTTCCGACACCCGCAAATCTTTTTTTTATATCATCAGGAACAAGTTCTGTCTTTAAAAACATCTTTTTAAGTTCCGGCACGATGGCGCACCCGTCATCGAGTTCATAATACGTTCTTTTGCCCATCTCCTTTTTTCGTATGATACCGATTAAAAGAAGTTTTTTTATCTCACGCTGGACAGCGCGGATCGGCTGGCTTGTCAAGTTCTCGATCTGCCGCTGGTAAAAAAATCCTCCGCGATTAAAAAGGAACAATTTCAGGATATCAACCCTGGCCCTCGACGAAAATAGTTTTTCAAGCATAATCGCCTCCATGTATACTAACTGTAGTCAAATATATACTATTTGCAGTCAATTGGCAAGAAGTATTTGGTTTTTGTACCCTTTTAGCCGAGGAGAGTTCGTCATCACGAGGGAGCGCGAAGCGTTGACGAAGTGATATTATAGCGACCTTGCGATCGCTGATTCCATGAAGAAGTACGCGCTCATGTTGGCGTTGATCTCTATGGGGCTGATCATGGGAAGAGTGATGGATATTTTACCGGCTTTAAGGTCCGCGATAAAAGCCGCGCTGTCTCCGGGATATTCCGCCTGTTTATCATTGTTCAAAGATCTCATTATGCTGAGCACACGACCGTAATGTGTCGTATCATCTTCACCTTTTTCTATAGTTCCCTTCCTATTTATTTCTACCATACCGAGTATTCCAAGACCCAGCGATATGTGACCGCCTACGGAAAAGTATCCGGGAGTGAACCCTTTGCCGCTTTTCGGTAACTTGTCCCTGAAAAGCGTTATGCCAAATTTCTTTCCGTTTACCTCGTCGTACAAAGAATCGTTCACAAAAGCGATGGTATTATCTTCCGACTTCCCCTCGACCTTGCCCAGTACCGTGCCCAGGTCACCTGCCGTGCCATCGTACGTCAGAAGATTTACGTTAAATCTTTTGTCCCTATTCAGGATAAGCCTTAATTCTCTCCATAACGCCTGCACCTTGGTTTTACCCACACCGGGCGCCAGGGGCAGAAAATCGGCAGATATCGGCATAATGACGTTCCTTTTCACCGTTTGATCGCACGGGAAATTGTCGAGCACATTTTCCGCCGCGGCGTACCAATCCAGCGTGTATCCGAGTAATTCCCACGCGTTCTTTTTTACTGCCGCTTTTTCTTGGTCATCCTTGTAAATAGCGCTCTCCAAACCATCAAAATACTTTGTGATGTCATCTACGGCCTCTTTCGGCATATTATTTTTCGCTAAAAGCGCCGCCAACCTCTCTTTAGAATACTGCTGCGCCGCGGGGGAAACCGGCGCGGGGACGGCCGGCGCCGGGGCGGCCGCTGGCGAGACCGGGTTGGGCACTGGAGCGGTTTGAGCCGTCTTCGAAACTTCTTGTAGGCTCTCCATAACTGTCTCTCTTAACCCCACCTCCTCCGCGCTGCTGACACCTGCCGGATTGATCAAGAAAGACCGGTTACCTGAAAGCATAAAACTGCATGTGTTGTCTTTTATTTCTACAAAAAAGTTCCAAAAACTTTTTTTGCTTTTGATGAAGTTATTTATGGCAATTAGAATATCACGGACAGCCTTCTCATAAGCTTCATTTGTCAGATCCGGAAATTTATCGTACCCCTCGTCATCCATAATGTACAATATCCTCAAAAGAAGTAACGGGAAAAAGTTCCCCAGCTTTGCCGCAAGTTCACCGGATCTTTCCTCGGTGTAGATACGTGAGAATATATATTTGTTCCATGTACGTTTCCAGTAGGTCCGCGCGCTGATCCCGGGTGTCAATAAACCGTTCTTACTTATGAAATCGACAGCCTTCGCAAGATCTTGAGCGGTTGGCATCTTGGGCCTCGTGACCCATGCAACTATTTTATTCATGCTGGTCCACCGACTTCCTGAAGGGACCAGGGATATGCTCTCAAGATCGGCCGGCCGCGAGAAGAGAAGTGCCTCGGCGGTACCCGTGTAACCGCTCATAACGGCTTCCTGGTAAAGACAGGCTGCTTCAAATCTACACGCCCCCTCATGCGCCGTCCGGAATCCGCCTGATGCCGCGTCTACCGGATCATCGCAACCTTTCCCGGCTTTCATCAACATTAAGATCTCATAACGCTCATTAAGGGCCGCCATTTTACGCAGCAGCCCTTTGTAGGTTGAATATTCATTCCATGCGCCGTCTCTGTTTTCTCCTGTACCCTTTAGTCTCGATAAATGACGACGAACCATATCATCAGACATGCTGCTGATCAGTTTTTCCGAGAACTGCGCTAACTGGCCCGGTTTGAGCTGAATATCGGGATTATTGAAATCAGCATTGAATTGTTCGAAAGCTTTTACTGTATCGTCCAACATATCGGTCTTTGGAGTTTCTTGCGGCTTAAGCGCCTTGTAACGCCTTTCGGCCGCTTCCTTGATACGTGCTAATTTATTGGCATTGGTTTTAGCCAAATAATCATCTTTAAAATACTCCGGATAGTAATACGCGCAATAGGATTGCCATTCGGCGAGATCCTCCGCAAACTGCGGTATCCGCACATTCAGCAAATATTCAATATAAGCGGTAGTGGCTCTAAAAAATTCTCCGTTACTTTCACTTCGCGCCATATCGCCGATCTGCTCGTTCATTTGCTTAATGTGCGACTCAATGGCCGCTTTGTCCGACAACCCCCTATCCCATCCCCATGTATGAAGTTTTTCTTCATATCGCTTTCTGATGTCCATACTCACGCTGTCCTCTTGTACCAAAATATTTGCTGGAGCAGCCGACCTTGTTTCGTTTAATAATAACGTTGTGTTTTTGTGTATCGCTTCCCGTCTTTCGATCTCCAGTCCTATGCGCCGCGCGACCTTTTCCAAAATGGGCGTTAGTCGTGTCACATCCATTGCCTGTACATTTGCGCTGTTTGTATAAAGTTCACCAAAATAGTATCCCAAATACTCTTCACCTAACCCGGAACCGTCATTCATTTTCTTAAAAGCGCTTTGCACTTCTTTTGAAAATCTCACTATATCCCGGTCTGCATTGAATTGTTTGATCGCCTGCGATATCGCCGCTTTACACTGCCTCTCCACTGTCTCTTCACGTGATATAGTTATAATAAAATCTGTCAAAGAGACTCCTTCAATGTTAAGCAACCTTTTTACCGCTCCGTTAAAACACGTAACGTTTTTTTGTCCTTCCGCTGTCGAATGAAAATATTGCGCAAGGAACACCCCGCCGTCATGCTCGTTATCAATTTCACCAGCAGCTATTTTTTCGAACATCATGTTAAAATCTATCTGCCGCACTGCTATCGTTCCGGAAGCCCCGCCTTCGAAAGCGTTACCTGAGGCGGTTTCTCCTCCCTTCAACCCATATGAAAAGCCTTCGATCGGGCTCC
>JADFYD010000058.1 GCA_015233235.1 Candidatus Omnitrophota bacterium | reverse complement strand
CAGAAGTGGGTTGTCATATACAAGCAGCCCCTATTTGTCGTCCCGGAATTTCTGCCGGGTTCTTTCCGGCAGAAATATCCGGGATCTATTTATATGTTTACAGTTTGACACCTAGATAAAAAGGGAAAAATACTTGACAAATGGGATAAAAATGGTATCATTAAAGTGTAGTTATGGTGTATTGTACTGGTAAGAGTCTGAGACATAATATAGGAAGGGAGGTTGTTATGTTGAGACAATATGCGAAATATATGTGTGGTTTATGCGCGTTTGCTCTGATAACGGGTTCTATGGGTCAGGTAAGCAACGGGATGGTTGCTTATTTACCGGATGTATGCGATAATTCTGGGGCTAATGCGGGGGCATTTCGTCTGAATGACGAGTTCGTTATTGGCGGAAAAGGTATGGAAGGTTTTAACGGAGAAATACTCAAGGTACTGATGGATTTACCGCCTGTCGCTCCTTTGGTCGTAGAAAGTTTAAATGGGGATAAAGAAGCTGAAGTTAGCGTGTAAGTATTATTTTTTTGGGAGGAATGAATGAAGTCGAGTAATTGCTGTGTTGAGGTGTTTTCGAGAGTTACAGGTTTTTTTAGGCCCGTCCAAACTTGGAACGAAGGTAAAGTTGAGGAGTTCGGGGATAGGCGTGAGTTTCAGACTGGGAGCCTTACAGGTGTCGCGGCGTCTCTTTCCGAAAGAAGTAAAGATTCTTGCAGATAGTCCTGGTAGGTGTTTCTATATAAATAGATCCTTATGCTTGGACATGAATTTTACATGAAACAAGCCCTTGCGGAGGCCGTACGGGCGTTTGACGAAGAAGAAGTCCCGGTCGGCGCCGTGATAGTCCACGAGAACATGGTCATTGCCAAGGGGCATAACCAGATCAAAACTCTTAAAGACCCTACCGCTCATGCCGAAATGATAGTGCTTACACAGGCCGCTTCACATCTGCAGAATGAAAGATTAAAAGGATGCACTCTTTATGTCACGCTCGAACCATGCGCAATGTGCGTCGGCGCGGCGATCTTAGCGCGTGTCGAAAAAATAATATTTGGCGCATGGGACCCGAAAACCGGGGCCTGCGGGTCGAAAATAGAGCTTACAAAAAAGGGACTACTGAACCACGATATCGAGGTCATCGGCGGAATACTCGAGGCCGAGTGCAGGACGATCATACAGGATTTTTTTATGGATAAAAGGTGAGAAAAAGGAGTGTGAACTATGAAAAAATGTATATTAGTGTTACTGGTACTTGTTCTCGCGTCCGGGGTTTGCGCGTTCGCGCAGATGGCCCCGAATTGGTATACCGACGGCAGACTTAACGGGCATTTTGTGCTTGAAGCCAGCGATGCCGACAAAATAAACTATTACATACAAGGGGTCCTGGACACATTGAGCGTTACGAACAAGGGCATAATTGACAAATATTACAAAGACCAGGAACTGGGCAACATATACGACATGGTCACTGAATATTACACAAAAAATTCCGACAAGGCCGATAGGTCGGTCATAAATCTTTTAGTATCAGGTTGTAAATAATATAAGGGGAGTGTCCTATGAGCGGCTGTCCGATCATGTCGATGTGTACGTGTTGCCCGGGCCACACGTGCCTGTTATGCAAAGCCTTGGTAGTATTGGTAATAGCCCTCGCCAGCGGGGTTATAGGATACTTTATCGGGAAAAGAAGAAAATAGGTGCCTGCCCTCATTTTTAACGACGAATTTAAGGCGGCTTTCCGGGAAATGGAGGACACGCGAAACCACGTCTATGTTACCGGAAAGGCCGGTACAGGGAAGTCGACGCTTCTTAAATATTTCAAAGAACATACCAAAAAGAAAGTGATCGTGCTGGCGCCGACCGGCGTCGCCGCCGTGAACATAAGCGGCCAGACCATACATTCATTCTTCGGGTTTCCTCCGAAATATATCGATCCGCGCGGTGTCCACAGGAGCCGGAACAAGAATCTTATTGAAAAACTGGACGCGGTGATCATTGACGAAGTTTCAATGGTCCGGGCCGATCTCATGGACGGGATAGACTACGCTCTCCGCATCAATAGAGACGAGATGGGAGAAGCGTTCGGCGGCGTTCAGATGATATTTTTCGGGGACCTCTTCCAGCTTTCGCCCGTAGTCGACAGGGATTCGAGAGATATATTGGCGGGGAAGTATGAAAACCCGTATTTTTTCAGTTCGGATATTTTTAAGAACCTGCCGATGAAACATTTTGAGCTTAAAAAGATCTATCGCCAATCCGACGCGAATTTTGTGGGTATGCTGAACAGGTTCCGTAATAATGACTACACAGAGGATGACATCTCTTTTTTGAACGAAAGGGTGGATAGAAACGGGGCGGATAAAGGTGACGGCACGATCGTTCTTACTGCCACGAACAGCGCGGCAAACGAGATCAACCATAAACGTCTTTCGGGGCTGTTTTCAAAGAAATATGAATACAAGGCGGTCGTCACCGGAGAATTCGATGAAAAATCATATCCGACGGAAGCGCTTTTGGGGTTAAAAGAAGGCGCCCAGGTAATGCTTATCAGGAACGATCCAGGAAAACGCTGGGTGAACGGCACGATAGCCGAAGTGCGGGACCTGGCCGATAACCGCATCGAAATTTGCATAGAAGGGGTAAAACATGAAGTGTCTCCGGTGAGTTGGAAGAAGATCAGGTATACTTACAATAAGGCGACGGACAGGGTGGAAGAGGAAGAGATCGGCACATTTACGCAATACCCCATAAAACTCGCCTGGGCGATAACTATACATAAAAGTCAGGGGCAGACGTTCGATAAAGTCGTGATCGAACTGGGCCGCGGCGCATTCGCGCACGGGCAGGTGTATGTCGCTTTAAGCAGGTGTACCAAACTTGAAGGCATAACCTTGAAACGGCCCGTTATTCCAAGCGACATTATCTTTGATGAGGACATATATTCTTTTATTCACAGCTTCGAGAGATGAACGACGCGACGGTCGTGCCTCCAGCCTTTCGCCTTTAGTCTGACCCCAATCCCAGTTCACCTCCGAATTTTAAATAATCCAAAATAATTTGAACGAATGTGACCGTTTTTATTGTCTATATTAATAGGGGCAAGGCCAGACAACAGGTTTACTAACGCGGATGAAGGAGAACCGGATGAAAGTATCGGCGAATAAGCAATATGACAGATTATTGAACGACATCAGGACACGTATCGTTTCAGCTCGCATTCAAGCCGTTCAGTCAGTAAACAGGGGCATGATAAAATTATATTGGGATATCGGGAAAACTATTGTGGTAAGGCAGAAAAAATATAAATGGGGAAAAGGGGTTGTTGAAAAGCTCGCGAAAGATCTAAGTAATGACTTCAGGACCACATTTGGGTTTTCCGTTCAGAATCTTTGGTATATGCGCCAATTTTATATGGAGTACAAAGATGCCCCAATTCTCCAACAGCTTGTTGGAGAATTGCCATGGGGGCATAACATTCTTATCTTTTCCAGGGTCAAGGCTAATAGAGAAAGAGCATATTATCTTAAGGCATCGGCTGAGATGGGTTGGAGCAGAAATGTGCTTCTTCATCAGATAAAGGCCGGGGCTTTTGAATTTAACATGAGGCAAAAAACCCACAATTTTTCTAAAACACTGCCGGCGCATTTGGCCGAGCAGGCAGACGAGTCCTTGAAGAGCGTTTACAGTCTTGATTTTCTCGATATCGCAAAGCCGGTATTTGAGCGAGAGTTGGAAAACAGACTTGTGGAGAAGGTAAAACGGTTCATGCTGGAACTTGGCAAAGGTTTTTCTTTTATCGGTAATCAGCACAGGCTTGTTCTAAAAGACAATGAGTATTTCGTGGATATGCTCTTTTATAACCGCATTCTAAAATGCCTTGTTGCGATAGAGCTGAAAACCGGAAATTTCGAAATCGAACACGCCGCGAAGATGGACTTTTACCTCGACTTGCTCAATGAGCAGGTAAAATTGAAAGATGAAAACCCTTCCATAGGGATAATTTTGTGCGTGAAAAAGGATTCGGTCGTTGTTGAATACGCTATGCGCCGCGCGGTCAACCCAATGGGCGTGGCGGAATACCGGCTCACATTACATCCGCCGAAGGCGCTCAAAGCGCTTATGCCGCCCGAGGGCGAAATGAAAACCCGATTGCAGAGAGAAATAAGATCAAATTCATGACAAAATAAGAAACAAGAGAAAAACTTCTCAAATATTTTGAAATGTGCTAGAATGGCACACGTCCGATCCCGCTTCTAAGCGGCGGGGGAGGGCGTGAGTATTTAGAAATTAGAGATTAGAGATTGGAACGGCTCTTTCGGAGCCTTTGCAAAAAATTTTCCGGAAAATTTTTTGCGGAGAGGTGGCTGAGCGGCTTAAGGCAACGGTTTGCTAAACCGTCGTAGTGCGTAAAGCGCTACCGAGGGTTCAAATCCCTCCCTCTCCGCCATAAAACAAAAGGGGACAGACACCTAGGTGCCTGTCCCCTTTTGTTTTATGGCTGGCAATTGTGTGCTATGCGTAAGAGAGTTCGTGAAGCACACAATTGCCTGTGTCTTTGCTTCGCGAAAATCCGGAAAAATAAATTTTCCCAGATTTTCGCTCGCAAATCCACGGATCATCCGGGGCAAACTGCGAATTTTCTTTGTAAATTCGCAGTTTGTCCCTCCCATCAATTTCTCATGCTTTAAATTTATTTTTCCGGATGAGTGTCGGCAAAGACACGGAGAGGGAGGGGTTTGAAGGGGAGCCGACGAGCCTTATCAAGGTGGGTTGCGAGCTGGCGAGCAACCCACTACCCGCCGAGGAGGCGGGTGGCCGACCGGAGGGCGAATATATTTTCCGGCACGAGCGTTCGCGAGTGCCGGTAAAATAATATGAGCCCGAAGGCGCCAAATCCCTCCCCAAGATTCATTTCGTACAAACGCCCGGAGAGTTCGGGGCTCCTCGCGTCTCGCTTTGCTCGACGCTCGTCGTCCCTCCCTTCGCCATGCGTCGAGGTCGGGGCAAATTCTCGCTTTGCTCGAATTTGTCCCTTTTTGTGATTGGAGTCGTCGGGGCCGCTTCGAAAACACGTATGCAAATGTCAGCGTTTGTCTTATAATTGGTTTTGCGTATCTGGACTTATAACAAGTCGGGAGCGTGGAAGTTGTATTAAGAAATACAATTTCGCGGTTTATGGCGGAATAAAACAGGGAAACACTTGAAAAACTCCGCCAAGAGTTGATTTGTGCGGTGTAATATGATACACTTATCGGTGTATGTAGCTACACCGGAGAGAATATGATAACTTTACGACCGGGGCTTACGGTCACCCTTCTAAGATATTTTTTCATTAATCCCTCGCAGGAACTCTATGTCAACGAGATCGCCAAAAAACTAGCGCTTGATAAACGGAATCTTGTGAGAGTTTTAAACCGACTGGAAGCCGAGAGAATATTGAAGAGCCGGTTTTTGGGGAATCTTAAACTGTTCAGTCTGAATGAACGTTACGCGCTAGTTAATGAAATACGGAGTATAGTGCTTAAGAGTTCCGGTATAGGCACTAAAATAAAAGAACTCGCCAGGGGCATAAAGGGGCTGCATAAGTTATACATATACGGATCATGCGCTAAGGGAACAATGGGAGAGTACAGCGATATAGACATACTGGCTGTCGGCAGGCACAGTATGGTAGAGTTGAACCGGAAATTGAGCGTTTTGCAAAATGAGACCGGCAGGGAAGTGAACGTGATCAATATGGACCCGGATGAATTTGCGAAAAAGAAACAAATGAAAGATCCTTTTCTCGCGGCCGTGCTGGGTGAAAAACATATTGAGGTGCTGTGATGGATTTTGATGATAAATATTTTACAAAATTCCGTTATGGGAAAGAACAATCCGTCAGAGCTTTTTCCGGCGCATTGAGGGACCTGAAAATAGCAAAAGAAGATGAATTCCCGGAAGTCAAATTTAACTACGCTTATAACGCTCTATTGAAATGCGGGATAGCTTTGATATTGTTCCATGGCCGCAAGGTGAAAAGTATACCGGGGCATCATTCCAAAGTGATCGAGAAAATGTCGGAAATACTCAACGATGATGATATAAAAGAGATCGGCGGGATCATGAGGAGTAAGCGTAACCTTGATATGTACGACGGCGCTGTGGTAATTACGAACAGGGAATGTGCCGAATTCATAGCACTTGCCGAAAAAGCTCTGAATAAGACAAAAAAGCTGTTGGATGAATAAAGGGATACGCCGGGAAGGGTACTGCCCGGGGATAAATGCGCTGAGGCTAAATACTATGGCCGCAAACTAAAATATGCTATAATCACGAAAACCCGACCCGGGAGGGCCCGAGAAGATGTATGAGCCGTTATCGAGCGTTGATGTAGTTATACCTGTATATAACGAAGAGGCGTGCCTTCGCGAGAATATTCTGAAACTGCACGGGTATCTTGAGAAAAACTCCCATTTGCGCTGGACGATAGTCATCGCGGATAACGCGTCGCTAGATAAGACACCCGAGATCGGAAAAGAGCTGGCCGCGAAGTATAATAGGGTCAAATACAGGCAAATACCGCGGAAGGGAAGAGGTTTCGCGCTTCGTACCGTCTTTTTGGAAAGTGTTGCCGACGCCGTCTGCTACATGGACGTCGATTTCTCGACTAACCTTGACTATCTTAAACTTCTTCTTGAAGGCATAGCCTGCGGGTTCGATATTTCGATAGGTTCGCGTCTTATGCAGGCTTCCCGTGTGCAGCGTAGACTTCTCAGAGAGATCATTTCCAGAATATACAACCTTCTTACTAAACTACTTTTCTTTAACAGGTTCTCTGACGCGCAATGCGGGTTTAAAGCAATAAGGACGTCGGTCGCCAAAAGAATAATTCCTCTCGTGGAGAACAACCACTGGTTCTTTGACACGGAAATGCTTCTCATCGCCGAAAAAAATCATCTGCGGATCTTCGAGATCCCAGTGGAATGGACGGACGACCTTACGAGTAAAGTGAACATTGTTCCCACCATTATCGAAGATATCAGCGGGCTTGTCAGGCTGCGTTTACAGTTGATGAACAAAAAAGTACGATGAATTAACTCATGGATATCGTTAAAACAGAATTCGATAATTATGCCAAAGGGTATTCCGGCGGCATGGAAGATCCACTTAAACGCATGGTCGGTAAAGACCTTGAGGCTTTTCTGCGAATAAAAGCGGAAGACCTTCTCCGTACGATCT
Organism: Candidatus Omnitrophota bacterium; assembly: GCA_015233235.1. GTDB lineage: Bacteria > Omnitrophota > Gorgyraeia > Tantalellales > Tantalellaceae > JADFYD01. Next base: position 1,493 of record JADFYD010000058.1, on the reverse strand, counting down.
GTCGGAAGGAGTGTTCCGTGCGGGACACGAAAATTGTTTTGCTGGATTTCGGCTGCGGGCAGGGAGATTTTCTGCGTATTTTGCGGGAACTCGGATCTGATGCGGATCTTGAAGGGTGCGATATCTCGGAAGGGATGCTTGAGGAAGCCAAAAAAAAATGGACATCCGGAAGCGCGCCGGTATTTTTTAAAACGAATTACGGCGAAGCTCCTTCTCCGCGCGAGAAATATGACGTTATCGTCATAGTCTCCGTTTTGCACCATGTGCCGCCCGAAAAAAGGCAAAAACTCCTTTCGGATGTTTCTCTTTCGCTCAAAAAGGGGGGCCTGCTTGCTGTCTTTGAGCACAATCCGTATAACCCGCTGACGTCTATTGTCGTCAAAAGAGCGGCGATAGATAAAAATGCAGTTATGCTTACAGGCTCTGAATGTGCTGAATTGATGAGTTCCGCCGGACTAAAACATGAACGCACGAACTACATATTATTTTTCCCGTTGTGGAAATGGGCCGAGGGTTTTAGAAAGATCGAACCGCTTCTATGGTGGCTCCCTGTCGGTGGACAGTATTGTGTGTACGCTAAGAAACCTTAAAAGGTATCTATGCCCGTATTCGGTCTTAATCTGATATTTTACGCGGTAGTCACAGCTCTTCTGGCTTATCTTATATCGAAAGGGAATGCGGACGCTTTTCAGTCGGGATCCGCCGCCTTGTTTAAAATAAAGTACGATGCTGCGTTCGCGTTCTTACTATATGCAGTCATCACGGTTATCTTTTTCCTGCCATGTATCCCGTCAATTAACAGCGCGATGATCGGCGACGAATCGGACGGGTTTGTATACATCTGGAACATGTTCTGGGCGAAAAAAGTGATCTCATCTCCCGGGCACAGTCTGTATTTCACGAATTATATTTTTTATCCCGACGGGACCACGCTGCTTTACAATTTTTACTCCTTCTACAATCTCGCTTTATCTTTGTTGTTTTCCGGGTTGCTGAAATACGTCACGATTTACAACATCCTGATACTGCAAACTTTTGTTCTGGCCGGGCTCGGCGCGTTCCTTTTGGTGCGGTACATCACAAAAGACTCTTTTCTAAGTTTTGTAGGCGGATATATTTATGCCTTTAACCCGTCGCATTACGCGCATGCGCTGTGCCACATTAACACGGCCTCTATACAGTTCATTCCGTTCTTCGTCCTTTTCTTTTTGAAGGCGGTGCGGACAAATTCAAGGAAAGACCTGGTTTTGGCGGCTCTTTTCTTTTTTCTTACAAGCCTGTGCTGCTGGTATTACCTTATATACACCGCGTTCTTCATCTTCTTCTACTACTGTTACGCCGCTTTTAAAGAAAAAAAGGTATTTGTCTTTCCGCACCACATGCCGCCTTCTTTGCCGCAGCATTTTTTATTCTCCGCGCACTGCGCGGCATCTTTCCCTTTACCGGCAGCCGCCTGGTCTTCGGCTTTCCCCGGGCTTGCGCCCAATAAAAGC
>JADFYD010000057.1:7184-8827 GCA_015233235.1 Candidatus Omnitrophota bacterium | reverse complement strand
CTGCTGTTCCTGTCCGTAAATATCTGGTTTTTTGTATTCACGGTAACCCCGTTGTTGGCTGATGACGCGGTGAAAGATGTAACAGCCGCCGCGAAGGACGCCGAAAGCGCGCAAATCGTTGACAAGGAACCGCAAGAGGCCGTGAGCGAAACTGTAGCCGACATTGACGGGGGAACCGTTAAAAACACCAACACAGCGCCGAAGAAAGCCGTGAGCGGGATAATTACAGAGGATCCCGCGTCCGTCATGCCGACTCCTGGGAATATCTCGGTGAACTTTAAGGATGTCGACATACATACTGTGCTCAATTATCTGTCGGAGATAAGCAGTGTGGATATCATTCCGTCACCCGAGGTGAAGGGTATGGTCACCATGCGTCTTCGCAATAAACCATGGGAGGTCGCTCTGGATATAATTACGCGCACCTACGGGTACGCGTATTCAAAGGAAAACGATATAATTCGCGTTATGCCCCGCGACAAACTGCAGACTGAAGATGTGATCACGGAAGTGATATCGCTTCAGAATATGGTGGAGAATGTCGAGTTAAGGAAAGGGGGCGGCGCCTCGTCCGGTGGGGATTCCGGATCGTCCGGTGGTGGTGGCGGTGGTGGTGGTGGAAAAGAGGGTGTTGCCGTATCGAAAGAGAAAAAAGGCATAGAAGAATTGATGAAGGCGATCGATTCCATGCTCAGCAAGGCGCGCGGTGAGACGGCGACTTTTGTCTCGAACACGAACTCGATAGTCATCACAGCGATACCGTCAAAAATAAAAAGCATAAAAGCCATGGTAGCGAAACTCGACAAAAAACCCCCGCAGATACTTTTAGAAGCACAGGTAATAGAGATTTTGCTTTCAAATACCGAGAAAATGGGCATAGATTGGAACACGGTCATTACTGCTTCGGGCGCGAAACGTCCGACGACTTTTCCTTTCCAGAATGACGGTATACTGAAGATGCTGCCGGGATACCAGAGGGAATATTATCCTTCTTCCAACGGCGTTGACGGGCGGACGGATTTTCCGCTAATGGATATAAGCTCGGCAAAAGTGAATCCGATAACGGTAACTCCTTCGGACACGGCGCTTTTTACCTATGGGACACTTGATTTTACGCAGTTTCAAGCAGTTCTCAGTATGCTGGATCAGAGAAGCAATACGAATATACTTTCGAAGCCCCGTATTACTACTCTGAATAACCAAAAAGCGACCATAAAAGTCGTGCAGAAGGTTATGCTGCAGAAGACGCAGTCGGCCGTGCAGACCGCGAATGTCGTGACCGTGGAATTCGAGAAGGACGAAGAAGCGCGTGAGGTCGGTGTTATACTTACCGTGATCCCGCATGTGAACGATTCCGGCGAGATCGTGGTGAATGTCGTGCCTGAGGTCTCGAGCGACGTAACTTTTTCGCAGCTTGCCGTCGGGGCCAACCAGAATACCGTGGCGATGACGTACGACACAAGAGAGTCAAATACACAGGTGCGCGTCAACAGCGGTGAAACTATTTTTATCGGGGGGCTCATAAAGGACAGTACCATTAAAACTCATAACAAGTTCCCTGTACTCGGTGATATTTTTCAAAGCGTGCCGGGTGTGAACAAGCTTTTCAATTCCGAAGGTACCACAAAGACCAAGTCTGAAAT
>JADFYD010000057.1:0-7112 GCA_015233235.1 Candidatus Omnitrophota bacterium | reverse complement strand
GAGAATTTCAGGGAATACTCCGTGAATTACGACGAAGAAAATTCTAAGGGCGCCGACAAACTAGGTATTATAGCGGAAAGAGCGAACGCGAATTTTGAGGCAAAAAATAAAACGGCGAAGAAGGAAGAGGAAATAGCTTCTCCTCCGGCCGAAAAGTAATAAGTAAATACTATGTTTAAATATGCGGTAAGATTCAGCAAAAAGGGCGATATGGTCTATATTTCGCACCTTGACCTCATGAATTTGTTCCAAAGGGCTATACGCAGGGCCGATCTTCCGTTCGTTTTAACGCAGGGGTTCACGCCGCATATCAAAATAAGCATGAAGAACGCCCTCAGGCTAGGCGCCGAGAGCGAGTGTGAGTGCTTCGAGTTCAAATTGCAGAAAGAAGTAGACGTAAAAGAAACGGCTGAATTGCTGAATGGGCAGTTGCCGGAAGGTATTAGAGTGACAGGTTTCGAAAAAAGGATGGAAAAATGAACCAGAAACAAAAGCACGGCGAGACGGAGATACTGATCAACGTCGGACCTATAGAAAAAAGGATCGCGATAATTTCCAACGGGAAACTCGACGACTATTTTATGGAACGCGAGGGCCTGGAGAACTACGCGGGAAGCGTTTATAAAGGTGTTGTGAAGTCCATCATCCCCGGGATCGAGGCCGCGTTCATTGAGATAGGCCTCGAGAAGAACGGGTTCCTTCACGTGAGCGACGTTCTCGATAAGGGCGCGGTACTCAAAGATATCCTTGATGAAGATGACTCTGTCGACGGAGAAGAAACGGAGCAGGAAACAAAAAAACAGCGTCATTTTGGTAAAGGTGCTCCTAAAATAGGAGATCTTCTTTCCGGTGGCCAGGAAATAATGGTTCAGGTGGTAAAAGAGGCCATTTCCACTAAAGGCGCCAGGCTTACTACCTACGTGAGCATACCGGGAAGGTATATAGTGTTAACGCCGTTTGACGCGCATATAGGCGTTTCGAAACGCATAAAAGACAGGGAAAAACGAAGAGCCATAAGAGAGATAATCGGTAAGATACAGATACCCGTCGGTGTCGGCTGCATCGTACGTACGATGGCGGAAGATATTACCGAGAAAGAGATACATGAAGAGATGCATTATCTTCTGGGCCTGTGGGATAAGATAAAATCAAGAGCCGCTTCTCTTAAAGGTCCCGGCGTGGTGTATGAAGAATACGGCGCGGTGCTCAGGATGGTTAGGGACAAATTTACGAACGATGTGGCGCACCTCGTGGTTGATTCAAAAGACGAATTTTCAAGAATAATGAACTTTTTAAAGGCGTTCAGGCCCGAACTCAGGAAAAAGGTCAGGCTGCATAACGGCCCGGTGCCGCTTTTCGCAAGACATGACATCGATAAACAGATCGACGCGATATTTGAACGCAGGGTTTCGCTTAAGTGCGGCGGCAATATCGTTATCGAACAGACAGAGGGTCTCGTCGCCATCGATGTCAATACCGGAAAATTCGTCGGCAAGAATAATTTCGAGGATACCGCGTTCAAGACGAATATCGAAGCCGCGCGTGAGATCCCCAGACAGCTTTTGATGAGAGATATAGGCGGTATAGTAATAATCGACTTCATTGATATGGATACCAAACATCACAGGGATGAAGTGTTCAGGACCCTCGAGAAAGAGCTGGAAAACGATAAAGCTAAAATAAATTTAAGATCCATATCACAATTCGGCGTTGTCGAGATGACAAGACAGCGCATGCGCAAAAGCCTCGAAAGCAGTTCCCACGTAGACTGTCCGTATTGCGGCGGAAGGGGCGTCATCAAAAGCCCGGAGACCGTCGCGATCGAAGCGGTGAGACGGATAGAAAGGGTCCTTACCTCAATTCACGGTCGTAAACACATAGTCGTGACCGCCCATCCGGACGTGGTGTCCATTATCATGGACAACCAGGCCAAGATCATCAGCGATATCCAGAGAAAATTCAGATGCCGCATAGATATGCACGAGAATATCATTCTCAACAGGGAAGAGGTATTGGTAGAAAAAAAATAGCGGCGGGATCCTGTCTTTGTCTAATGGTGGATGCGGTATTCGCCGGTCTTGAATTTTTCCATCCTGATCTTTTGCAGGGTAGGGTCGGGCGCCTGTGCCGCCGCGGGGGTTAAAGTCTTTTCGGCGTTTGGCTGCCCCGATGCAGACGCGTTTTCACCGGCCGCTCGGGTCTCTCCGACAGGCGATGTGTAGCGTTCGTTTATGGAGGCCTCAACATTCTTCCTCACTTCGATCGCGGTCTCAGTTCTTTTAGCGAGAATATTGTCGAGCGTTCGCTGCCTTTCTCTTTGCAATTTTATGTTAGTCACGGCCTCCGCCTCCGTGGGGAAAATGTTACGGGGAGGGGTGTGATCGGGCTCGGAGGAAAGTTCCTGCTCCTGAACGCTTCTTTCCGCGGCAGCTTTTTTTAACGGCGCAGGGTTCGGGAGTTTCACGGGTTTATGTATGGAGGAAAAGATCATGAGGCACCCGACCACGATACCTGCGGCCAGTCCAAGCAACACGTAAACAACGGTATGCCTATCCATAATAACTCCCCCGGTGGTCCGGGATGGTTTTGTTAAAGTTCTTCTAGAAAAACCCTTCTGTATTTAGGCCCTATGTAATCTCGCGCTGGCGTAAAACCCGGCGGTATCAGGGTGTTAAGCCTGTCGTCATAATAAGGTATCTGAAGATAACCATAAAGAAGATTGCCTGGTCCGTCGAAACAGCCGAATACGGTGGCGGACCACTGGGCCATCACTCCGCCGTATTGTACCAGATTACCTCTTACGTCGCCGTAAGCAAGACTTCCCATGTTCTCCAGGTAAAAAGACCCGTTGAGGGCCACTATATACGCGTCGATCTCTTTGTCGCCGCGCGGAAGATTATTCGGGAAAACAACGTTAGTTTTCGCGACCAGTCCCAAAACATCGGTGCTGGCGGGGTTTGGAGTCCCCGGAGAAGTATCGTGGTATATTATGCTGTCGGTGGTATAGATGTTCTGATCGCAGCCGATCGTAACCTGGCCGTTCAGAACGCCTTTGACCTCGACCTCTCCGCCGGAGACATAGATGGCGCCGTTGGAGGGAAGGGGCATATTGCTGGTAGTGCCGTTTTGGGTAAGGTTCATGGTGCCGTTGGAGAAAAATTCGATGGCGACGGCGTTGTGCGTGCTGTGAAGCCCTGGTTTGGGATTATTCGGATCGCTGCGGTCGACGCCGTCCAAATACATTCCCCCGGACTGTTTCGACATGTCGCAAATACTGCTCAAAAGCGGAGCCGGGTCCGGCAGAGGAACGGTCGGAACTCCGACCCAAAGCCCTTCGTTGAACAGCGGTTTGTCGACTCCGGGAGCGTCATAGTATGTTACATGATCTGACACCACTGATACCGCTCCGTTGAATATTGGGTTGCCGGCGATATAAAGGTTGTCATTCACCTGCAGCGGTCCGTTAACGATATTGCCGGTCACCCAATAGGATGCGTATCCCTCCCAGCCGGGGTAATAGCAGATCTCGGTATTGGTTATGTACGCCCAATGAGAGAACGAGGTCAACTGGACCGTTAACCGTAATGTCCTGGAGACGCCGCCGTAAGTCCCCTTGGATGTTATTGTGTATATCGGCCACGTCCCGGAAGTTTTTAACGCGACCGTTACGTTATACTTACCGGTGTCCTTTCCCTCGCCGACGGGATAACTCAGGGCAGCAAAACTGTAATTTCCGGCGGAATCTCTTAAATGCGCGTAACCGTCGGCTATGCCGGCATCTGCGAGATAGTGGGCGCGCATAGAATTACAACGTCTGTTTGACATGATCAGATCATTTTGGCTGATGACAAGCAGCGTCATGTAGAAAAACGCGATCAGAGATATTATGATCATTATCGACGCTAACGCGAAACCTTTTTTGTCATAAATATTTTTCATACCATCTGGTGATTCCTTAAAAATACGGAACTTTGCAGTGTACCGGCCACTGTCTTACCGTTCACTACCTGAGATATGCCTACATATACGCTTACGCAAAGAGTGGGGCCCGCGTTCATCGGGCTGAATCTTAACGATATAACGGCGCCTTCCGGCGCGGCATACACTACTTTGTTTTGTATGCCGTTATCATCGGAATAAAGAAGTTTGGTCCCGGCGTCGTTCAGGCAATATGTCCGTTTAACGGCGTCCTGGGTTCCCGTAAATGTAAGCTTATCGGCGTTGGTATAAAAGAGAACGGATCCGGACTCTGAAAGGCGGATCCCGCCCGGATCAGGTTTGCCGTCAACGATCTTTTCTATGAGGACTGCCGCGTCTCTCTGCAGAGTCGACTGTGCCATGTTCTTGGTGAAAACCGGTTTTAAAAGGACCAGGCCGCCCAATGCCGTGGCAGATAACGCTATAAGCAGGGCGCTCGCTATCAGGAGCTCCGCTGTGGTGAACGCTTTTTTATCGCACAATATTCTCATATTTTCAATTGAGTTGCGCTTCGTTAGCTATATCTGTAGTTAAGGACTCCTGCTTGAGACTCGGCGCGCCGTGTTCGCTTTCGTTCCATGTGATCTTGGCCTGTACGGTTTTTCTATAGACGCAGGCGGTATCGTTGTACGGCGCGATGACTTTAAGTGTGACGGTCGCCCCGGGCAAAGTACAACCTACATAAGCGGGCGGCGAAAATTGCTGGTTACCGTTGATGAGGGAGAACCCCATCGTGCGCTGCATCTCCAATATGGTTCGCAAGGCGTGCACAGCCTGTATCTTGTGCCGCGAATAAGCGATGGAGCGCTGTTGTATGTACATGATATCCGCGAACGGCAAGAATATCATCGCGATCAGCAGACAACTTACTGCAACTTCAGCCAGGGTAAATCCCTTTTCATCAGATCCAGCTCTGCTTATGGGTTTTGGCATTGTCGTAATCACAGACTAATTATATACTTTTTTCGCATGCGCAACAATATAAACCGTTCTTCCGGAGAAAATCGGCGAATAACATGCAATATACCTAAAACACCTTGACAACCAAACACCCTTTTGATACCATTATGAGCCTATAGCATGGGCATAGAGCATAGGGCATAGAGCATGGAGATTGCCTGTAACCAAGAGGAGATAGTGATGTACGCGATCATAGATTTACAAGGTACCCAGGTCAAAGTAGAAAAAGATTCTGTGTTTGAAATTAATAGATTCAGGAAAGAATCCCCTAAAAGCATAAAGGTGTCGGAAGTGCTTTTTGCCGAGGACAACGCGAAACACTATATCGGAACTCCTTATGTTAAAGGCGCTTACGTTGAGTGTGAAGTTCTAGAAGAAAAAAGAGGGCCTAAGGTCATAGCGTTCAAGTATCGTGACAGAAAAGGTTCGCAGTCGAAGAAGGGGCATCGGCAGGATCTGGTCGAGTTGAAAGTGAAGGAAATTCATTTAGCGTAAATTAATGTCAGTCGTTAGTCGCTAGTCGTTTGTCGTTAGTGTGGAAACAAACGCCAAAGCAGCAGCTTGGCAAAATGAAGCTAACGACTAACGACGAACGACCAGCGACTAACACAGCTATCCGGAGGTCACAATGGCACATAAAAAGGGACAGGGAGCATCACGTAACGGCAGAGACTCTAATTCGCAGAGGCTGGGCCTGAAAGTTAGCGGCGGACAAGTGGTTACATCCGGCAGTATCATATTACGTCAAAGAGGTTCAAGATACAAGCCGGGTATTAATGTCAAGTTAGCTAAAGACGACACACTTTTCGCGGTCGCGGATGGTAAAGTCACATTTACTTCAGGCAGAACAGTAAACGTCCTTCCGGAATAAATCCCGATGTTTATAGATCAGGTAAAGATCTATGTGAAAGGCGGCATGGGCGGCGACGGCTGCCACAGTTTTTACAAGGATATCTACAATCGCCGAGGCGTTCCTGACGGCGGTCCCGGCGGAGACGGAGGGAACGTAGTAGTAGAGGCAAGTACTCACCTCGCGACACTTCTAGACCTTAGATACAACCAGCATTATTACGCCGAAGAAGGCGGCCGCGGCGGTTCTAATACCAAAAAAGGCAGGACCGGCAAGGACCTCATCGTCAAAGTTCCGGCAGGAACTATAATCAAAGACCAGGGTACCGGCCTTCTTATAAGGGATCTCGCGAAAGTGGGCGACAGGGTCGTCGTCGCGCGTGGCGGTGCCGGGGGAAAAGGCAATAAAAGAAAAACCGATGCCACGCCCGGCGAACTGGGTGAAGAAAAAACTCTCCTGCTTGAATTGAAACTGGTCGCTGACGCCGGTTTGATCGGCCTGCCGAACGCCGGAAAATCCACGCTGATATCGTGCATATCGAAGTCCCACTCTGAAATAGCGCCATACCCTTTCACGACAAAAAGCCCTAAGTTAGGGGCCGTTCAGCATTATGAAGATTCTTTTATAGCGGCGGATATGCCGGGGCTGATCGAAGGCGCCCATGCGGGGAAAGGTCTGGGCGATCGCTTCTTAAGGCACATCGAAAGGACCCTCGTTTTGGTGCACTTAGTCGAAATGGTACCGCCTGACGGTTCCAGCCCCGTAGACAATTACAAAAAAATAGAGAAAGAACTTAAATTGTACGGCCAGGGGGTTTATAATAAACCCAGGATCATTGTGGCCAGCAAAATGGACATAACCGGCGCCGAAAAGGCGCTTGCCGGATTCGCAAAAAAAATAAAGAAAAAAAATATTCTTGCTATCTCGGCGGTAAAAGGAGAGGGCCTTAAGAAACTGGTCGAGAGGATCTACAAGGAAATAAAGAATGTCAAAAACAAAGATAAGGAAAATAACGGTCAAGATCGGAACGAAAGTCTTGACTGGCTCAGGGAATAAGCTGGACAAGGAGATCATCAAGGGTCTCGCGGACCAGGTTTCCGACCTTATGGATGAGGGGATAAGCGTGGTCTTGGTCTCTTCCGGCGCCATCGGCGGCGGGCTGGGGCTTTTAAACCTTACCAAAAAGAATAAGACTTTGTCGGAGTTGCAGGCGATAGCGAGCGTAGGCCAGACGTACCTGATGGATATGTATAACGAATGTTTCTCGGAACGCGGATACATCGCGGGGCAGATACTTCTTACCCAGGAAGAACGGTTTATATTG
>JADFYD010000056.1 GCA_015233235.1 Candidatus Omnitrophota bacterium | reverse complement strand
TGTTAGCGATGAAAAAGTAAGCATACTTTGTATTGACCTAACAAAGGGCATTGGGTATAATAACGCTAATGTATTCTAGATGACCGGGTTATATTAGCTCATATTGAAGGCAATAGCGACCGGGTTTCATTCCAGATCTCAGAATATTATGAAGAAAACAATATTAAATAAAGAGCTATTGGCATTATCAAAGAAGACCACCGCGTCTATTCTCTCGGTGGTCTTTTTGTTTACTAGTACCTTTGGCTGGGCGCGGGAAGAGAGGCTGTCTTCTACTGGAATGGGGGTCACGCCTTCCTCTTCCGGCCCGGCACAAAAAAGCAAACTGGGTATATGGCTTAAGACGCTTGATCCTGAATTCAAGAACGCTTTTACGATCATCGAAATAATGTCCGCCGTCGAGTGGATGGAGGCACCCGGCAATTTTCAGGCTGCGGAAGAAAGATGGAATACACTCAAAAAAAGGTTCAAACCCGAGAATTACAATGAAGAGTTCGAAAGCGGGAAATTAGTCGCTTTTAGAATAGAAGTTCCCGAAGAAGGTCTTGCGGTTCGCTATTTTGATCCCGGAAAAGCGAATGCCATCACGCCCTACACCGATGTCGAAGGTCTCAAAACTGCCGTGATCGTAAAAGGCGTATTGACGCGGCAGATCATAAAACTGACGAAACCGGCTGAGATGCCCGCTGTGACACAAGCGATGCCACACGCCGTAGCTATGGCGGAAAAGAAAGCCGACAAGAAGAAAAATGATATTTATCCATATATGAGTGTAAAATGCGTAACCAAGTTTTTGCGTAAGAATTCTGATTGTTATTTTGCCATACCTTCATACATATTATTGCATCTGCCCCAGGATGCCATGGGAGTCAATCTACAAGAAAGTGAGAAATTGCAAAGATTGATACAGATATTACATTCCATAGGTTCACCAGCCTATAGGTTTCTGAGAAGAGTATTCGATTCAACCGGTATGTTTTTCAGGATCAAGAGCGCGCCTGGGGCGCCCGAGGCATACATTATGGAAAATCATGCCCAGGCATACAATGCATGGACAATAAGCCGTTTGGCCGGGAACCTGCGGCCGGGCGCACGGCTTATACACTTTGATTCTCATAGCGAAGCACATAGCAGTATATATAAGGGCAAACCGCGAAATCGCAATAAAGCGCTTGGCAAACAATACGGCAACGATACGTTTATAGCGCCGGCGGTCCTTGACGGAACGATTTCTGACATCGTTTTTGTAATGCCCGAGGGAGCCCCTGTATGGATAGAAAATGGATTCGATTACACGGGGGAAACCTTGAATAAAGGGATTACAGATTGTTATGCCGTAAAATACCTGGGGACTGTTCACGGAAGAAAGGAATCGCAGGAAGTCTGCGCTATCGTGACAGCAAAGTTGCTTAAAGATGTTCCGGGGCTTATCGAAGCAAAACCGGTTAAGATAACGGTTGTTAATTCTCCGGAGGAGATCGACAATTTTAATGCGGCGGCACAGGATGTCGTTTGTGATATAGATTTTGACTATTTGCATTGTATCGGCGACAAGCGATATCAGGGAAAACTCAATGCCAAACAGGAAAAAGAGATCATTGCCCGGGAAGCGATGAAACTATCCGCCTTTATCGCTAAAACTGAAAAAAATATCAAAGTCGTTACTATGGCCATTTCCAGAGAAACAACGCCTCCCCTGAGCATAGTGTACATATGGAAAAATATCTATAAAGTGCTTGCCGCTCACGGCATGCGATTTGTCAATAATATAAAAGGCATGCCCGAGGCGGAAATTATAACGCAGGAGGTAAGAGCCGCTTATCCTAAAGGCTCACCGGCTGCTAGCAGTGATAATGTCACCTGCGGCACGATATGCGAGGCGGGGCATGAAGAATATTTAGATGAGCAGCTTAATGAGTTTTATCAGGAGCTTGCGAGACACGGCCGTATATCGCGTGACTTGAAACGCCAGCCTCTTTCGGGAGACGAAGTGATAAGGCTATTATCCGAACAGACAGGCTACTCTGTTCGCCATCTCGAGTCGATCAGGGAGTATATCTGGAAGGAGGTCCCGGAGATCAAACGAGAAGGCATTGAGGTGCTATTCGCCATGCCTAACATACACCTCAACGTACAAACACTCTGGTGGATAGACAACCCCGACTATGACGCGAATGCGGCAAGCGGCCCGACCGCCGAAAAACGGCTCTACGCCGGCGGACACTATCGTGTGCCAAAACCCGGCGATGTGGACCAGCAGACACGGATACACATATCAATACCGCTGATAAGTACGGTTTTTGGAAGAGATGACGACGCGAGTATGCGGATCGCCGCCGATATAGCCAGGCACGAATACAAACATATACAGGTTGTTCAAGCGGACCGTAAAGGCATCGTTTTGGCAGGTCCGAGCCACAACCCGCTGGTGGATTTAGGAATGAGAGCCGTGATGAAGGCGGCCGGGAAAGATGTGTCTGCACTGGCACTGGCCGACGGAAATGACATCACTAAACTATTGGCATTGCAAAAAGATACTGATCCCGTCACCAGCGTTCAGGCGACATTGGAGTTATATAGGGCGGGATACAGCGGCATAAATGCGCTCGTGCCGCGTCTATTCGATCATCTCTCGAGTCTTGTGCCGGAAGTAACGCGCTCCGCCGCGTGCGCCCTTTGCGAGCTAGGAGGGAAAAAGGACCTTGTCGATTCTTATATTGTGAAGAGGTTTCCCCGAGGACTCTATGTAACACCGTGGGTTACAGCGGGCGCGGAACACGATATCAGAGAACTACGGGATTTCCAACTCGATGTGCTCGAAAAACTGTATACGCAATGCCCGGCGCTACTTAACAATGCCGAATCGGATCTGAGGTATGGGACACTCAAAAACTTCATTGATCAGGCCATCGAATATCGCAAAAAAGGATTCTCATATTTCGCCGACAAAATTATGATCGCGGAAGAAATAGAGATGAACCGGGAACCCAATGTTTTCGATGAATACAGGAAGATCGCTCTTTTAATGCAGCTTTTTCTAGGCACTCTGGAACAGCGTAATGAAGCGGAACCCGGGAAAAGGCGCGAATGCTTAGGCAACGCGCCGGATGAAGTATTGGATATGGTGCTGAAAATGTACAAAAATAAATTCGTCGAAAAATTTTATAAGAACGGCGAGTTGCATATTGCGCCGTCTAATGCCCCGGAACTTATATGCAGTAACAATCTCTATTTGCTATACGCGATAAACAAAACTTTTCCGCGTGTTTTTGACAAAATGGAAGAGGCGCTGGGGGAGACGGAATTTAAGGGCCTCGCTAAGGCGCCCCGTGAAATTTTGCAGGAGATCGAAAGCTCCGCGGAAACGTTATATTTAACGGATAGTAAAATACAGGACACCGAAGGCGTGTCCGTGATGAGAGATAATATCCGGTTAACACTTGCCGAAGCCGTGCGTAATATTATAAACTCCAAGCCTCGCGAACACAGTGTCCGAAGGATCTTGAGCGTGTATAATGAGTTTACACACATATTCAGATCGTTTCCCGCGACGCTTTCATTCCCCGATCCGGCGGACAAGTTCTCCATTACATTCTCCAAATTATTTCCTAGACCCGTGAAGAGGGTTTTTCCTTTGTATTCAGAAATGCTTGCTTTGATATATAGCGGCGCGGTCGAAGACTCGTACCGTCAATTTGCCACTCTTTCAAGTTTATGCCCGGATGCGTTCAAGGATAGAAGATTGCACGATTACATTGAGGGATTGCGGCAAAGACACGTGAGGCCGGACGAAAAATTGGATAATGTGATACTGCAGGCGACTTTTTCAACGACAGAGGAGTGTTTTAATCCCTACGGCAAACAAGTCAGCGGACTTTCGGTGAGAGAAGCGATGATCAAGGCAAATGCTGAAGAAGCCATCCGTGGTACGGCCCTTGGGATGTTCTTACGATTGAACAGGGCACCTTATATTTGGCTTGCGGACATGCGGCCGGAGATTTCCGAAAATGATTTTAAGGCCGTGGTTCATTGGACAGCGCTGGCGAGCATGTACCATAAAGAGCGGGAGATAAAGAAATGTGCACAAGCGGTAGTTTCGTGTTTAAAGGGAGAGAGGACCGATCTAGACTGGATATTCATGGAATCGGGGCCGGAATTGAGAGTTCTTATTGAGCTCTATAAATCTTGCCCCAGGGTATTTGATTTTCTGGACCCTTCGGAGAGCGCTCTTAAGCTAAAAGAAGCGTTGGGGATAATTGAGGAAAATATTCGAGATGCTCAGGCGTTATACAAAGATGGCAGGATCGATGTCGCCGCGGAAAGACAGGTTTTGTTCGATAATTATTTCCAGGAATCCTGTATAAAGGGGGAATATTCTAAAGCAAAAGCTGATTTTTACAGGGAAGTTGCCTGCATCTGCAAATATTTTCCGCAGAAAAAAATTGTGGATCGTAGATCCAGCGCAGATGCGCAATGTATCCGTTATATTGAGGCGGCAATCGACATATACCGCGCCTTTTTTAGCAGTGGAGAGCTTAATGAATTATGCGTAGAACATCCGGAATTGCTTGATGTCGGTATGCTAGGCGGATACACAACTGACCTTATCGAACGAAAAGTAAAAACGGAAGACGAGATCCGCTCATGTTTACGGGAAATATTCTCCTCCGCTACAGGCCCTGACGATCAGGGAGACAGTTACGCGAGAGAAAAACAATTTCGCTGTATTGCCCGCCTCGCGCGCGATCCGAACTTAAGCATATACTCGAAAGATATTCCTTACATATGGTTGGCGGATCTCGATGGAGAGATACCGCCGGACGCCTATTTTGTGGCTATACGCCTCGCCGCTATGGCAAGTTTATTCAACCCCGAGGCACAGGTAAAAAAGTTCATTTGCGAATTTGGGAATTGTTTCTTTAAAGAGCCGCGTTTTAAAGACGAAAGCGGCTTGGAATTCAGGCCCATCGACAGGGTAAAATTCGGCAAGCGCAATTATGTGCGTATACGCAAAAAATGGAACAGCGATATTCCGGAAGTTATTGTCGATAAAGAGTTCGACCCGGCGCGCGAGATAAAGGGCGGCGAAGTCATCGGCGGAGAGGGGTTCGAGGCTGAACTCGCGGGACTCTCGGCAATAGCGGAGCACTCTTCCGGTAAAGTGAGGAATATTGCGCCGGACCGCGCGGCATATACCGTGAGATATGAGACAGATTATCAGGTTTTTATTTATCCGACCGACAAAATATTCGACGCGCTGTCAAAGGCGGAGATAATAAAACGGTACAAGAAAACGCTTTGCCTCGCGGTATCCGAAATGTATAACCTGCTCGCTCAGGGGAAAGTGCATTCCGTTATTACGCTACTCATGCACGCGGATCGTGACGGAGATCACAGGGCGTTCCTCAATATACCGACAAACATCCTGGAAGCAAGAGGCAGTTTAGAGATGCAGGATCGCGACGGAAGTGTCATGGACTTTGATCCAAGGGGTCAATATATACGCGACCTTCCGAACTTTATGAAACACACAAATGTACGCATGGACGTGGGCCTGGTCGACGGCGAACATGTGATCAAAGTAAGATCTCATCCCGAGTTTGTATCGGGTCTTTTCGAACTGGCGTTAACCTTTATTTATGGCGGCATAGTGAACGGGTTATCGGATGATGAGATAGCGGATATTTTCACATCCATAAAAGGCCATTACGGCGAAGATAAGACAAAAATTCTATTCGGTAACGCGGACGCTCTCAAGCAAGCGGACGCGCTCAAACAATTGATACAGGCTGTCAGAGAACACCCCGAAGAACTTTCCGCGATCAGAGATTATCTCCCGTTCAAAAAAGCGCTTGAAGCGATGCCGTTCAGGCCGGGCGATATACCGAGAAAAATAACGAACGGCCTTAACGACGCCTATGAAATTAATTTCATTTTCGCGCGTGACCTGGGTAACGGCATCCAGCCGGCGACGATGGCGGAAATGGAATTACTCGCTCTGCCCGGCTTCGGCAAAGGCCGGCCTGTTGTAAATACAGGTATATTAGTGCCGGGAGACGCGGGTTTTGTTTTGCCTCGGGAATTGGGATACCTCGTCCCGGACCGTGGGAAAATGGGATTTGTTGACGGCGATAAAGTACGTGCCGCGATAATAGGCCAAACCGTGGCAAAAAGAGGGCTTTCCGCTCCGCGCCCCGCGCGACCCGGCGGGAACGTCACCTGCGGCACGATATGCGAGGCGGGGCATCAGGAGAAGCTGGATAAGGCACTGGAGGAGTTCTATGAGAAACTGGCGGGCGCCAGTCGTTCGTCGTTAGTCGTTAGTCGTTCGTTGGATGTTAGCAAAGGGCAGAGAGCAGAGGGCATAGGGGAAGGAAGGGACCTTAAGACGCGGCCGCTTTCGAGCGATGAAGTGATCGGTCTATTGGCCAAGCGGTTCGGCTATGACGCCGGAGAGCTCCAGGCGATACGCGCGCATATTTTGGAAAAAGTCCCCGGCGTCAAAGATAAGAAGATCGAGATCCTCTTCGCTCTGCCGAACACGAAAGACCTCACGCAAAAACTCTGGTGGATAGATGAAGAAGTATCAGGCTCCAGGCTACAAGCGGGCACGCGAGCGACGAGCGACGAGCAACGAGCAACGATGAAGCTCTACGCCGGCGGACACTTTAACGGCGCTGGTACACGTATTCACATATCATTGCCGCTGATATTATCGCAGGCCGATCCAAAAGAAACCGCGCTCGCCATCGCCCAACATGAATATGACCATATCGCGGGAAACAAAGTTAGCCATGACCTCGCAAGGGACGAGGGGTTTAGGTTAGTTAAGGCCGTTGCCGAGGCGGAGATCAAAAAAGTAACCGGTGTTTTGTCGTCAGTGGTCCAGCGGAAGGATAAAGCCGGGCTCGAAGATCAGGTGAAGACCGCGTTCTTATCCGGCGAATTGACGTTCTATCCCAAAGAATTCTGGAGTGAGTTTCTCGAGAAAGGTTCGCGAAATTTAAGAGCGGAAGATCTGGAATCGATCAGACAATACGTGAGTGCCGCACCGGCGGGCGGAACTACGTCTCCATATCCCGTATTAAACCCCGATAAGACATATTCCCTTGGCGCCTTGCTCGAAGTTTTAGCGGAATATAATTCCCGGCGGTTGGATGCGGTAGAACTTTTTGAGCGCTATTTCCTCGAAAAATTGTTCCGGGAAAAGTCGAAATTCTGGCGCGGAAGAGACAGAGCGGGACAAATTAAAAGAGTTTTCTCTTTTCAGGGGGCGTATGAGCGGGTTTTTAAAGGAATAGCACCGGAGAAAATTAAAATAGTCATGACTGACAACGGAAAATTAATATATTCATCGGATGATACCCCATACATGATCATCGTGGATATCGGCGGAAAATATTTAAGGATCCGCGACAAAAGATTGCAGAGGGTAATGCTGAAAGATGGTTTAGCTTACGCATATATGGATCCCGGTGGCAACAAATCTCTACGGTTTAAAGGTTCGTACGTGAACCGCGACCTCAAGCGCGTGCCGAGGAACGGTCCAACCAAAAGGGCGCCTCGTCCCATCCCGGGCGCGGGATATGAGGACATGACGCACTTCAGGCTGAAAGGTAATATGCCGTTCCCGTCGGGGTTCTTTGAACATGATACCATTTTGACGTTACCTGATATTCTTGCCGTATTGTCGAGGGAACAGGGGATCAAAGATATCAGGATATGCCTGAATACTAAACCGGAGTACCCTGAAAAGTTACATGCCGAGAATTGGTACATGGAGATCTCCAAGCAAGACAGGACCGCCCGGCTATATGTACCTGATAAGTGTTTCAGCTTTATTCAACACTTCTACCAGCGAAGAGCGGCAATGCCCGGAGTTCGCGAAGATGTGCGAGAAAATAGGAACAGACCCCAATTACCTGATAGAAAAACTTTAGAAAAGAGGGTCGTCCCTGTCATTGAAGCGATAACGGGGACGAATTTGCCATACTGGAACAAGTTGGACAAGATAGGAGGGTTACTGCCTTGTCCTATAAGATTAGAAGGGGACAATACCGGTCGTATTACAAATAGAAAAGGTCATGTGTTGAGAGGATTGCGCGTAGCGGACGGATATGCGCGGCGTCAACATATAAACGATGTCGAACGGAGCATAGAATTAGCCGCTTACGCGCATGAACTCGGGAGGCTGCCTTTCGTTCATTATGTCGAGAAACGTATCGGTGAATATTTTAAGGAATATCCTGACATAGTCACAGAGATAAAAATAGGAACGAAGGTGAGAAAAAGGTATAACTTGCCGATGGCACAAACGTTGATTTATTCCAAGTTAAGATCTCAAGTGCCGGAGGATGTGAAGGAGGACCTGAATAATATGATGATGGCCAGGGAGGACCTTATTAAAACTCCCGCTGTCAGGATATTCGCTATGGCGGATAAAGTGCTGGGTTTTGTTGAAGATTTTGTGCTCACGTATAAAATAATTCATAACGGTAAAAGCCTTGTGGCAGATTTTAAGGAAAGGGACGAATTCATTAAATTTATTTTTGGCCTTAAAGATAATACAGAACTGGAGAATTTTAAGAAAACCCTGGATGAATTGCCGATTGAAGGGACTGACAACTTTATAGTAGAGAATGCCATTTTATTCATGATGAGGCATGCCGATCCCGATGCTTTAAAAATGCCAGAGGATATTATGGAGAGGTTGTCCCGTTATCGTGACGGATTTGAGAGCGTGCTTTTCCCTGCTGTGGATGATATCGTTCAGCTAGATACAAACACCAAACCGGTATTTATGGCGGCGATAGAGAAATTGAAGAAGGACTTGCCGGCAAGCATGACCGAAGCTGATAAGGAGAAAGTTGTTTTTGAGAGGCTTCTCTATATGGGAGAAGATGAAGTCGTGGCGTTGACCAATTTTAACCCGAAACGGTA
>JADFYD010000055.1 GCA_015233235.1 Candidatus Omnitrophota bacterium | reverse complement strand
CCCTGCATGACATATATTTGACCATCTCATCGTTCAGATCACTCTTTGCCGCGAGCGCACCGGAGGCATCGGCAAGAACATCATGCACTATTTCCTTGATATTCCTATCCTTTAGAATGGCCGGTATCGCCTGAACAATATAAGAATTATCTCCGAAAGGCTCAATATCAAAATTGAGTATTTTAAAGTTATCCTTAAGTTTTTCCATAAGAACGGCTTCTTTGGGAGTAAGATCTATTCGTACCGGAAAAAGCAGGTTCTGCATATCCTCGGCATGCTCGCTGATCATCTTCTTGAAATATTCATAGTACACCCTTTCATGAGCAGCATGCTGGTCAATAATTGTAAGGCTGTCATCCTTGATCTGAATTATATAACAGCCTCCGATTTGAAATATCTTTCCATATTTAAGAAAAATATTTTCTGCCGCGGAAGCGGGCGCGGCCGCCGCCGTGTAAAAAGACCTCTCATTGAGCGAGTAGCCTTTCGCGGGCTTTAAATTATATTCAAACTCCTTCTGTATTTCCGAGAGGTCCGTCAATGCCGGCTGTTTTTCTTCCCGTACATGTTCGTTCGTTTTGCCAGGCACTCCAAAAGTACCGCGTCGCGGCAAAGTTTTCAGCTCCTCGAATTTAGCGCGTACAGAGGCGACCGTAATTTTCTCAAGAAGAGGCTCATCCTCGAATTTCACCAGAAGTTTTGTGGGATGTATATTAACGTCAACCGAATCCGCAGGGATCTCGATGAATAGAACCGCTGCCGGATACCTCCCTCTTTCAAGCATGCTCTTATATGCTTCGTCAAGCGCGTTATTAAGCGCACGGCTGCGAACGAATCTCCTGTTAACGAAGAATACCTGGCTCAGGCGGTTTTTTCTCGTGACAGCCGGAGTGCTGATATAACCATGCAGCCTGTATTTCCCTTCGGAATGGTCCAGTTTGATCATGTGGTCGGCGATGTCGCTCCCAAGAACCACGCGCATCCGTTCTACAGGCGACATATTCTTTCCGGCGGAAAATATAATTTTCCCACCGCTCGTCATTTTTATCTCGGAAGCCGGATGTGAGAGTATGAACCTCCCTGCCACATCGATAATAGCGGCGAGTTCCGTAGATTCTTTTTTAAGGAATTTCTTTCTTGCCGGCACATTGAAAAACAAATTTTTAACTTCGATCGTAGTCCCTCTAACTCTCGCAGCGGGACGGATCTTTTGCATATTGCCGCCTTCTACCTTAAGGAATGTGCCGGAGTCCGATAAACCCGTTGACGAAGTGATCTCGACTTCGGAAACAGCGGATATACTCGCGAGTGCCTCTCCCCTGAAACCGAAAGTATCGAGCCTTTCGAGGTCATCGATGTCCTTTATTTTACTGGTAGTGTGCGCGAGAGGCGCAAGTTTCAGGTCTTCCGCCTCCATGCCGATACCATTATCAGCTATGCGGATAAGCGTTTTCCCGGCGTTCTCGATATCTATGGTCACGCTATCAGCCCCGGCATCGAATGAGTTCTCAACAAGCTCTTTCACGACCGATGCCGGCCGCTCCACCACTTCCCCCGCGGCGATCTTCCCCACCACATCCGCGCTCAGCATTCGTATTTTTGACATATTTCACACCTTCCATTTTGCATGTAACGGGCACCCTAAAGGGTGCCCTACTGACTTGCACTTACGTTTCCCCCGGCCGTGCCGGTTGAGCTGTGTTCCGTACGGCCTTCGCGAAGCCTGCCGGGCTTGGTCCTGTCGGAGCCGTAAGCTTTTTATGCGCGAACTCCGTTTGCGTGTTACCCAGTCGAAATTAATTTGGCGAAGACAGGCCGGCAGGCTGAGCGAGAGTGAGAATTTCCGCCGGAGAAATTCGAACGTGCCGGTAGGAACACAGCTCAATCGGCACGGCCCACAGGCCCAGTCACTTTATCTCGCTACGCAACGCCACTATCACCTTAAGCGCCTCGATGGGCGTCAGGTTATCCGTGTCCAGCTTTTTAAGTTTCGCCACTACGTGGTCATTAAGCCCCGGCGCGAAAAGCTCAAGCTGTTTTTCCTTTTCGGCATTTCTTTTCCGCGAGAATTTGCTGCGTATATTCCCGCGCAACGAATCCGCCTGAAGGTTGCCGAGTATTTCTCTGGACCTGGCGATAACACTTTTAGGCATGCCGGCAAGTTTCGCAACATGTATGCCGAAACTTTCGTCACCCGTACCTTCAACCACCTTATATAGAAAAACTATATCCTCGCCCCATTCTTTGACGGCAAGGTTATAATTTCTGACGCCTTTAAGAGTATCCGCAAGTTCCGTAACTTCGTGGAAATGCGTGGCAAAAAGCGTCTTGGCCCCTTTTAGTTCTTCGGTAATGTACTCTATGACGGCCCAGGCTATGGAAACACCGTCATAGGTGCTTGTCCCTCTGCCGATCTCATCCAAAATGATCAGGCTCTTTTCCGTCGCGTTATTGAGGATATTAGCCGTTTCCAGCATCTCCACCATAAATGTGCTCATTCCCCGGTACAATCTATCGGAGGCACCGACCCTCGTGAAAACTTTATCGACCACCCCTATTTGCGCCGAGTCGGCGGGCACAAAACTTCCTATCTGAGCCATAATGGTAATAAGTGCCACCTGCCTGATATATGTAGATTTGCCGGCCATATTCGAACCGGTAATTATAAAAATATTGCCGTTCTCAGGGCCCATAAAGATATCATTTGGAACAAATTCCTTATCTTTTAACAGCTTTTCAAGTACCGGGTGGCGGCCGTTCACTATCTCCAGCAGGGAGGAATCCGAAACTACCGGACGGACATAATTATTTTTCACCGCGACATCGGAAAAATTGCTTATGACATCAAGTTCCGCCGCGGATTCAGCAGCCTTCCTCATCGCGCTGGTCCTGGCGGAGATCTTTAAGCGAAGCTTGGAGAATATCTCGTACTCCAAAGATTTTATATGTTCCTCGGCCCCGATGATCTTCGATTCATAATTCTTCAACTCTTCCGTAACGAACCTCTCGGCATTGACCAAGGTTTGTTTACGGATATAATTTTCAGGCACCGAATCAAGTTTGGCATTGGTTATCTCTATATAATAACCGAAATTCTTGTTATACCCGATCTTAAGAGAACTTATCCCGGTCCTTTCGATCTCTTGTTTTTGGAGGCTGACTATCCAGTCCTTACCGTGATAGATCATGTTTCTTAGCTCGTCGACCTCTTTGTCATAGCCTTCCCTGATGATACCCCCTTCCTTAATAGTGACCGGTGGATTTTCCGCGATACACCTATTGATGTCATCCACCTCTCTACTGAAATCCTCTATATTATAAAAGTTCTTTTCCAGCATCAGCGGCAATTCCTCGCCGGAAAAATTTCTTTTCAATTCCCCTATATTTTGCAGAGAAGAGGCCAGTGCCAGGAGATCTCTGGCGTTGGCCGAACCCATACTGACCTTATTCGCCAGTCTGTCTATGTCGTATACTTTATCCAGGAAATCCTTAACCAGCTTTCTTTTCATATTGTTATCAAAAAAATATTTTACTGCTTCCAGTCTTTCGTTGATGGCATCCACTTTTACCAGCGGGTTCTGGATCCAGCTCTTCAGGAGACGCTTCCCCATCGGAGTTTTAGTATCGTCCACCACTTCAAACAGAGTGCCTTTTTCTGACATATTCTCCATGCTGTGTATAAGTTCCAGATTTCTGTGAGAGTTCCAATCAAGTGTCATGAATTGGTTAACGCTGTACGTGGAAATACCGTCAATGTTATCGAGATCGTTTTTTTGCGTGTTTTTTAGGTATTTGAGAAGCGCACCCGCGGCGCGGAGTGCCAAATGCATGTCCTGGCATCCAAACCCGGAGAGGTCTTTCACCTTAAAGTGGTCTTTTATTTCCTTTTCCGCGAACCCGGGATCGAACATCCAATCATCCAAAAATGTAACAGCGCCCAGGCTGACTGTTTTAATGTCTTTCAGACATTTCGTTGCGGCGGAATTTTTAGAGAAAATACTTTCCTTAGGCGATATTTTGTAAAGTTCTGAAAAAAGATCCTCCATATGAACGATCTCAGTGACCTTCAGTTCACCCGTGGAAAGGTCGGAATAAGCTATACCGAATTTTTCGTCCTCGAAATACACCGAGAGAATGTAGTTATTTATGGCGCCTTCCAGCGCTTCATCCGCGAGAAAAGTACCGGGCGTGATAATTTTAATGATCTCACGTTTAACTATTGTGTTCGCGGCACCTGGCTCTTCCATCTGCTCGCAGATAGCGACACTTTTTCCGCTTTTCACAAGGCGAGCTATGTAGCTATTGGCGGCGTGGAACGGGATTCCGCACATCGGCACTTTATTGCCTTTGCCGGCTTCACGGGACGTAAGGGTTATACTTAGAATGCGGCTCGCCAGAAGCGCGTCTTCGAAGAACATCTCATAAAAATCGCCCAGACGAAAGAACAGTATGACCCCGGGATTCTTCTCCTTTATCTCCAGATACTGCCTCATCATCGGCGTTATGCCTTCCACAAATTTTCTCCTTGGTCACAAAAATAAAAATCCGAGATAATGGTTTTAATCATTATCTCGGATTTAATTTTACAAGTCAAGGCGCGAAGAACTTATTTGTCGCCGCCCTCTTTTTTGCCGAACCTGTTAAAAAAGCCTTTTCTCGGGGCTTTCGGGGCCGCTTTTTTATCTTCGCCCTTTCTTTCCCTCTGCGTATGTTTTTCCTCTTTTTTAACCGGTTTCGTCATTGTCGCGGTACCCGTATCTTTTTTGCCGGAGGCCTTTTCTTCTTCAGCGCCCGTTTTCTCAACCGCTTTCTTCTCTTTCCCTTTGACCTTCGGCGCTTTTTCTTTTTTCTTCGATACGCCCATAAGATCTTCGTCGGAGATAGTCCGTTTTGTAAGTTCTATAACAGCCGTATCAGCACCGTCGCCCTTTCTAAACCCGAGCGGTATGATCCTTGTGTAACCGCCGTTAACGTCTTTAAATAGCGGCGCTAATTTCCCGAACAATATGCCGACCGTGTCTTTACAACACAGTTTTTTAAACACAAGCCTTTTCGCGCTAAGAGAATTCATGTCATTTTTTGCGATCGTAATTATGGGTTCCACAAACACCCGTAGCGCTTTGGCTTTAGCGAGTGTCGTCTCGATCCTTTGCCGCAATATAAGGCTTATCGCCAGGTTCTTTAAAAGCGCCTTACGCGGGCTCGTCTTACGTCCTAAATTTCCTCTTTTTTTTCTATGCCTCATTTTTCACTCCGTTTCTATTAAGTTGCCGAAAAAAATAGTTAAATTTCCTCCACATCCATGCCCAAATGCAGGCCCATCGTGGTCAAAATATTATTTATTTCCGTAAGGGATTTTTTGCCGAAATTCTTGTATTTGAGCATATCTGTTTCCTTCTTGCTCACAAGTTCCCTTATCGTCCTTATATTGGCTTCAGCCAGACAATTCGAGCTCCTCACGGAAAGCTCAAGCTCCGATATCGGTTTATCCAGCTTGCTTTTTAATTCTTCCTTACTTTTTTCCAGCTGTTCTTCTTCCGCCATGTCTTCGGGAAGTTCGCCTATGGTAAGGAACACATCCAGATGTCTCTGCAGTATGTTAGCGGCATAGAGCAAAGTTTCTTTGGGTTCCATGCTGCCGTTAGTGTATATCTCCAGCTCCAGCTTGTCATAATCGGTTATGTGCCCTACCCTGGTCTCCGAGATCTCTATATTAACCCTTTTGACCGGGGAGAACAGCGAATCCACCGGGATAACACCTATCGGAAGTTCCGCGTCCTTATTTTGCTCGCTCGGAACGTACCCGCGCCCTCTTGAAACGAACATCTCAATTTCAACGTTCGCGTCTTCCGTTAAAGTGAGAATGTGATGCTCGGGATTAATGACAGTCACGGTCTCGTCACAAATTATATCTTTTGCCTTGTACTCACCGCTTTTTTTTGTGCGCAAAAAGATAGACTTAGGGCTTTTAAAATGCGACGAAAGCACCAGGCCCTTAACGTTCATCACTATCTGCGGCACATCCTCATACACATTCGGCACAGCCGTAAATTCGTGGCTCACGTTCGATATTTTTACCGCGGTCACCGCCGTACCTTCGATAGAAGACAAGAGTATCCTCCGGAGGGAATTGCCTATGGTAATACCATAACCTTTTTCAAACGGCTCAGCGACCACTTTGCCATAGGTCGGGCTGTATGTGGCTTCATCAAACGCTATCCTTTTAGGCAATTCGAAATTTCTAAGTTTCTTGCTCATTCTGGTTTTCCTCCCGTAATTTATCAGCTTTTAGCCGGCAATTATTTGGAATACAATTCGACTATGAGATTTTCCTGTATCGCCATGTCCACGTCTTTTCTGGCCGGCAATGACTTCACTTTAAAGGTAAGCTTCTCCGAATCGATGTCCATCCAATCCGGTTTGAGCCTGTCTTCCAGCGACTTATGCACTTCTTTAAGAGTTTTTATCTGAGCATCCGTACCCACGAGCTCGACTGCGTCGCCGGCCTTGAGCTGATATGACGGCACATCGACCTTGCGCCCGTTCACTTTAACATAACGGTGCCTTACAAGCTGTCTGGCTCTCGCCCGTGATTCGGCAAAAGACGCTCTGAAAACGGCGTTATCCACCCTGCGCTCCAAAAGTTGGAGCAATATTTCTCCGGTAACTCCCTTGGACCTGTCGGCGGCTTTGAAATAATTCTTGAATTGTTTTTCAAGTACGCCGTATATGCGTTTTACCCGCTGTTTCATCCTGAGCTGTTGTTCGTAATTAGAGGTTTTTTTTCTTTTCTGGCTCGCACCGTGCTGGCCCGGAGTAACCTGTCTTTTAGTGACAGCACATTTATCCGTCTGGCACCTGTATCCTTTAAGAAAAAGCTTATCCCCTTCTCTTCTGCACAGCCGGCAGGATGGACCTATTATTCTAGCCATTTACAAAATCTCCTTTTATATTTTTCGTAGTTTTTACACGCGCCTGCGTTTTCTGGGTCTGCACCCATTGTGCGGCGTCGGAGTAAGGTCCACTATGGAAGACACCTGGAAACCCTCGGCACGTATCGCCCTTAAAGCGCTCTCTTTGCCGGCTCCAGGCCCCTTCATTCTGACTTCCGCCGATGTAATACCGAATGACTTCGCTTTTTTTGAAGCTTCCGCAGCGGCTTTACTGGCGGCAAATGGAGTTGATTTACGGGAGCCCTTGAACCCCACCGTGCCCGACGAAGCCCAGCAGAGAACTTTTCCCTGCTTATCCGTCACCGTTACAATAGAATTATTGAAGGTGGCATGAACATGGAATATTCCTTCAGAGACCTTTTTAACTATTTTTTTGCGCCTTACTGGTTTTGTGCTCTGGGTCACTTTATTCACTCCTCTTTAATTATTTGTTTATCGGAGGCGTATTACGCCGCCGGAGCCCCGGTTGCCGGACCGGCCACAGCTTTCCTTACGGCCTTATCCTTGAACGCACCTACTGTCTTCCTGGGTCCCTTACGTGTCCTGGCATTTGTTTTAGTCCTCTGTCCGCGGACAGGCAGACTTTTCTTATGCCTCGAACCCCTGTAAGTACCGATGATCATATGCCGCTTTATGTTGGCGGCTTCTATCCTCTTCAAATCTCCCTCAACAGGATGCCTTTCCGATATAACATGCGAGATCGCGGTGATCTCGTGGTCGGTAAGGTCTTTCGCTTTTTTTTCAAGGGGTATACCCGTTTCTTCCAATATTTTTCTCGCAAGTGTCGGGCCAATGCCGTAAACATAGGCAAGCGCCACGTCCATTCTCTTATTTTCAGGTATATCTACTCCAGCAATCCTCGGCATAGCTTCTCCTTATCGCTTTTATTGGTATTATTATCCCTGTCTCTGTTTATGTTTCGGCTCGGCGCAGATCACTCTCACAACGCCTTTTCTTCTTACGACCTTACATTTAGGACAGATCCTTCTCACGCTGGCTCTTACTTTCATGGTTATTTGTCTCTCCTTATTATTCGGCCTCTTGTGAGGTCATAGGGCGATATTTCCACGGTGACCTTATCACCCGGTACTATTCTTATGAAATGCATGCGCATCTTCCCTGAAACATGCGCCAGGACCATGTGGCTGTTCGGCAATTTTACCCTGAACATAGCGTTCGGCAAAACTTCCGCCACTTCGCCTTCAACCACTATCGCTTCTTCTTTAGGGACCATATTCCACCTCGCGTAAAGACGGCAATAGACGTTATTTATTCAGCAAACCAAGTTTATTGAATAACGCCTTCACCGCTTTAAAAAGATCTTCCTTCTGCATACCGCCGTCAAACTCATAAAGAAAACCTTTATCTCTGTAGTACTTAATAAGATCTTTCGTGCTTTTCACGTATACTTCAAGCCTGTTTTTTATCGTCGCGGGCTTGTCGTCTTCCCTCTGATAAAGCTCTCCTCCGCAAATATCGCAGACATTTTCTTTTTTGGAAGGCATATTGACGACATGGAATATTTTACCGCAAGCCTTGCATATCCTTCTGCCGCTAAGCCTTTTGACAACCACTTCATCCGTCGTGTTGACATAGAGAACGACATCCAGCCTCTTTCCCGAGTCCTTAAGCGCCTTATCAAGAGACTCGGCCTGGGCGCCGGTGCGCGGATATCCGTCAAGGATAACACCGCTTTTCGCGTCGGGTTTGCCCATTCTGCCTATCACAAGGTCCGTAACTATTTTGTCAGGCACAAGTTCGCCTTTATTCATGTACTCGGCCAATTTTTTACCTATTTCGGAACCTGCCTTAACTTCTTCGCGGAACATGTCACCGGTCGAAAGATGCAGCAGTTTAAAAGCGTCTTTAAGTATCTCAGCCTGAGTACCCTTACCTGCCCCGGGAGGCCCCAAAAGCACTATATTTATGCTTTTCGTTTCCATTTAATTCAACCTGCCCCTTACTCTTCCTTTTTTCATGAATCCCTCGTAATGGCGCATAATAAGCTGCGACTCTACCTGTCTCATCGTGTCGAGCATAACACCGATCATGATCAGCAAACCGGTACCGCCGAAGAAACTGGCGACCAGAAAGGGTATACCCATTTTTGTATTGATGATGTCCG
>JADFYD010000054.1 GCA_015233235.1 Candidatus Omnitrophota bacterium | reverse complement strand
AAATGCGGCAGTCACGTTGTTAATTTCTCATTGCCTTGGCAGGGGAGCTCTCTGATAGACAATAAAATCGCTATTCCGTCCGGGAGTATCGCTGCCGTGGGACAAATACCAAATACTTACGTACCAGCGCGCAATATCATATTTTTAAGTTTTGCAGTTTCATTTGCCGAGGTCATTGACGCCAAAGCTGTTTTCATCGGGGCTCATCAGCTCGATTTTTCCAACTATCCCGACTGTCGAAGCGTGTTTTTTGACGCTTTTCAAACTGCCGTTAGTAAGGGCACGAAGACCGGTTCTTTAGGCAAATCAGTGAAAATTGTTACGCCGATTATCAATATGACAAAAAAAGAGATCGTTAAGGCCGGGGCTAAACTGGGAGTTCCGTTTGATCTTACCTGGTCATGCTACAAAAACGGCAAAAAACCGTGCGGGACATGCGAATCGTGCATGCTCCGCGCTAGAGGTTTTAAAGAAGCGTGGATCAATGATCCACTTGTTGCATGATTACGTTTAAAAAGCTTTCGACAAAAGTGAGATAGTGACAAAACGCGGATGTTTCATTATGAGCGAAAGCGCCAAAATATCTGAGATCTTTGTTTCTTACCAGGGCGAAGGTCCTTATGCCGGCAGCCGCCAGTTATTCGTACGGTTCTTCGGATGCAACATGTCGTGTGCTTATTGCGACACAAAACCTTCCGGGTACCGGTCTTTCACAAAAAACGGCCTTATCGGGCACATGCTTAATTTCGACGATAATTACAATGAACTTGTTCTTACCGGAGGCGAGCCGCTTCTTTACCCGGATTTTATAGTCGAGCTCTTGTCGCTGTTTAAACGATATCGTAAAAACGATATTTTTCTTGAAACCAATGGGACTTTGGTAAAAGAATTGGAGTTGGTTTTAGGTTCAGTGGATATTGTCTCTATGGATTTCAAATTGCCGTCTTCTACGGGGGATGACGTCTATTGGGACGAACACTCGAGATTCGCGGCCGCGGCGGAGCGAAAAAAACTGATAGTGAAAGCGGTCGTAACCGGAAAGACGTCGATGTCCGACATAAAACAAATGGGCGGCATATTGAAAGGACTGACAAAAGTTCCGTCCGTAGTGATTCAGCCGGTCTCTTCCGAAAGTGATGCCGTAACGCCTGCCGACCCGGAAATGCTATCGTATTTCAAGAAGTACCTTGAAAAAGAGCTGGATTCTTCCATTCTTGTCTTGGGGCAGATGCATAAATGTTTCAGTATTAAATAGCGCGACAGTACGGCGTACGGCGTACGCTGTACGCTGTACGATTAAAGGAGATACACATGAAAAAAACTCGATATGAGGGCCTGCAGCAAAATGTACGCAAACTTAAGCTTCCCAAAATAGAAGTCTGGGAAAATAAATATTCCGACAGGGAATACACCATAAAAATTGATACGAACGAATTCACATGCGTCTGTCCGAAAACCGGGCTTCCTGATTTCGCGCACATATGCATCGAGTACGCGCCTTCAAAATATTGCATCGAGCTCAAATCATTTAAGGAGTATCTGGTCGCGTTCAGACAAATCGGTATTTTTCATGAACATGCCGCTAACCGCATCGCTGACGATCTGGCAGGATCATGCAAACCCCGCTGGGTTAAAGTAAGAGGGGAGTTCAATCTCCGCGGCGGCGTCGCCACGACAGTCGAAGTTTATCGCAAAAATGAAAATTAAAACCCGCCGATATGTTATTTACTATATCCTGAAGATTTTTATTTTTATAACTTTCTTCGTACCCCGGAGTATTAGTTTAAAAATAGCCGAATTTCTTGGCAAAGCTGCCTTCCATATTCTGACAAAACACCGCGACACTGTAATCGCAAATCTTAACAGCGTTTTTTCCGACGATGAACGTTTAAACCGAAATTTAGCCGAAGATGTTTTTGTGAATTTGGCCAAGACCGGCGCTGATTGGATAAAACTTTTGAGGTACGACCGTGAACACATAAGTTCTCTTATAACCGAAGTATCCGGCCTTGAATACGTCGACCAGACGCTGGCGAAAGGGAAAGGCGCGATACTTCTCGCTTCTCACTTCGGGAACTGGGAGCTGATATCGCTATATTTCAAATTCCGCGGACATGAGGGCGGCGTTATCGCGCGAAGAATATATTTCCACAAATACAATAAACTTCTTGTGCGCATTAGGAGCAGGTTTGGTATACGTATTATTTACCGCGATGATTCCCCGAAAGAGATACTCAGAATGTTAAAAAGTAATGGCATACTGGGAATTTTGGCTGATCAGGATGTTGACAGCGTAGCCGGGGTTTTTGTAGACTTTTTCGGCAAACCGGCGTACACGCCAACTGCTCCCGTCGCGCTGTCTATGGCCACCGGCGCGGACATTGTACCTGTCTTTATGCTCAGAAAAAGCGACAATACTTACAAAATGATTCTTGAAAAACCGATACAGCCGTCATTATCGGTAAAAAATGACGAAAATGTATTGAAATACACCCAGGAATGGACACGCGTTCTTGAAACGTATGTCAGAAAATATCCGGGCCAATGGGCATGGGTCCACAAAAGATGGAAAACTAGAGCGTAGATTATTATCATATCTTCTTGAATCTTGCCTCCGAAAATTGTATCATGTCATCGTGTGATTTTGTATAGGTCTTTTAGATCCTCCTGTATGTGCTATAAAAAGGGTGTCATGAAAGGTTTTCTTAAGTTTTTATTTATGGGCGCATTGATCGCCGGCGTCGGTATTTATATCTTCAATAATTACACACTTGTCCCCAAAAATAAAAACGGGAATGGTACGGCTGTTGATAATGAGCCGGGCGTAGACCAAAAGATGCTGACATTTTCAATTGATGGACGTTCGACGAAAGGCGTACGGCAATGGCATCTTGAAGGCCGTACAGCCGAAATTATGGGTGAAGCCATAAATCTTGACACACTCGAAGCGGTAGCTTACGGAGATAAATTCAGCGTAAATATCGAATCAGACTCCGGAGTCTACCGTAAAGATAAAAGTGAAGTCGAACTTATTGGACATGTTAAAGTCACTTCCGAGGACGGTGGTATTCTTATGACCGATAGAGCCGTCTGGTCACATGCCACAAAGGATATCACCACCGAAACTCTTGTTTCGATAGAACGCAAAGAGCTTGTCGCAGTCGGAAAAGGCGGTATGGCTAACTCCGAGAAAAAAATAGCTAAACTTCTCAAAGATGTTACGGTAAAATTGGAGCCCTCTACGTTAATTCATTGCGACGGGCCCCTGGATATCGATCTCAACACGTTCGTGGCCGTATTCTACAACAACGTGAAAGTCAAAGACAAAGACGGCAAGCTCACCGCCGATAAGCTTATTGTAACGATCGATCAGGCAAAACGGAAAATTTCGGAAGTAATAGCTGAAGGGAACGTAAAACTGTATAAGGGCAACAGTTACACTATATGCGAAAAAGTACGTTACACCGACGGTACAAAGAGCGTGGAATTTCTCGGAAGACCGAAGATCGTAATAGCTCCGGACGCTTTTGAAAAAGACGGTTTCCTTTCGGATTCATCCGGTTTTATGCTCCCCGGCAGCCAGGCCGCTAAGAAGGATACGGTGAAAAAACCGGAAAAACCCAGGCCTAAATTAACGCTAAAATCACTATAAAGGCGATCTTTTATGCATCTTTTAGAGACACGAAATCTGATAAAAGAATACGCTGGCCGTCAGGTGGTCGGTGGCGTAAGTATTAACGTTATGCGCGGTGAGGTTGTAGGTCTGCTGGGCCCGAACGGAGCAGGTAAAACCACCACGTTCTATATGATAACGGGAATAATAAAGCCGGATCGCGGACGTATTATTTTCGACCAGAAGGACATAACAAACCTTCCTATCTATAAGCGAGCGCGTGCCGGGATAGGATACCTTTCACAGGAACCGTCTGTTTTTCGAAAACTCTCTGTCGAAGAGAACATATTGGCCGTAATGGAGACAGTGGGGTTCCCGAGAAAGGAAAGAAAACGCCAGCTCGATCGGCTTTTGAACCAGCTTAAAATTGCCCATCTTCGTAAAAACAAAGCTTATACGCTTTCCGGTGGCGAACGGAGGCGTCTTGAGATCACGAGAACGCTTGTGACAAACCCGATGTTCATACTGCTTGACGAACCTTTTAGCGGGATAGACCCGATCGCTGTATATGACTGCCAGGAAGTGATCAGAGAACTGAAAGAAATGGGTCTAGGGATTTTGCTTACCGACCATAATGTACGCGAAACACTGACTATAACTGACAGATCTTACATACTGTTCGAAGGTAAAATCCTTATATCGGGCGCAAAAGATAAGCTTATAAACGATCCTAAAGCACGTGAGATATATCTTGGCGAAAGATTTGCGATGTAGCTTGAAAAAGCCAGCATATGATGATATATTTGTATCTCCAAAAATGGGATAAACGTTTAATTTCGTGGTTGTTACTAACGGATCAATAAGAAGGGAGAGAAAAACACACATGGACATTAATATCACTGGCAGGAATATCACTCTCAGCGATGAGCTGAAAGGATATGTTCATAAACGGTTGTCAAAACTGGATAAGCTGTACGAAAGAATTTTCAGGGCGGAGGTAGTTCTTGAGGAAGAAAAAATCAGGAAAAACGTCGAGGTTATCTTACATCTAAAGCGCAACCGCATCATAGCAAAAGAAACATCTCCCGATATCTATGCCTCGATCGACGAAGCTGCCGATACTTTGTCAAAACAGCTACGGCGTATGAACGAGCGCATACGGACAACGCGCCGGCGTTCTATGTTCAGAAATTTCCGAAACGCTTTTGGGGGAGGACGGTTCATGAAATTTATGCCTTTCTATAACCCGGAAAATGAAGAAGACAACTATTCGGAGAAACAGTCATGAAAAGCAAGGTGAGTAAAGTAGACGGCACTTCGCGTGAATTAGAAGTTGAAGTTTCAAAAGAAACGGTTGATCAGGTGCTGAATGAGGCGGTTAAAAATATACGAAAAGACGCGGTGCTGCCGGGTTTCAGAAAAGGCAACGCGCCTGAAGACCTGATATTTAAGAATTACCGCGAAGAGGCATGGGATAAAGTAAAAGAAACACTTGTTCCCCGCGCTTACGAGAATGCGCTTACGGAACATAAAATAGAACCGGTGAGTTATCCGGAGATAACCGATCTTAAGATCGGCCTCGACGGAAAACTATCCTTTAGGGCAAAACTGGATATTTATCCCGAATTCAATCTGAAAAAATACATGGGTTTTAAGGTCGAGCATGCCCGGGAAGACGTAAGTGATCAGGAAGTTACTGACGCGCTTGAGCGGATCTTGCAGCTCAACGCGGAGTTCGTCGATACGGATAAACCGGTTGATGTCGGCTTATTTGCGATATCCGACATAGAAGCTTTTATTGACGGCAAGTCGATAATGAAAAAACGCGAGAATGCCTGGATAGAGGCCAATGAAGAGGCGTCCGTTCTCGGAATAGGGAAGCACCTTTACGGCATGAAAAAGGGTGAATCTAAGGATATCGATGTAGTTCTTCCCGAGGATTATCCTGACAAAAATTTCGCCGGCAAAAAGACCCTTTTCAAGGTACTCGTAAAAGAAATAAAGGAAAAACATGTTCCTGCCGCGGACGACGCGCTTGCCCAAAAAATAGGCAAAAACACAATTCTGGAAGTCCGCGATGACATAACCAAGCATTTGAAAGAGATCAAGGCGAACAATAACAAAACGAAAGCGAAAAATCAAATAATCGACGAATTGGTCAAACAATATTCGTTCACTTTGCCATCAGGCATGGTGAAGAGGCAGCAGGATGTTTTACTTAAGCAGAAAGAAGAAGAACTCGCGAAAAAAGGCATTGAAAAGAGTAAGATCGAGGAGAACAAAGAAACACTGAAAGAGCAGATCTTATCCGCCGCTGTAAATAAGGTTAGACTGTATTTTATCCTCGACAAGATCGCCCAAGTGGAAAAGATATCTGTAACCGAAGAGGATGTCGACGAATACCTTAAGTCGCTCGCCGCTTACTACCAGCAGTCTTTCGAAGAAGTGAAGAAGTATTACGAAGAAAACGATCTTCTCGGCGGAGCATACGAACAGATCAAAGAAGAAAAGGTACTTGATTTTCTCGCTGGAAAAGCAGAAATTTCGATAAAATAGGAGGTTTTAGATGAGCGGTGTAATTCCGATCGTGATAGAAAAGGAAGGTACAGTCGAGCGGGCTTACGATATCTACTCACGCTTGCTCAAGGACCGCGTTATTTTTATAGGTTCCCCGATAGACGACAATATCGCGAATATCGTCATCGCGGAGCTTCTATTTCTTCAAAATGAGGATCCGGCAAAAGACGTACACGTATACATTAATTCGCCAGGGGGACATGTTACTAGCGGTCTTGCCATTTATGATACCATGCAATTTATAAAACCGGATGTCAATACTTACTGTGTTGGGCAGGCGGCGAGTATGGGGGCGGTCCTTCTTGCTGCCGGAACAAAAGGCAAACGTTACGCTCTTCCTCATTCGAGGATCATGATACATCAGCCCTGGGGTGGAATGGAGGGGACGGCGGCCGATATCAATATTCACGCCAGAGAGATCCTCCGCATAAAAGATCGCTTGGAGAACATTCTGGTGAAACACACCGGGCAGCCTCATGAGCAGATCGTGAGGGACACGGAGAGAGATTTTTTTATGAGCGCCGACGAGGCAAAAGATTACGGCGTTGTGGATAAAGTCCTGGAAACATTGTAAACTATCGTTAAAAAAATAAATCTGGAGGGAATTATGAGAAAATATCGTTTAATGTCTCCCGGTCCGACGCCTGTACCAGAAAAAGTACTTCTAAAAATGGCGGATACGATCATACATCACAGAACCCCGCAATTCCAGGCTGTTTTGAAAAGCGTGAATGAAAAATTGAAAAAAGTATTTTTGACCAAAAATCCTGTAGTAATGTTCGCGTCAAGCGGTACAGGCGCCATGGAAGCATCTGTGATCAATATTCTTTCCAAGGGTGACAAAGTATTGGTTATACGGGGTGGAAAATTCGGCGAACGTTTTGGCGATATCGCCAAAGCTTATGGCGTCGAATTCGTTCCTTACGATGTTGTAAACGGTGAAGAAGCTGAGGCTGCAAAAGTCGCGTCGCTTTTGGCGGCTAATCCGGGGATCAAGGCCGTGTATGCGACTCTTTGCGAGACCTCTACCGGCGTAGTGAATGATATCGCCAAGATCGGCGCGGTTGTGGCTAAAACAAATGCCGTCCTGGTTGTAGACGCTATCAGCGGTCTGACCGCCGATGAATTTAAACCCGACGATTGGGGAGTAGACATGGTGATCAGCGGTTCACAAAAAGGTTTGATGTTACCTCCGGGACTGGCTTTCTTAAGCGTCAGCCCGAAAGCCGAAAAGATGGTCAGCGAATCCACGCTTCCAAAATACTACTTCAGCCTGAAGGCGGCATTGAAAGCGATACAAAAAGACGATACCCCATGGACACCGGCTGTATCTCTTATTCAGGGTCTAAATGTCGTACTCGACATGATCCTTGAGGAGGGTCTTGATAAGATACTTGTGAGGCACGGAAAACTCGCTCACGCGACGAGAGAAGCCGTTAAAGCATTGGGTCTGGAGATCTTTCCAAAAAAACCGTCGAACGCGCTTACCGCGGTTAAAGTGCCGGAAGGTATTGACGGCAAGGCCATAGTGAAAAAATTGCGTGACGAACAGAACCTTACTATCGCCGGCGGTCAGAGTGAGCTTGAAGGAAAGATATTCAGAATAGCGCATTTAGGTTACATGGACGAGTACGATACGATCATGTCCATCGCCGCCCTTGAGATAGTGTTGAAACAGTTGGGTTACAAATTTCCGCAGGGAAAAGGCGTCAGTAAGGCTGTGGAACTTTTAGGTTAAAAGACATAGACTGGACAAAAAATTAACTTGGGAGGGGTAGGTTATGGCCATAAAAATCCTTATAAGTGATCCGTTGGACAAAGAAGGCATAAACATACTGAAAAAAAATCCCGAATTTCAGGTGGATGCCGTCACGGGTTTGACCGAAGACCAGCTCATCGAAAAGATCAAGGACTATGAAGTTCTTGTTGTGCGCAGCGAAACGACCGTTACTAAGAAGATCATTGCCGCGGCGGATAAACTGAAAATTATCGGCAGGGCCGGAGTAGGGCTTGATAACATCGACTTGCCGGCTGCATCGAAAAAGGGTATAGTTGTTATGAATGCCCCGGCTGGCAATACAATATCGACTTGCGAACATGCGTTCAGTCTCATGCTGTCGCTGGCCCGCCACATACCCCAGGCGAACGAATCTGTGAAAAAAGGCGAGTGGAACAGGAAAAAATTCATGGGTGTTGAGTTGTATACCAAGGTCCTCGGTATTATCGGGCTCGGCCGCATCGGCACAGAATTCGCCAAACGCGCGCAAAGTTTTGGCATGAAAGTTTTAGCTTTCGACCCGTTCCTTTCTAAAGAAAAAGCGAAAAGTCTTAACGTTGAATCCGTCGAACTGGATGCTCTTTTAAGGGAATCCGATTTTATCACTATACATACTCCGCTCACCGCCGAGACAAAACACCTCATTAACGCCGCTGCTTTTGAAAAAATGAAAAAAGGCGTACGTATAATCAATGCCGCGCGCGGTGGAATAATCGACGAAGCGGCTCTGGCGGCGAATATCAAAAGCGGCAAGGTCGCCGGTGCGGCGCTTGATGTATATGAAACAAAGGCAAAACCTCCGGTCGATAGCCCCGCGGCTCTTCTAAGCGAAGTAATATCGGTTCCTCATCTGGGCGCCTCTACCAAAGAAGCGCAAGTGAACGTAGCCATTGATATCGCGAATTGCATTGCCGATGCCCTCACGGGGAAGGGTTACCGTAACGCCGCGAATTTGCCGTCGGTCGAGAAAGAACTTCTGGATATCACCCAGCCCTACATAAATTTGGCCGAACGTATGGGTTCGTTCCAGACGCAGCTCATAAATGAACCGATAAAATCGATCATGGTGAAATACGCCGGCGACCTTGCAAAAATGGACACTCAGGTCATAACGCGCGCCGTCATTAAAGGTGTTTTAACTCCTATACTCGAAGAGCGGGTGAACTATGTTAATTCTCCGGTCATAGCGCAGGAAAGAGGCATCAAGATCACCGAAAAGAAAACGTCGGAAATAACAGACTTTGCCAATC
>JADFYD010000053.1 GCA_015233235.1 Candidatus Omnitrophota bacterium | reverse complement strand
TGAAAAATTTCTTATCGAGAACAATCTTATGCATACGCATAGACACAGGCATGGCGACAAGATCCATACTCACGCGCATCTGCACGAAGACCACCACAACGAAAAATATCACTGGCCCGGCGCGGTAGATGGCAGTAACACCGCCGTCACTGAATAACAGGGCCTGCACTACCAGCGTCACCGTCATCGCGATGCAGGCGGCCCAGGGACCAAGCAGTATCGCGATAAGCGTTCCGCCCACAGCGTGCCCCGACGAACCGCCGGGGATAGGCACCTCGAACATCATTACGACAAAACTGAACGCCGCGCCTATCGCTAAAAGCGGGACTTGCCGGGCACTCAGAGTTTTTTTAACAATACGCGAGGCAGCGGCCCATATCGGCAACATCGCCGCGTAAAACAACCCGCAAGTCTCCGGCCCCAGATATCCGTCGGGTATATGCATCGCGTCTCCCTGTTAAAAAACCATTTTACCGGCTCGCAGACTATCGCACGGTATTATACTTGAATATACTCCCGGGAAAGAATAGAAGTCAATACCAATCACAACCTTGGATGGTGGGGACACCCTTTAAACAGCAGAAGATTAACAGCGGCAGTAAAGGATGTCCCCCTATTCTTACTTCCACTTTTATTTTCACTTGCCAAAACATCATTTTTCGATAGGATATACGTATTGAACACGGTTCTTTTACTAAACAAAACCAGGAGGATGTCATGTTCACCAGAAAAATTGCCACCTCGGCACTTCTTTGCGCGGCAGTATTTGTAATAACTCTTTTGGGGTTACCGGTAAATCTACAAGCAGAGGTCACCGAGGCTTCTCCGGCTAAATCCGCCAAAACAACCCTTGATAATCTAATGACGGCATTCGCCGGAGAAAGCAACGCTCACGCTAAATACCTTAAATTCGCGAAAAAGGCCGACGAAGAAGGCTACGGCCAGGTTGCGAGCCTCTTCAGGGCCGCCGCGAGGGCCGAACAGATACATTTTGAACGTCACGCTAAAGAGATCCAAAAACTCGGCGGCGCGGCAGATGCAAAAATTATAATGACCGAAGTAAAAAGCACAAAAGAAAACCTTGAAACAGCGCTGAAAGGCGAAACATACGAGAGCACCGAAATGTATCCGTCCTTTCTAAAACAGGCTCAAAAGGAAAATAATTCCGGCGCCGCGAGCAACTTTGAAGATGCCGCGGCCGCGGAAGCGGTTCACGCCAAATGGTACAAAACAGCTCTCAAAAATCTTGACGCGTGGAAAGGCGGGCCAAAGGAGTTCATGGTCTGCCCGGTTTGCGGCAACGTGGTAGATGTAATTACCGGCCCGTCGTGCACGATATGCATGGAGCCGACGGATAAATTCATATCGGTCATTTAGTTCAGAGTTCAAAGTTCAGAGTTCAAAGTTGCGGAGCTGTCTACTTGCTCGCTTTCGTTAAATAAGTTGTCCTGATCCAGCTCCAGTTCAAGGTGATATGGGTAAGAGCAAGGCATACCAGGACCAGACCGTTATTTACATGGGTCTTGAACACCACCTGAACATGCGGAAACTTGATGTGGAAGAGCATTACGATAATGGTAGCGCCTTGCACGAGAAATGAAGTGATCAAGAGTAAATTCACCAATTTCAAAAGCTTCATTTTATTCATCCCGTTCCCCCTTTTTTACGATATTTAGACTTTGCAATCACATTTCTTGCCGCGTAATATTATTATTTGTTCCTTTACCGAATTAACGAATTCGATCTGTTCACTTTTTCCTTTGGCGAATTTCGCATCGAGCGGGCTTTTATGTTTGTATCCGCGCCTTCCCATCTCAGTCACAAGTTCTTCGTGCCGTGCGTACAGGCTTTTGAGCTTGCCTACCCACCGCAGCGTCTCGGGATGACGCGAATATCCTTTTTTGCCGTATATGATAACGGACCAAATAGCGTGAAGCTCCCGGTGCTCCCCAAGCAAGTGGTTGCGACATAATTTTTTAGCTGAAATATCCCAGATCCTCATATGATATAATAATTTACAAAGTTATGAACAATCGTAGAGCACCCTTAAGGGTGCTCTACGATTGTTCCGGTTACCCCATTAGGGGCATGTCCCCAAGCAGTAGGGGCACGGCATGCCGTGCCCCTACCATGAACGGTGAACAACGATACCCTATTCCCTCCAAATGAAAAGCACCGCGGTGAGAATAACGCCGATGGCGTAAATGCCAAGCGGGTTCGTCAGGAAGTATGGATACACCATCAGGAGGAAACCGATGAACATGGTGCGCCAAAGACCGTTCTTTTTGCCATAGACGAAAGCAATGAACCCTATGGAACCAAAAATGATGTCCGCAATTATATTAGGGATTGCCGGCATTTTCTTTTCCTTCCGCCGCAACTGGATCCAGAGGAACAAGACGCTCGACCCTTATCCCTTTGGCGGTGCAATAATTTTTGAATTTATCCGTCAAATTGTCCACACGCGCGGTACAAATGACGCAAGCCCCGGACACTCCTCTCACATCTTTAACGATGTCGGGAAGATCCGTTTCCTCCCTCAATAGGACCAGTATATGTTCTTTTTTCTTGTTGATCTCAAAAATATTGATCTTACCGGAATTGTAATGGTAAAGAAGTTTCGACGAAACATTGGCGCTGAAAGCGTCAGCCTGGTCAGGCGTGAATCTTATCCGCACGTTACGCCAATCGAATTCGGGAATATTTTTTGAAGTTTTCCTGCGTTTATCCAGGGCATATGCCGTATCGATATCTATCACGAATATACGGCCACTCTTCAGGGATACCTTGTAAGCCGTGAGGACCCCGGCGATATCGTCGGGCGAGGTTAAAATGAAAACAATATTTTCACTGGATCTCAAAACATTCTCGATCCGGCAAAAAAGAGCGACGTCAACTTTTACAGCATTCGTTTCGTCTCTTTTCTTAACCACATTCACCTCTTGTCGCTTATTCCTTAGATAGGTTCTCCATCTCCGAAGCCGCGTTTATACCTTCCGCCACCTCGTGAATGATACCTTTCTGCACATACACCGGATGTATGCTTTTTCTTATTACGGGAAGCATCTTGAAAAACACCGCAGCTCCCATAACGCAGCACACACCGCCGAATAGAAGCGCGTTCGGCGCTCCGACATTGTGCGCGAGCCAACCAGCGAGAAGACTTCCAAACGGGGCCGTCCCCATAAAAGACAGCGTGTATAAGCTCATCACTCTGCCCCTTTTATCTTCGTCAACGACGGTCTGCAGTATAGTGTTGCTTGCCGCCATTTGTACCATCATAGCGAAACCCGCCGCCGAAACAAGAATAAGGGTAATCCACAGCGTCCGCGAGAGCGCGACCGCCACAAGGCACAACCCAAAAAACACCGAGGCAACGGCGATCTCTTTGCCGAGACCCACGATACTTTTTCTTCCAGCAAGATATATGGCGCCGCCTATAGCGCCTACACCGAACATGGCCATCAGAAACCCGAGTGTTTGGGGCCCGCCATGAAAAATGTCTTTCGCAAACACGGGCATAAGCACCTGGTAAGGCACGCCCATAAGACTTACGAGACCCAACAACAGCAGTATCGCCCTGATAGGCACAAAATTATAAGCGTATATGAAACCCTGTTTTATATCTCCCAGCACATGGTTGGCCGAAGGCACGACGAGGCGCGGAGTTAGCGTTATCGCCCCAAGCGCCGCTATCACAGGAATGTAACTCAGCGCGTTAATAAAAAAACATATCCCTTCGCCGCAAACGGCTATCAGAATACCGGCTACCGACGGACCTATCAGCCTGGCGATATTGAACATCGAAGAATTCAGCGCTATCGCATTTCCCAGGTCCTCTCTGTCATCTATGAGATCCACCGTAAAAGCCTGCCTGATGGGCATATCGAAAGAAAAGACCAAGCCCAGGAACATGCTAAGCACCATGATATGCCAGACAGATATTTTTCCGGTGATCACCAGCAGCGCCAGTACCGCCGACTGAAAAAGCGCCAATGATTGAGTGACCATTAGTATGCGCCGGCGGTTGTATCTGTCGGCGATAACACCGGCCAGCGGCATAAAAAGAAATGACGGCAAGAGTCCCACAAAACCTATAAGACCGAGCATGAACGGAGAATTCGTTATACGGTATACCAGCCAGCTCATTGCCACCTGCTGCATCCAGGTGCCTATAAGCGAAGTACCCTGCCCTATGAAAAATATCCGGTAATTCCGGTGCCTGAGCGCGCGGAATATGAACTTCAGTTCGATAACGTTTTTTTGATCACTCATAGCGCAACGCCTCTATTGGGTTAAGCATCGACGCCTGTTTAGCGGGCCACAAACCGAAAACAACTCCGACCATGATCGAGAAAACAGTAGACAATAGGATGGAAAACAACGAGATCTTAACGGTCCAGCCTGCCATAAGGGTTATTAAAATAGAAATGCCGCTTCCAATTGCTATTCCGACAAGGCCGCCTATAGAGGACATAGCAACGGCCTCTATCAGAAACTGTACTAACACGTCCTTGTTACTGGCTCCGATGGCTTTACGAAGACCTATCTCACGTGTACGTTCCGTCACGGAAACAAGCATGATGTTCATGATACCGATACCCCCGACAAGAAGCGAGATCGCGGAGATAGCTCCGAGAAGAAGCGACATGGTCTTAGTCGTCGATTCCATCGCCTGTTTCATGTCGGACATATTCCTGATCTGGAACGCGTCATCGGCCTTATCTTTACTGATGCGGTGCTGTTTGATAATTATTTTGGATATTTCGTCCTGCAAGGTATCCAGCACTTCCGTACTCGCGGCCTCTACGTAGATGGAATCTAAATATTCTTTCCCAAAAACCCTGTACATGGCCGTAGTCACGGGAATAAGAAGCGTATCATCCTGATCTCGAAAGGTGTTGGCTCCTTTTTCCGGCAAAATGCCGATCACCTTAAAATTGATGAGGTTTATCTTCATGGTCTCGCCTATCGGGTTTGAGTCTCCGAAAAGCTCCTTGACCACGGTAAGCCCGAGTATGGCAACCTTATCGCGTCTTTTTATCTCGTCCGCGGTAAAGAACCGTCCCGCCACCGGCTGCGAAGCGCGCATATCCGCATATTCCACGTCTACGCCTTCAACCTGAGTGTTCCAGTTCTTGCTGGCATAAACCAACTGGCCGCGACCCGTTACTGAAGGGCTCACTCTTTTTACATCGCCGCCTATCTTAGCTATGGCAGTTATATCCTGAAATGTAAAATTCGCGACGCTGCCGGTCTCAAGCGACACCCCGTGGACCTTGGAGGAGCCGGGCCTGATTACCAAAAGGTTGGACCCAAGCGAGGCCAGCTGTTTTTCTATGGAGGATTTAGCCCCTTCGCCAATCGCGAGCATCGCTATCACCGCCGCGACACCTATCAAAATGCCGAGAATGGACAAAAAAGAACGCATTTTGTGGGATATCATCGCGCTCACGGCCTGTCCGAGATAATCAAAAAATTTCGCTTCTCGCGCTTTTCTCTCTTCTTTTGAGAGCACGTCGTTTATTATTTTATCCGCGTCTGAAGCCGCCGGAACTGTCGGTTTTACTCCCGTCCTTTCTTTGTTCATCTCGTCCGAAACTATCTTACCGTCGACCATGCGGATAATGCGTCCGGCGTGCGCGGCTATCTCCGGCTCATGGGTGACCATGACTATTGTCTTGCCCTTTTGGTGCAAGCCTTCAAGTATGGAAAGTATCTCTTCTTTGCTTTTTGAATCTAGGTTTCCCGTGGGTTCATCTGCAAAAATTATGAGTGGATCGTTTACAAGGGCGCGCGCTATGGCCACTCTCTGCTGCTGCCCGCCCG
This sequence comes from Candidatus Omnitrophota bacterium, assembly GCA_015233235.1. Classification (GTDB taxonomy): domain Bacteria; phylum Omnitrophota; class Gorgyraeia; order Tantalellales; family Tantalellaceae; genus JADFYD01. Next base: position 3,446 of record JADFYD010000053.1, on the reverse strand, counting down.
AAAGTTCATTAGGCCGATGGTTCATCCGAGCCCCGAGCCCCACTTCTACAAGGCGTTTTTCGGCTTCTGACCTCAAATGTCTTTTGCCGGCGTAAATAAGGGGAAGCTCGGCGTTGCCGAGCGCCGTCATGCGCGGCAGAAGATGGAACTGCTGGAACACGAAACCCGCCAGCTTATTGCGTATCGCTGCCAGTTCATCGTCGGAAAGGTTGTTTATCTTTTTTGTACCCAAAGTATATTCGCCGCTCGTGGGCCTGTCCAATAGGCCCAATATGTGCATCATAGTTGATTTGCCTGACCCAGACGGCCCCATGATGGCGACAAATTCTCCGGCGGAGATCTTCAAGGATACTCCGGCCATGGCCTTAACATCGGTATCGCCCATGCGATATGTCATTGTGACATTTTTTAATTCGATCATAAAATTTTAATCCTAACATTCGACGGCGGCACCCTAAAGGGTGCCCTACCATTTTTATTTTTCTAAACTAATGCCCCGCGCGTCCGGCGGCGCCTGGCGCGTCTTTTTTTCGCCCCGGCATGAACGGGTTCGTCCCCGTACTTCCTTTAGGAATATTGAATTTTTTTGTTTTCATTACGACAATGTCGCCCGCATTCAGTCCGGAGATTATCTCGACATTTTTGTCATCAGACATGCCCAGTTCCAAGGGTCTCCTGGCCGCTTCTTTACCGCCCGGGACCTTCACCAGACAATAACTGCCGGTTTTTCCTTTCTCCACGGCCTCGAGCGGCAAGATCATGACGTTCTCTTTCGCGTCGGACACAAAATCTACCGTCGCGTTCATCCCCGAACGAAAAAACGCCGGTACCTCTTCCGGCACGAGGTCCACCTCGTACATCGTCACATTATTCACGGTTTTTGATTCGTAATAAATATGTCCGGCCGAAACTTTGATCTTTACATCCGGATACGCGTCCAGGGTCACCGTCGCCTTCTGGCCGATAGAGATCCTGCCTATGTCCGTTTCGTCGACCTGTGCGCGCACGATCAATTGGTCCGAAAGCACGATGACGGCGTCGCTTGCCGTAACTGTCTGCCCGGGCTGTGTAGTTGCAACTATTACTTCGCCGTCTATCGGAGAGATAAGAGGTATGGCTTTATAAGTTTCCTGCCAATATTTGAGGGCTTCATCGCCCTGCCCCCGAGCGGCGTCTAAAAGGGCCGCCCGCTCCGTAGAACTCATCCAAGCGATCGTCTGACCGATCTTAACTTTTTCGCCTTCCTGTACAAGAATGCTTTCGACGCGTCCGTTGACCGGCGGCTTCACTTCAAGCCTGTTCTTGGGAAGGACCGTTCCGGTGGTCGAGATAATGTTCTGGATATCACCTGTCACCGGAGTGAGTTCCTGGGTGACCTCACCGCCCCTGCCGGAACTTCTCAATTTTACCTGAATGAAAATAAAAACAGCCAATATCACAAGAAATACGGCTATGATCATTTTTGTTTTATTCTGCATATTCCAGAGTTTCTCCTTTGGATTGTATCCAGCCGGCTTCGGTAAGAAGCGCATCCGCCTGCGCGGCAAGAAAGGCCTTTTTTGCGGTCACGAGGTCATTCTCGATTATTATCCAGTTATCAAAAGTTATGAAGCCGGTGGAGTACTGGGCTTCGGCTATTTTTGAACGCATTTCGGCGGCTTCAAGTGATTTGGCCTGAACACTCACCGTTTCGACCGCGTCCTGCAATTTTACCCAGGCCTGTTCCATCTTGACGATAATACCGTCGCGCGCGCTTCGCTCATCGGCTTCGGCCTGTTTATAGGCGGCTTCCGCCTGCTGAACTTGCGCTAATCTCAATCCGCCCTCGAAGATCGGCATGGACAGAGTGAGGCCCATATCCCATGCGTCTTTTTTGGGGGGCCAACGCGTATCAGTCTTGTCGGCACCGGCACTGCCGGAAAGGACCGGAGAGAAAGCGCCGTAAGTTGATTTAAGAGTGAATAACGCGGAGTTCTTTTTCGCGATGGCCTGTAAAAGCGACGGATTGTTTTTCGCCAATCTCTCAAGATCCGGTTGTTCACGGGAAGTGTCGCGCACAAGAAAATCTCCCCTGACATACATCGGGGTAAACTCCTCTCGTCCCATTTCCTTGGTCAGCTGCCTTTGAGCCAAGGTTAATGCCCTTTCAGCCTTTGATAGTTCAACGTTAGCCGCCACAAGGTTGGACTCTGATGTCAGAAGAGCGCCTTTATGTTCCAATCCAGATTGGTAACGCAGGGTTATGAGATCATAATCGTCTTTCCTTATTTTAACTATCTCCCTAGATACCTTGATCAACTCCTGGGCCGAGAGCAGATTCACGAACGCGCTCCGCAGGTTGAACCTTATGGTTGAAGATACAAACTTGAAATTTTCTTTCGCGGCGTTCACGTTTTGAGAGGCAGCGCTTACACCGTTGGCCGTTTTAAAGCCGTCGAACAAAAGCTGCGTTCCGTTGATGCCGTACGAATATTGATCGACTGTTTTTCTGGAGGAGCCGCCCGATACGGAAGATGAACCTGAAGAAAAATTAGAAGACGAGCCGGAAGCGCCGCCTGTCCTTGTTCTAGATATTCCGGCGCTGGCATTGATCTGGGGCAATAGACCGCTCACGGCTATCCCCTTGCCGGCCTTCTGGCCTTTGACGACTTCCTCCGCGGAAATAAGATCAGGATGATTCTTTTTAGATTCGGCGAGACACTCATCCCAAGTCATCACCTTCCACGCTTCGGAAGCGCGCGCCGGCGGAATCGACAATACCATAACCAATAAAAAAGTGCCTAGTTGTTTAATCATTTAACTGACTTGTCCCCTTACCTTGCTTAGACAGTCTCCGGTGTCAAAAAGTTCCGTAAAGCAGCGCCTAAACGTCAAACACCCACCACACCTTTCATCGCCTTATTGATCCGCCTGAGCGCCGTATCAAGATCGAATTTTTCCCGCTCATCGGCCGTTAAAACATCGAATAATTCCTTTTCGATGCGGGAACGCATATCGCTGATCTCCATATCTGATCTGCCAAGATTAACGCGGTATCTCGCCGTATCCGTGTCTCCGCCGTCTTCCTCGATCTTTTTTTTGAAGAGCCCGACGACTTCCTTATCCGCCAGATCAAAATTATGGCGCAGAATAAAATCAAGATCGTAAAAATCACGCGGAGCGATGACCTGCCTTAAAGCCGCGGCCCTGAGCTTTTCGCTGACGATCTCTTTCAATGATAAACAGTTCACTTTGCCGCCGTCAAACAAAGGCTCATGGGTAAATGGATGCAAAAACTTGTGCTGCACTGCCTTTGTTTCTACCGTACAAATTGGGTTGAACCTGAGCCCAATTTCAAATTTTATCAATTGGTCAGAAGGCTGAAGGACGGAGTTGTACATCAGATGATAAACATATTGTTTCGACTCATTACGCCCAGCTTTTTCCGCGCCTTCCAGACGAAAACC
>JADFYD010000052.1:1388-9518 GCA_015233235.1 Candidatus Omnitrophota bacterium | reverse complement strand
CCAGCTCTTTCGCGAAATTAGACCTGCCGTCAAAAATATTCAGCACAAAAAATACATCCGCGCTTCTTCCGGTCTCTTTCTGAAGAAGCCCTACAACCCGGTAAATGCTATCGACCGCGTTCACCGAAAAATAACTGAGATCGAGCGGAACAAGGATCTGGTGCGCGGCATACATGGAATTCAGCGTCAAAAAACCGAAGCTCGGAGGGGAATCGATGATCACAAAATCATAACTTTCGAAATAAGGATCACTCAGTGTTTCCGAAAGAATAGATGCGGCGCCGTCAACCCCGCCGAGATTAATTTCAGCCGTACTCAAAAGCATATTTGACGGAATAAAAGAAAGATTCTCTCTGTCGCGAAGAACCAATGAATCATAATTCAATTCTGTGTTGTCTATGTGACTTTTAAAAATATCGTAAGAGGTCATTATCTCGGAAGCTTTTTTTCTGTGTCCCAGGGCGAATGTAGCGTGCGCCTGAGGATCAAGGTCTATCAAAAGCGTTTTCTTCCCCATCTTGCCCAAAGCAGCAGCCGCGTTTACCGCCAAAGTAGTTTTACCACATCCACCTTTTTGATTGACTATAGATATTACTTTCATCTCCCCCCCCTATATTGTGGTTATAAATTCTAAACGGTAAAACATCTTGTATAATTCGTAGTATATCATAAATCCTGTAAAAGGCAAATTCTGAATAGTTAGATATGGCAACTATTTGTTGATATTAAAGAGCCGGTTTATTATAATGGCAATATCCGATCATAAATAAAAAGGTTTACAGCCATGGATAACGCCCAAAATACTGAAAATACAAGAATTTCCGAGCCCTCTTCTTCGGGATACGATCACATCGACGCGGAACTTTCAAAAACATATTTCAAGAAAAAAAATCCCGCTGTAAAAAAAAATAATTCCAAAACCAAAGAAAAAAAGACCCGTTCCACCGCCGTAAAAATTTTTTCCGTCCTGGCAGCGCTATCGATCATCGCCACGGTCTCATTCTTTTTTATCAAAGGCAAAACGTTCTTTCTGACCATCGTTTCACAGAATAACGCGGGTACGCAGAATTCGAAAACATTTCTTACCGGTTTCAGCCAGGTGAATAGCCGTTTGCAAAAATTCGAGATCATCGACGACAACTGCACCGTATTCTACGATTTTGAGAACGGAACCGATGAATGGGAGATCCCTTTTTGGGCACTTGAAAAACCCGATCATGTAGGCATATCCCTGAAAAATGTCAAAGGCTTCTCGACCAGCGGGAACAGTTCTTTAGAATTAGATGTGAATTTTCCCGGAGGAAAATGGCGGGGAGCATATGTCGAAATAGCCCAGTACCTGGACCTATCCGATTATGATATCGTCGCGGCTGACATCTACCTGCCTGTCACGGCGAAACGCGGGTTGAAGGCTAAGTTCATACTTACGGTCGGAGACGACTGGCGATTCACCGAAATGTCCCGCAGGGTTTCGCTTGCCCCCGGAGAATGGACCACCATGGTTGCCGACGTATCCGAAAATTCCAGAGACTGGAGAAAGACCATAGTAGATAAAAATTTTAAATCCGACATACGCAAGATCGGCATCCGTATCGAATCCGATTTTAATCCCGCATACACCGGCCCGATATTCATAGACAACGTAAGGGTGTACTCAAAAAAGATAAAACCGGAGGCTCCGGCTGCTACCGCAACGAACATAAGCACACCCGCTGTGGAGACCCCCGAGCAAACACCCGTAAAAACGTCGATAAACCCAATAGCCCCCGCGCCCGAAGCCGTTACAAAAGGCGATTACACTACCCAATCAATCACATAATCTTGAGGTTTTCAGCGCAAGTTCTGCGCGCCTTGGTCGGCGCCGCGTCCATTATTATCAAGCAGGAGTAGCGTAACGCTGTAGAGTATGTTATTTAAGGCCGCGGCGCCGCCACTGCGGTGCTCGAACCTGCGCTGAAAACCTCAAGTAACACTGACTTTAGAGAATTCTTTCCGGAGGGGTGGCTTTGCCGGTCTTTAAATAGAACCTTCTGTTCTTGATCGAGACGAAGTCGCTCCAGACCTTTTCACCGTCGGACTGCGCCCTTCGTATTTCGCGTATCGCGTTGGCCTGTGAGACAAGGTTATCCGAGTGGTAAATGATGTTGGCTTCGAGAGTCTTGGGAAGCACAGGGGACTGTTGCTCATATTCGCCGTGGTGACTGAGTATTATGTGCTCCAGATGCAATTTTGTGTCTTCCGGAAATCCCTGGATGGCATTCGCTTTTTCTACGAATATCTTGTGACCGATGGTGATGTGCCCAAGCAATGAGCCTTCTATCGTGTAATCCATTTTCTTGGAATTGATCTCGAAGATCTTCCCTATGTCGTGGAGAAACGAACCCATAAGTAAAATATCGGCGTCGGCTTCAGGGTACAACTCGCTCATGCTGTCGGCTATGAACATTACCTCATACGTATGTTCCGCCAAACCGCCGACATAAGCGTTGTGCCAGTTTTTCGCGCCCGCGCCTTCCGCAAAACGCGCCATCATATCGTCGTCACCTAAAATATCGTCCGCCAATTTTTTTATCCACGGATCCTTTATCTTTCTAAAATATGCCGAGATCTTTTCTATTATCGCACCGATGTTCTCAAGGGCCCTTATCATATCGGTGTGGGAATACTCACCGGGAGAGGCTTTCACAAGACCGTCCACTTTAACCTGTTTGATGTCACGGTAAGAGACAACCGCGCCCTTCACCTTCACTATGTCCCCCTCTCTGACATTCGCGTTGAATTCATCGGCGTTATCCCATACACGCCCTTCTATCTTACCGCTTTTATCGGCGAGAAGTATTTCCAGATAGGGCTTGTCATGTTTTGTCAGTTTTCTCGACTTTTGCGATAACAAAAAAACCGACTCGAATTGTTCGTCTGTTTTAAGATCTGAAATGAATTTTTTATTCATTGGATACCTGAAATATGCCGTTCAAGGCGAAAAGGTTTGGAAACATTTTTACAACACCGCTCTCGCCCAGAAAAACGCTTTTCTCGATCTTTATGTTCTGCTTCCGGCAGAAATCCTGAAAATCCCTGATACTGAGAAAATGCAGGTTCGGCGTGTCGTACCATGTGTACGGCAATGACGGAGTTACGGGCACCCGTCCAAGAAAACACAATTGTAACCTCGCGTTTATATTGCAAAAATTAGGGAACCCTATTATGAGTTTCTTTCCTATTCTAAGCGCTTCTTTTATGGCGGGAAGCGGTTTATGGACCTGCTGCATAGCCTGGTTGAATATCACAAAATCAAAAAACTTATCGGGGTAATCCGAAAGACCCGAATCTATGTCACCGTGGAAAACACTTAAACCTTTTTCGACACACTTATAGATCGCCTCTTCGTTGATCTCGACCCCAGTTCCGTCGACATCCTTCTGTTCCACCAGGTAGGCCAGGAGGTCACCCTCACCGGACCCCATATCAAGCACCTTCGCGCCAGGAGTTACCATATCGCAAATCACCTTGTGGTCCAACCTTAAGTGTTTTATCCGTTCTTCCAATTTACTCACCTGTTCAATTTTGAATATGTTTTTGCGAGAAAGCCCGAAATAAGTTTCGACTGCACCTCAAATTCCAAAAGAAACGCGTCGTGCCCATAATCGGAATTGACTTCGCAATACGTGACATCAATTCCGTTCATTTTAAGGGCCTTTACCAATTCTTTAAGCTGTTCCGGCGGATACAGCCAGTCCGAGCTGAAAGTGATCACCAGAAAGCGCGATTTAACTCCCCTGAATATTTTAAAAAGATCGCCGCCCCCCTGCAAATCAAAGTGATCCATGGCCTTTGTAATGTACAAATACGAATTCGCGTCGAACCGTTTGACAAAATTGTCACCCCGGTATCTCAAATAGCCTTCAACTTCGAATTCAGTCGTGAAACCATAGCCGAGTTTGTCTTTGGTAAGCATCCTGCCGAATTTTTTATCCATAGATTTGTAGCTCATGTATGTTATGTGCCCGACCATACGCGCGACTGCGAGCCCCGAAGCCGGTAAAGTTTTACCGTAATAGTTGCCGCCGTGCCAGTCCGGATCAGCCATGATCGCCTGCCGTCCGACCTCATCGAACGCGATCTGCTGAGCGGAATGCTTATAAGTCGTGGCTATCGGTATACAGGACGCGACCATGTCGGGGTATTTCACTGTCCATTCAAGCGCCTGCATTCCTCCCATGGATCCGCCGGTAACAGCCAAAAGTCTTTCCACACCAAGAAATTTCAAAAGACGCTTCTGGGCATTCACCATATCGCCTATGGAGATCACGGGAAAGCTGAGGCCATATGGTTTGCCTGTTTCGGGATCGACGGACTTTGGACCGCTTGTTCCCATACAACCGCCTAGGATATTGGAACAAACAACAAAGTATCTATCCGTATCTATCGCTTTACCCGGCCCGATCAGCTCATGCCACCAACCGGGTTTTTTGCTTCCCGCATGGTATCCTGCGGCATGCGCGTCCATGGAAAGCGCGTGACATACCAGGATAGTGTTCGTTCCTTCCTCATTAAGTTCTCCGTACGTCTCGTACGCGACCTCAAGGCCCCTCAACTTGATGCCGCTTTCCAGATGGAAAAGCTCACCCTCGGGAACGGAAAATATTTTTGTGGAAACCATTTCTTTGTTCTCGCTCATCAGAACTCCATACTTCGTCAGTGTATAAAAAACGCAGCCTCATTATCGCATCGTTGAAATGAATTTTCAAGGGAATTGGTTGGTTCAGCGGGTGATCTTCTGGATCTCGTACTCGAGCACACAGACCGGCGCCTGTATGCGTATCACATCTCCGACTTTGTGCCCCAGCATCGCCTTACCGACCGGCGAAGTGACGGAGATCTTGTTCTCGTCAAAATCCGATTCTTCTTCGGAAACAAGCATATAATCGAAAACTTCACCCGTTTTCAGGTCTTTCAGAGTGATCGTGGCCCCTAAATAAGCCTCATCTTTCTTTATATTCGTATCATCTATGATGACGGCCTTCGAAAGAATGTTCTCAAGTTCAGCTATTTCCTTTTCATTAAAGGCCTGCATTTCTCTGGCGGCATGATATTCGGCATTTTCGCTCAAATCACCTAAACTTCTTGCATGGTCAAGGGTGTTAGCGATCTCCCGTCTCTTTGGGCCCTTAACGAATTTCAATCTGGCCTGCATTTTCTCATAACCTTCACGTGTAAGGCTGATTTTATCGGACATGTTACCTTCCTTCCTTGTTGTTGAAGCACCAAGAGTATATACGAGAAAATACCAATTTGCAAGCTAACATTTAACATGTTTGCAAACAACAAACCACAATATATATGTTAGTTTGAAAAAAGTTTGTTTGTGTGGCTTGCCTTTGCCATATTTAAGTGTATTCTTTATATTTGGTGGGTAATGAATATTAATAAAATCAATATGTTAGTTTATAGAAAGTCACAATATTAAAGAATTGGAAGGATGCCATGTTCCTGAAAATATTGTTCTCACCATTCTTAAAGATCTGCTACCGCTTGCTTCTATCGCTGGTGATAGTGTCAGTTTATTCTTATCAACACGCGATGACCCAGTCTTCACCTCTCGAAATGGGTTACTTCCAAAAGGGTATTTGCTACGCCACGTGGGAGAAGAATAAATTCGCCACTCCCTATTCCGATCAGGCGCTGGAAATGCTGAAAAAAATGGGAGTCGAATATGTCCAAATAAACGTCACACAGTATGTGGAGAACTACAATTCGACAAAGATCTCGCCCACAGAATGCACCGCGACAGACGCGAGCGTTAAACACGCGATACAAACCGCTCATACACTTGGCCTAAAGGTCATGCTTAAACCGCATATAGACATAATTAACAATGACGGCGGCAATTATTCACGAGGTGATATAGGCTGCGCCAGCGATGCCGAATGGGACAAATGGTTTAAAGAATACAACAGATTCATCACCCATTACGCGGGAATAGCCGAAACGAACAAAGTCGAGGTGTTCTGTGTCGGGACCGAGCTCACATATGCCGGCCAACAAACAGAAAAATGGCTCGACCTTATACTCTCCGTTAAAGATACATATAAAGGTAAGCTCATTTACGCGGCCAACTGGGACGACTATAAAACTGTCAAATTCTGGGAACAGCTTGACTACATGGGCATCGACGCATATTTCCCCCTCACCACTAAGAAAAACCCCGCCATCGCCGACATCAAAAAAGGCTGGGACAAATGGATATCCGAGATCGAAGAATGGCTGCCAAGAATCAATAGGCCGGTAGTTTTCACGGAGATCGGATACCCGAGCACTCCTAACGCAAACTATGAACCGTGGAAATGCGCCAATGCCGGCAATGCGGCTCCGGAAATACAAACAAAATGTTACATAGCGTTTTTCGAAAAGGTCTGGAGATGCAAATGGCTTGGGGGCGTTTACTGGTGGAAATTCAACCCGACGATCTATGGCGGAGGCGAGAATAACAGGGACTACACTCCTCTCAATAAACCCGCTTCGGTCATAATGTCGGAATATTACAGGTACAGCCGACTGGCTGACGACAAGGAAGCAAGCAAACAGCTCATACTGGAAAGCTCGCAAAAGATCGATATGCTGCAGAACAAGACCGAACGCATAATAGAAGGTTCCTTCCCCATCCTTCACCAGAAGATCTACGGCACCGCTCAAGAGGAACGGAAAAAATAGTGCGTGTTGGCGGCGGGTGGCGACCGTGAAGTCTGAGCGACGAAAAAATCGATGCGAGCGCTTAAATAACGAGACTTCTCTGAAGTTCTTCGCCTGCAGAGTAATTAGCGAGTCCGATTTTTGAGAAGCGAGGACGAACGGTTGACAGGACCCGCCGCTACGTCATGAACGAATAAACGTCATTGAACATCACTTCTGGGCGGGAGATTTTATATCAGTGAGCTTGCCTGAACTGTCAAATAGTAGGGTTATTTTGTTTTTCGACGCGAATGAGTCTTTCGCGTCCTTGTATACCCATTTCAAAGCGCCCTGATCGGGCTGTTTTTCCTCTATTACAGGCTCACCGACCAATTGCTGTACTTCGGCGGATGTGAGTCCGGTTTTAATAGTTCCGCTTTTTATCGCGTTTGACAGCGTTTCGTAATTTTTTGTTTCTTTTATGTACGACCTCGTCATTTGGGCCCTGGCTTCGCTGAGTTTAATTAAAGCGCCGAGCCCGTCTTTCGACCGGGTGTACTTCACTTTTGAACAAGATCCCTTTTTCCTGGATTTGGTATCCTTGTCACAAGAGGCCTTCTTGGACTTAACCGAAGTATCGACGTCCTCTTTCGCATACGCGCCACAAATGCAAAGCGAACCATATACAGACAAAATTGACAAAATAGTTATGATCTTACCAATTTTCATAAGTCAAATCTCACTTTCGGTCCGGCTGTCTTTGTCCCTCTTTTTGCTGTCCAGCAAAGCTTTCTCAAGGACGGCCCTGAGGCTATTCAACTCCGAACGCGTCAGCAGAAAATGCGCCCTGAGCTTTTGTTCGACCGCCTGGAACTCGAAAATATCGTTTTGTGCGATATAGGTGATATTTATTTTCAAACTATCCCCCTTCAATCAAAGCGCTAAGCGTTCAAACACTCGCATACGCTTTGCTCTTTGCCAAATGCTATCTACACTTACAACAGCTCCGCCGCGAGCGACGCCAGCGAACTTCTCTCACTTTTGGTCAGCGTCACATGCCCGTACATATCCTGTCCTTTCATGCGCTCGACGCAGTAAGTAAGGCCGTTGCTGGAAGAATCCAGGTATGGATTATCGATCTGGTACGGGTCACCCGTCAGTATCATTTTTGTACCGTTACCCGCCCTCGAAACGACCGTCTTAACTTCGTGAGGGGTTAAATTCTGCGCCTCGTCGATTATAATGAACTGGTTGGCGATACTCCTGCCTCGAAGGAAAGTGATCGCCTCGATCTCTATAAGTTCATTCTTTATGTATTTCTCTATCCTTGTTTTCGTGGTAGCGGTAAGCGTTTTATCCGTTTTTTCCGCTCCGAAAATAAATTCAAGATTATCAAAGATCGGGCCCATCCAGTTTTCCAGTTTCTCTTCCTTGGTACCGGGCAAAAAGCCTATATCCTTA
>JADFYD010000052.1:0-1368 GCA_015233235.1 Candidatus Omnitrophota bacterium | reverse complement strand
GAAGACGGCTGTAGGTCTTGTCTTTGATAACTTTGTGCAGACCAGCCGCGAGAGCCATAAGGGTTTTACCGGTACCGGCAGTACCTATCAGCGTGACGAGCTTAACCTCATCATTAAGCAGAAGTTCGAGAGCCATCGCCTGTTCTTTGTTCTTCGGATGGATACTCATTACGTTGGTTTTATTGTAGATCATCGGCATTAGTATGCCGAATTCCTTTTTATATCGACCCAAAGCCGTGTGTTTAGGGTTCCCCTTGTCGGTAAGACAAACGAATTCATTCGGGAAATAATCCCCGGGGTCGCTCACCTTGAATTCCTTATTCTTATAATAGTTATCGATCTCTTCACCCGATATCGCCAGATCGCTCCATCCCTGATAAAGTCTGTCAAAATCAACTACCTGTTTTTCAAAGTCCACGCTTTTAATGCCGATGGCATCAGCCTTGATCCTCGCGTTGATATCCTTCGAAACGAACGTGACGTTCTCACCCTGTTCCTGCCGCATGTAAGCCGATAACAATATTTTGTTGTCGATAAGATCACACGAAAGTCCTAATTTTTCCGAAAGTTTTAAATAATCGAGGCCTACACTTATCTGGAGTATACCTCCGTTATCCAGTTCGAAACCCTTGCCGGGCTCACCGCTTTTTCGAAGACCATCTATGAGGCGTATGGCCCCCCTGGCGTTCCTTCCTTTTTCGTCATGGCTGCTTTTGAACCTGTCGAGTTCTTCCAATACCTCTATCGGGAGAAGAACTACATTGTCGGCGAACGACAAAAGCGATTCAGGGTTATGCAATATCACATTGGTATCGACGACAAATGTTTTTCTCAAATTGGCGCTCCTTTTGTTTTATCCGGTTAGACCGACCCTGTTTTATAAACAACTGGATACAGTATATCATAATAGTTCTCAACACTCAAATTTGCTCGATAGATTCTAAAACAGCCGTTACTCTGCCGAAAGGGATAAAAATAACACCGTACAAAGGATACCGGCGCGAGCTGACATCGAAATACATATACCCATGCCCCTTTTTGAACTCCTCGCCGTTCAAAAGTGCGTAAGGCCGCACGCGGTACGCGTTGAATTTACCTATTTTACTGATAAAAAGTTCTTTAATACATTCAATAACGCCGTATAACTCATAGTTCCGTTCGCTAACGTTGATGATCATTTTTAGTTTATCGCCGACATTCACGGGTACCGTCATAAAATAGCACATCGCGCTTACGGGATCATGTATGACCTTATCGATATCACATGTTTTCACGCTGCCGTCGGTAAGATTCGTGTAGGTGGCCTTAAGCTTGTCCATGTCGTATTCCACTACAAGATGTTTTCTGTACTTACCCTCTTTCCGGTCG
>JADFYD010000051.1 GCA_015233235.1 Candidatus Omnitrophota bacterium | reverse complement strand
TGGATATGAGGGGCCCGAACGGCGAAGAATTGCCTGCGCTCTCCGCGGTCGATGGTGCCGGAAAACCCGTGTCTGTCGGCGCGAAACGGATAGCGATCGCCGGGAACGGGTGCATCGTCACCTGCGACGGCGACGGTTTAGCGCGCATCTGGAAACTGCCAATAAAGGGGACAGGCACTTTTATTTCAAAAGCAGGCGATGATGGTCTGCTCGACGCTTTTAAGATCGCTCTCGCGCGGAATGATTTTGCTCTTTTTAACTCTCTTAAAACTGAAAGGGATATGGGTAAACTCCTTGGCCCATACATAAATAACGTTAAAGCAAATTCATTACGAGCCGGCAGTTTTGTGGTGCTTTACACATCTGATGACCGTTGGCAATTTGTATACGTCACACAAAAAAAAGGTGCTGAAATATCGGGCTCGAGCATAATATATCTCGAAAGAAAACCGGATACCGGGGTCTGGTCCATACGTGAAGAAAGTGGTGGCATCAGTTGGACTGCGAAAAACGGTCAATCCGTATCAATACTTATGATGCCGGAAGAGGTGAAAGAGTTCGCTGCTAAACCCATGTCTACCACGGTACCTGAACCCGCTGCGGAAGGGAACGGTATCGCTTCTGTCTCCCAGGCGCCGCCCGGGTCGCCCGCAACGGCGTTCGATATTCTGCTTAAACTCAAGCCCGGAGACAAGGTCAGTAAAGAATATATCGCGGACAGAGTTAGGACTATCACGGGGGAGGAGATCAACCCCAAAACTATTGTCGACAAGGACCTCCGGCCTCTTATGGTCATCGGGCTCGTCAAGCGGTCAGGCGTGCGAGGGAATTACGTGTATGCGCTCGATTATGAGAGGTATCCAGTGTTATGGAGGTTGGCGCGGGGAGTGCAAGGAATAAATGCCAGTTGTTCGTTGTTCGTGGATCGTGGTTCGTTGGATGAAAACAAAAAACCAACTATTAACCACGAACAACGAATCACGAACGACGAATCACGAACGGCGAGCAGTCAAACAACATATGATATCCTGCGCACGGATGTCCACAACGTTCTCGCGCGATACGGCTACACTATCACGAAAGACAAGATAAGAGAGGCGAGAGCCGCGATAAGGAAACTGCTAAGGGGCAAAGACGTTACTCCCGACTTTTTGCGCGATATCAGAAAGCCCGGCGAGCTTTCAACCAATTTCATCGAGGCCGTGTTCTCGGCGGCGCTTACATGCAACAAGGTTGTGCTCGCTTTTGATACCGACCTCGGTAAACGCGGCGGCTTAAACCCGCTCGGAATAATGGAGGAACTGAAAAACCTCAAGAAAAACAAAAAGTATGCTAAACTTCTGGAAAATCTCATTATTATAACTTCACCGGTCGGCGGTATGAATAATAAATTGAGGGAATATGTGGGCAGGTCCGGCACCGAAGTATTTGTGTTCGCGCGGGAAACTGAAAGAGAGAGTCTTTCCGCTTTCGAGAACAGTTCAGGCGTTCACGCCGTATATGTTAACGATTCTAAATTTGACGAGTCCGAAAGTCCGGCATATTACCCCTTGGTCGAGATCGTGACAATAACAATAGAACAATATTTATTCAGCCTGAGAGAAGTTAAAAGTAAACTCCGTGATTTGGGGATACAATTAAAAGACATCAATATATCATCCATCAGCAATCTCAGCCCGAACATACTGATCTTCAAACTCATCCCGAACGCCGAACCCTGCGACACCATCCAACTCACCAAACGCTACGCCGAACTAAAACGCTTCATCAAAGCGGCGTAAACACAACCGAACAAAAGCACCCCGCAAGAGGATATTCCGCCTTGCGGTTTCTCGCTCCGGTTTTTACCGCCCCTCGGCACAACCTTATCGGTAGTTCCTATATCTCTTGTTGTGCCTCGGGTCCCCAAAAGTTATTCCTAAATTTTCAAAACTTGTCGGGTTGAAGATCTAGAATATTTCCGACTTCGAACAGTTGAAAATTTCCCCGCAAATTATTTCCTGAAGTTAACCAACCGCCTATATGCGGGGACGGACTAACTTTTGGTCGGTAAAAAAGTCGCTTCGAAACCGCAAGACGGAATATCCTTTTAACATGTTTTCCGAAATAATTGCCTCAACGGGTTGCCTTTTATTTGAACAAGTGAATAAATGGGAAAAGCCCATTTGACTACAAATGGGAAATATGGTATACTTTGGTCAAAGGGTAAGAGGAGATGATCAGTATGGCCAAAAGTATACACGTAGAAGATGATTTCGAGGAAGTCGGGTCAAAGACTGTTGACGACAGGAATAGGCTTGTTCTCGGGGCACTCCAAAAAACACTGGAGGTAAAAAGGGTCAAAGTCTATGTGAACTCGCGAGGTGAAATATTGATCAGGCCCATGGTGGAGATACCCGCGTCCGAATCGTGGTTATATGAGAACAAGAAGGCATTGGCTTCCGTTAAGAGGGGACTGGAACAGTCGGCCAAAGGAAAAGTAAAAGAACTGGATATAAAGTCCCTGGAATAGACAAGAGGAGCATGCCTTGTTCAAAATATTCCTTACTTCTGAAGCTGACCAGAATCTTAAAGGTCTGAAGGCGAATAAAAGTCTCGAAAAAAGATACAAAGCCGCGGTAAAGTCCCTGCAGTATTTATCGGAGAATCCTAGGCACCCCGGTTTACAAACACACGCGTTTGAAAGTTTATCCGGACCCAACGGCGAAAAAGTATTCGAAGCGTACGCCGAACAAAATACTCCGGCCGCGTATAGAATATTCTGGTTTTACGGCCCGCGTAAGGGTGCAATAACGGTGTTCGCGATAACACAGCATCCATAAACAATGCTTATCCATGAATATCTTTGAAATTCCGGATGGATAGCGGTACCCGCATTTGTATTGTAACACCCTATAGTTAAAAGCTTTTCGTAAAGCGTCTTTGACTACCGCCATTGTTTTTGCTCCTGCGCCGAAAGATGCCCGGCATTTTTGTTTATTATAAAAAAAACAAAAACCGATATATATATATATTAATTACCCGTGTCAAGTTTTTTGTTGGCAGGTTATCCCGGAGTGATATTTTGTAAGGTTGGTTGACAACGCGCGGCTTTGTGATATAATCGTATAATCGAATATAGGTATATAAGGAGTGGTTTCATGAAAGGGTATCTGGACCTATTTAAGGCGCTGTCTGACGGTACGCGGCTAAGAATAATGATATTGCTGTCGGCGGGCGAGCTCTGTGTGTGCCAGATAGAGTCCGCATTGGGGCTTTCTCAAGTCAAGGTATCAAGACATCTCACGGTTCTCCGAAACACGGGATTCGTCAATGTGCGGCGGGACGGTCTGCGCATACATTATTCCATTGTTAAGCCCAAGAACTGTCTTGAGAAAAAGATATTTTCCTGTTTCAGGGAATGTTTGCGGGAAGAGGAGTTTTCTAGGAGAGATCTGTCAAATATGAAAAAGCGCGTGAGTAAATTACAATTAGCGTCAGGGAGGTGAGTAAAATGCAGGAAGAAAAAAAGAAAAAAGGTTTCTTGGCGATGATATGGGAATCCATGACAAAGACCGGCGGATGTTGCGGTTCCGACGACAGCTGTTGCTGTTCTCCGAAGCCGGAGAGCGAAAAAAAGAAGACCGAGGGAAAAAAATAGGGACATAATGGAAAAAGTTAAGAGGCAGGATGCCTCAAAATATAAGGATCTTGCCGTGCTCGGCATTGTCCCCGGTGTAGTCGCCGTTTTGATTCTGGCCAGCTGGGCGATGGCGCACCTGGGTATCGCTCCGCATTCTATAAGCGCCGTGTTGGCTATAATTGCCACGTTGTTCGGCGGGTTTCAGCGCTTCATCACCGGATTTAAAGACATTTTTAGACGGCAGATCACGGTGAATGTCTTTGTTGTAGTTGCGCTGACGGCTACGCTGGCGGTCGGAGAATTCAGACCCGCCGCCGTAATCGTATTCATAATGTCGGTGTCGGGAGCTCTTGAGTCATACACGCTGGACAAAACCAGGAAAAGTATACAAAGCCTCTTAGACTTCACGCCTAAGATGGCGACCGTACGAAGGGAAGGCGAAGAGGTAACCGTCCCTGTCACCGACATCCTGGTCGGTGACGTGGTAGTTGTGAGGCCCGGCGAGCGCATTCCGGTCGATGGGAGTGTCACGGCAGGTTCAGGCAGTGTTGACCAGGCGCCGATCACGGGTGAATCCATGCCGGTCGATAAGACTCTGGGAAGCGATTGTTTCAGTGGGACACTGAACGTGTCCGGGCGCCTAGAGATACGCACCGGAAAAGTGGGCGAGAACACCACTTTGGCAAGGATCGTTCACTTGGTGCAGGAAGCGCAAGACACACGGGCGCCTATTCAAAATCTGGCTGACCGTTTTACGACCTGGTTTTTGCCGACAGTGCTGATACTCGCCGGGATAGCGTTCGTGATCTCCGGCAATATAAAAACTGCCGTTTCCGTGCTTCTGGTCGCCTGTCCCTGCGCGTTCGCTATAGCCACGCCGACCGCCGTTACCGCCGGTGTTTCCAATATGGCGCGGAAGGCGGTACTCATTAAAGGCGGAATTTTCCTGGAATTGGCGCAAAAAATAGACCACCTCATAGTGGATAAAACCGGCACACTGACTTTTGGCAGGCCAAAACTCGTTAGTATCGTTACTTTTAATGGCGTAAACGATAATGATGTTCTGCGTTTGGCGTGCATAGCCGAGAAGTATTCCAGGCATCCCATAGCACATTCTATACTTGCCGCCGGCAAAGAAAAAAAACTCGACATCACCGACCCCGAGAATTTTACGAGCGCTACCGGCATGGGAGTCGAAGCGCGTTATGGCGGCGCCCGGCTTTTGGTGGGAAAACAGTCATTCCTAAGGGATAACGGCGTGGCCGTCAGTTCTCTCGTGGATAGCGAGGTCGCCCGGCAATCTGACAAGGGACGCACCGCGGCACTGGTCGCTCGCGACAATGAAACGATTGGACTATTGGCGATCGCCGATGAGGTCCGGCCTGAAACGCGGGAGACTATCCGGATTCTCAGAACGATGGGGGTCACAAGGGTCACTATGTTGACGGGGGACCACCCTCAAGTAGCGGCGGCCGTCGCCACGGCGATCGGAGTTGACGATTACAGGGCAGGGCTGCTTCCGGAAGAGAAACAGGAGTTCGTCAAAAAACTGCGCGCCGAGGGGCATACTGTCGGGATGATCGGCGACGGCATCAATGACGCCCCGGCCCTGGCGCTTGCAGATGTGGGTATTGCTATGGGAGCCGGAGGCGCGGATGTGGCCATAGAGACAGCCGACGTAACGCTAATGAACGACGATATCACGCGGGTAGTTGATTTTATGAGGATGTCCGGCAAGGTGCTTACGCGAATAAAACTCAATATTTTCTTTTCGATGATCTACAATGTCATAGGCCTGACCCTGAGCGTCATGGGGCTCATGACGCCTATCATCGCCGTAATATTCCAGGAGGCGGGTTGTGTGACCGTCGTTTTCAGCTCGACACTTTTATTGTGGGCGAAAACAGGAGCGACAAGAACATCATAAACGCTGCCCAAGGAGAATACCTATGTTCGAGACGATAACGGGATTTGCTTCGCATTTAGAGCATGTAACATTTCTTACATATCCTATCACCATGCTTTTGGGATTTCTGTCGGGAATGGCGGCCCTTACCTGTTGCCTGCCGCTTGTTCCGGCTATCGCGGGGTTCATTGGTATACAGGATCTGAAAAACAAAAGATATTTTGCCGTTCCTTTTTTCATTATGCTGGGTTCCATAGTTATTCTGGTGATATTTGGTCTGATAGCGTCATATGCTGGTCTTACGATACAAAGATCACTTGGCAAATATTGGGCATATTTTATCGGGACGGTCTGTATACTGGTCGGGTTATTTGTCCTTGGGTTAATAAGGATACCAACGAGTGTTAAGCTACCGGATATAAAGCAGAAAGGTTTTATCGGGCCATTCCTTTTTGGTCTATGTATGGGCGGTGTTATGGGGATAGGTTCTTCCTGCTGTTTCCCGGCCTTGCCGGTAGTGCTGACATATGCTGCAGTGCAGGGTAGACCGATACATGGAGCGATCATCATGACAAGTTTTGCCATAGGGCAGAGTATCCCATTTTTCGCTATAGGTCTCTTCAGTAACGTTTTGGGAGCGATGAGCAGGAAATGGTCGGCGTTCGTGAGGCGTATCGCAGGCGTTGTACTATTGTTAAGCGGCATATACTTTATTTTTAGGAGGTAATGCAATGGCAAAAAGATCTTTCTTTTTTGTAGTAGTTGTTTTGTCGGCAGTTATTTTCTCAAGCGTGGCGGGAGCCGAAAACGCATCGCTGACGCCTAAAGAAAAAGAGGTAAGCGGATATCTCGGTGCGGGATCGGTAGTTTTTCTTTGTTTCTACAAACCCGCGGATCCGGCGCTAGGAGGGATCAAAAGCACGATAGCTCAGGTAGCGGCTAATTTTAAAGGCACAGTAGGTACCGTATCCGTGAGCAGTGAGGATAAACAGGAAAATATACTTAGAGAAAAATATAAGATACGTCCCGATGAAACTGCGGTACTCGTCGTTTCTCCTTCCGGTAAGGCGCCCGCCAAATTATCAGGCATGAATATCACAAAAACTAACTTGATGAAGACAATAGTTTCTCCCTGCGGCGGCGGAACGTGCTGTTCCGGATGCAAATAACCCTGTCGTCATCCACACCCAGAAAGGCCTTGATATGAAGGTGAATAGGTGCTATAAAAATACTTTCGTAACGATAGGCAAAAGGTGACTGCAAACGTCAAACAAGCGGGTGTAAATGCCGGTCAATCTGTTATGGATAATGCTGGGGGCGTATTCGGCGGGAGCGGCCGCGTCGCTTTTAGGCGGTCGATGGCCAAATGTTACCCGCGTCATAGGCCACATAGGCTTACTCATCGGCGCGTTGGCAGGGGCGGCACTTTCGATCCAATGTATGACAGGCGGCTTGCACCACACTGCGTTACGTGTCAATCTACCGCAATTCTTTCCTTTCGCGAGTTTAGTTATCGTTTTAGACGGCTTAAGCGCGTTTTTTCTGCTGGTTGTTTCGATCGTGCCTATCGCCGCGGCGATATACGGCCCGGCATATCTTAAGGCACATTCAACTCCTTCTCCCGCGGCGGAAGTTCTGGGTATTAATGTCTTTGTAGCTTCCATGGCTCTTGTACTATGCGCCGGCGACGCGATTGTTTTTCTTCTGGCGTGGGAAGGGATGACACTTGCCAGCTACGCTTTGGTCGTAGCGGAAAGCAAAAGGACGAATACTCATGCCGGCCTTGTTTACATAGTTATGGCGCACGCGGGCACGGCGCTTCTCATGGTCGTCTTTCTGACGCTTACGATACATGCGGGAAGTTTTGATCTCGAGGCGATACGGCGGGCGGCACTGGCGTTACCCGGACCAGAGAGGTCGCTCCTTTTTTTTCTGGTGTTCGCGGGGTTTGCGGTTAAGGCCGGTGTAGTTCCGTTACATGTATGGTTGCCTCAGGCGCATCCGGCCGCGCCGAGCCATGTCTCCGCCCTTATGTCGGGCGTCATGCTCAAAGTGGCGATCTACGGTATGCTGCGTTTCGGCATGGATATTCTGGCGCCCGCGGGCGGGCCGATTCCCTCGTCATGGGGTTGGACGGTTCTCGTATTAGGCGCGATCTCCGCGATCATCGGCGTGCTTTACGCTCTTCAACAGCACGACCTTAAACGTTTACTGGCATTTCATAGCGTAGAGAACGTGGGCATTATACTTATGGGTGTCGGTATAGCCATGCTGCTTGAACACCATGGCGGCGTCTCCGACGCATTAGCCGCGCTTGCCCTGGCGGCGGCACTTCTACATACACTCAATCACGCGGCGTTCAAAGGGCTTTTATTCCTTTCAGCAGGCGGTGTCCAATCCGCCACGCATATCCTAAATATGGAAGAACTCGGAGGGCTTGCCCGGCGCATGCCGTGGACGGCGTGGTTATTTCTGATCGGCGCGGTAGCGATCTCCGCTTTGCCGCCGCTGAACGGTTTTGTGAGCGAATGGATGACTTACCAGAGTCTCATACTCGGCAGTATACAAATGGGTAGCGGGAACGGATTAGTTGTGATCACCGCCGCCGCGGCTCTTGCCTTGACAGGGGGGCTGGCGGCGGCGTGCTTTGTCAAAGCGTTCGGTGTCACTTTTCTTGGGCGGCCCAGATCGATACACGCCTCTAGCGCTGTCGAAGTAGCTTCAAGCATGAGGATCGGTATGGCAGTACTAGCGATCGTGTGTGTGGTTATCGGAGTCATGCCCGGTTACATGATGCCTTTTCTAGACTCCCCGGTAACGCGGCTACTTGGCGGGAGCGGACCGAGTACCCTCGTGACGGTTCATGGTCCGCTGGTGCTTTTCGCGAGCGGCGGTGCCGGTGCCGGAACCGCAGTATCGATGACATCTGCGGCCGCTATTTTCGGCGTATTTGCAGTCATTGCCTGGGGACTCATTGTTTGGCCGCGTGCCGTCTCGCGTCGCCGCGCGCCGACCTGGACATGCGGTATGACGCCTGAGAGCCGTTTCGACTATACCGCGACGGCATTCGCCAAACCGCTTCGTTTTATTTTTGCCGCGCTTTATCAGCCAAAACGTACCATCAGCAAAAAAACAGGAGCGACCCCGTACGTTCTTCGTCAGTTGCACTGGCAAAGCGACGTGGTCGACTTTACACAGGAACATTTTTATAACCGACTACAATCCGGCGTAACGGCTCTTGCGCGGGCCATTCGACAGAAGAGCACTGGCCGCATCCATGATTACATCGGTTATGTTCTTATAACTTTACTGATCACCTTACTTGTATTCGGGAGAGGATGATATGGAACACGTGACTACTCCCTGGACAATAGTTCTTGTACAAACGGCTTTTTTGATCGCTTTCGGGCCTATGGTGACGGGAGTGATACAGAAGATCAAGGCGCGTTTGCAGTGCCGCCGCGGCGCCGGGATAATCCAGCCATATCGCGATCTTATAAAACTCTTTGCCAAGGGGACGGTACAAGCCGATACCTCGAGCCATTTCTTTCGTGTCGTGCCGGCGTTGGTTTTGGGCGCTACCTGCGCTGCGGCGACATTGGTGCCTGTAATCTTTGCCCCGATCACTGCCGGGGCCGCTTCGTCTCTGCCGCTTGGTGACGCTATTTTGCTCTTGGGCTGGCTTGCCCTGGCGCGGTTCCTTACCGCTACTGCGGCGCTAGACGCGGGCGGAGCGTTTGGCGGCATGGGCGCGTCGCGCGAAATGACGATAGCCACACTGGTGGAGCCGGCTCTGATACTTGTGATATTTTCGGTCGCGGTGGTCGCGCGCACGACGGATCTTGGGGGCATCGCCGGCCATCCGGTGGCGTTACGCGCGTCTTTCGGGGCGTCCGACCTTCTCGCGTTCTTCGCCATGCTTATTTTACTGATCGCCGAGACCGGTCGCATCCCAGTCGACAACCCTGACACACATCTGGAACTTACGATGCT
>JADFYD010000050.1 GCA_015233235.1 Candidatus Omnitrophota bacterium | reverse complement strand
GACCAGAACGCTCACCATAGACGGTGACGTAACGATAGACGGCCCTCTTACCGTAGACGGCGATGTGCTAATAAACGGTGCCGTAACTTTTACCGGCAATGCTATTTTGAACGTAACGGGAAGCATTACATTAAATAGCACTATCTCAAACGGGAATGTTACTACTTCGTGTGGAACTATAAGCATGGTCTCGAGCGGAAATGTAAGTACGACCTCAAGCGGAACGCTAAACATTGGAACGCAGTCGAGTGGCTTTATCAACGCGACTTCTGGCTTTATAGTGATGTCGGGTACTCCGGTAGTGCAAAACTTCACCACTGGAAGCGTTTTTGACGCGGGCTCTACGTTGACCATAACAGCGCAAGCGGTGAGAGTGCCGGATACCTCCCGTTATTCCGATTCCATGATAGCCTTGTCGAGGTTACAAGACCTTCGTAAGGAAGCAGGCTTGACAAATGGCGGTTTCTTCGCTGTTGAGTCAGTCAATGCCGACGAAGAAGAGTATGTCTTCGATTTTCTGCAATAAGGGGTAAACTCCCAAAGCTCAAAAAAGGGAAAAGTTCTTGCGGCACATTTATTTTTTAATTGCTCTTGTATTATTTCCCGTTTTTTCTGCCTGTATGGTTCTTGCGTCAGAAATTAATACCTCAAAACTTTCCGATCCTGACATATTAATGGTCGAAAGAATACTGGTAACGCTTGACCCATTCATTAAAGCGCGGACCGATGCGGAAACCACGCCTTCCATAACTTTCGCGGAACTGTACGCTCACCTTGATAATGAAGAGAACGCATTCCTAAAAAAATTCGAGGCGATCGACCTCGCAGAGCTGAATATCAAGATCCCGTACCGCGGTATGGTAGATCCCCCTAAGGATCTTGTTGCCATTAAAGACCAGAGGATGGTAGTTAAGGGCGAGAATAAAAAACTCCCGACCCAATTCCTTCCCAAAAAAGTTTACGACAAATACCTGGAACTGAACGCGACAATGAAAAAAGATCTGGGAAAAGGCCTTTATGTGGAGTCGGGCTACCGTTCGGCGGCTTACCAGCTATATTTGCTGTTATTCTACATGAAAAATCACGACTATTCGCTCAAAGAGACAGTCAAGTACGTCGCTTGGCCCGGCTACAGCGAGCACGGCTCGCCCGAACATCAGGCTATCGACTTCATCAATGGAGAAGGCATTAACGGCGAGTACAATACCAAAGAATTCGAGGACCTTCCCGAATACGCGTGGCTCACATTGAACGCCTCGAAATTCGGTTTCGTTCTCTCATACCCAAAAAACACCGACATGACATACGAACCGTGGCATTGGCGATATGAGGGAGTAACAAATAGTCGTTAGTCGCTGGTCGTTAGTCGTTAGTTTTATACGGCCAAGTGCGAGGCCTTAACGTTGTCATCCCGGAATTTCTGCCTGGTGGGATCCGCCTCCATGTCTGTCATCCCGGAATTTCTGCCGGATGAAATCCGGCAGAAATATCCGGGATCTGGGATGTGATGGTTGTGACATATAGATCCCGGATAAACCTTCGCCACAAAGAACGTGGCTCAGGTTTTCCGGGATGACAGTGAATAAGAACGCGCGCAGAATATACTCTTCAAGCCGCCCGGCAGGCGCTAGTGGGTTTTGCCGGGATAATCTAATGGTGGGTGACATGAAGAATCGATCCGTGTTCCTCAAAAATTATGGCTTCTCGATAATCCTGATCCTGTCGATCCTCGCGGGTTCATTCATCGGTGTTATGCTAAAGGAAAAAGCCGTCGCGCTGAAACCGCTTGGCGACGTATTTCTGAACCTTCTCTTCACGATCGTGGTGCCGCTCGTTTTCTTCTCCATTTCTTCCGCCGTAGCCGAAACAGGTGACATGAAACGGCTCGGTAAAATTTTTACGTGGATGATCATAGTATTCGTCGCGACCGGTGTCATCGCCTCGGTAGTCATGATAGCCGGGGTGAAAATATTCCCGCCGGCTTCCGGTATACATATCAACTTAAACGCTAATTTTAAATTCGAGCATGTGAATGTATCCGAAAAAATAGTGAGCGCATTTACCGTCGCTGATTTCAGGGACATTCTTTCGAAGCAGAACATGCTGGCGCTTATTATTCTTTCGCTTCTTGTGGGCATAGCCGCCGCGAATACCGGTGAGAAGGGCCGGCTTTTCGCCAAGTTCCTTGTATCCGGCAATGAGGTTATGAGTAAAACTATCTCTTATTGTATGCTTTACGCGCCGATAGGTCTGGGGGCGTATTTCGCTTATCTTGTCGGGGTGTTAGGCCCGGAACTTCTGGGTTCTTATTTCAGGGTAGTGGTACTTTATTATCCCGTCGCTATACTGTATTTTTTCGTCGCTTTTTCTTTTTACGCGTATCTCGCCGGACGCGGACGCGGCGTGAAGACTTTCTGGGAAAATATTATCCCTACGTCGATCACAGCATGGGGCACGGGTTCAAGTTTCGCCGCGATACCCGCTAATCTAGAGGCGGCCGAAAAAACCGGTGTTCCCTCCGATATAAGAGAAGTAGTGATCCCGATAGGCGCGACTATACACATGGACGGGTCATGTCTTTCGGCGGTGCTCAAGACGGCACTCCTTTTCGGACTATTCGGCATGAATTTTTCAGGCGTGGGAACGTTTGTAACATGCGTGGCCGTAGCTATTTTGAGCGGTACGGTCATGAGCGGTATCCCCGGCGGCGGATTTCTGGGTGAACTCATGATAGTCACGCTTTACGGCTTCCCGATAGAAGCTCTTCCTATTATTTCCATGGTAGGCACCCTGGTTGACCCCCCGGCAACAATGGTCAACTCCGTCGGCGACAACGTCGCGAGCATGCTAGTCGCGCGTGTCCTGGGCGGCAGGAAGTGGATGGAGAAAGGGAGTTAGTTCAAAGTTCAGAGTTCAAAGTTCAGAGTAACACTGTTCAAAAAACAAGTCAGTAGGGCACCCTTTAGGGTGCCCGTTGCACTGTCTGCGCAGCAATGTATGCTTTCAAGAGTCTTTCCTGCTCCGCGGTGAGTTTTGTGAACTTGATCCCGACGTCGTTTAAAGAAGGCTTGTCCTTATTCGGTATCACCCGCACGATCTCACCGGGCATCTCCAGCTCATCTTTCTTTGATATTCTCAAGGATACAGTTATTTTGCTTCCTACTATAGGTTTTCGGGACGTGATTATCTTTGTGCCGCCCTGCGAAAGGTCATCCGTATCCATTGAAACCTTGATGGAATCGTCTTCATAGGGGTGCCAGTCAACCGATAACTTAGATTTGACTCTGACATACTGCCTTTTTTCTTGCGGATTTTCCATAGGTAGTCGTTAAAAATTTATTTTTTTGACGTTTTCTTGAAACTCAGCTGATCAAGGATGAACTCTTGCAGAAGTTTTACGTGTTCAATATCAAGTTTTGAGAATTTAATGCCGATGTCGTAATAAGCGGGTTTATTCTTAGCGGATTCGACTCTTACCACTTCCGCGGTGAGTTTCAGGTCTTTTCCCGTACCCAAATTTATGGATATCGCCAGTTTACTTCCGGTGGCAGGTTTTTTTTTCGCGGTTACTTTGATACCGCTCTGGCTGATGTCTTCCATTTCCGCGCCGGAAACCTCATGCCCGTCGTCTTGCGACTTCCAGCCGACCTTGGCATTCGCTTTTACCCTGAAATGTTTCCGTCTCTCCTCAAAATGTTCCACACTGAACCTCGCTTGAGGCCATTTATAACACATTTCCCCCCAAAAAACAAATGTTTTATGAACTATATGAACAAAGGGCGTTCAACAGTATTGATATTTACTATGACGTACGATAAAATAACCTCGGAGCTCAGCACTTAGCCGAATAGAACTAACGACTAACGACAAACGACTAGCGACTAGAATGAACTTAGCCGAATATAACCAACGACGAACGACTAACGACAAGCTCTGAACTATATGCAAAAAACCCGCTACGAGCTCGATCCCTACAACAGGCTAGTCATTAACGCTTCCGGTGATGAAAGCGATCTTCCCGAATTCAGGCAAGTTCTTGACGGCCGTTTCAGGACAGATGAAAATAACGAGCTGTCTTACCATGTAAAAGCGCCTCTTCCGGAAGACGCTAATATCCCGAACCAGGTCAGACTAAAAGGTATTTGGTCGCTCTCGGACGACCATGACCTTACTATCACTTTAGACAAATCGGCGAGAGAAACGTTCGGCGATAAAATAACTTTGCAAGGGGAGATCTTAGACGCCGATAAAAATACTCTTCTCTTCGCCGTCACTACCGTCACAAAGGAAAATAAAGGGTCGATATATGTCCTGCAATTGAGCGGCTCGTGGAAAACCGATGAAAACAACAGGCTCACTTTTCATGTAATAAAAAAAGATGGTGCCTCCGACATCCTTACCATGAGCGGTGCCTGGGATATAGGCGACAACAATCAGTTGGTATATCAGTACAAAAAATCCGACCTTATAACGAAAGAAACACAAACTCACACGCTCATCTTCAAAGGGAACTGGGATATAAATGATAAGGCGTGTCTGTCTTATGTCTTAAGCGGGGACACCGATTCTGTTTTCGCTTTCAAGACCGGCGTCGGCATATTTAAAGAAGACTACATTCGATATGAGGCTGAAATAGGTCTCGTCTCTCGGGCGGATCCGGTGGAACGAGTCATCACGCTTTCCGGGCGATGGTATTTAAAAAAAGACGTAGGCCTTGTTTTTGCGGTACAATACGGCAATGAAAGGACGGGGGCGATCGTTTTCGGGGCCGATGCCAAACTTACCGATAATGATACCGTGTCTTTTGCTCTCAAAAATTACGCCGAGAACAGGGATATGGGCGTCGAACTTGAACTGTCGCATGACATATTGGAAGGGGACGGGCAGTTGTTCCTGCGTGTCCTCGCGTCTAAACGCGAACAAGCCATCTACGCCGGCGCGGCGTGGAGGTGGTAATTGTGGTTCATGGTTCAGGGTATTTGGTACTTGGTTAGGCACTTTTTAAACAAATAACCATGAACCAAATACCAAGTACCAAGTACCGACATGAGTAGCTCCAAACTTTACTTTCGGAGGTAGTAAAAAAATGAAATACGCAAAGCGTTACGGCTGGCTCCCCGACATCCCCGATCAACGGGATTTTCTGTACAGCGCCATAAAACCCGTCATCAAATTGCCCGACAAGGTCGATCTCCGTAAGAGCTGTTCCGAAGTAGAACAGCAGGGGCAGTTAGGGAGTTGTACCGCGAACGCCTTGGCCGGCAACCTGGAATTCCTCGACAAAAAGATCGACGGCGAATATACTGATGTGAGCCGTCTCTTCATTTATTACAATGAAAGGGATATGGAGGGTACGGTCGACAGTGACTCCGGCGCGATGCTTCGTGACGGCATCAAGACACTCAGGAACGACGGCGCTTGTCATGAAAAGACATGGCCTTACGTAATATCCCGGTTCGACAAAAAACCGCCCAACAAATGCTACGATGAGGCGAAAACACATTTAATTAAAGCGTACCATCGTCTCCACACCATAACCGAAATGCTTACATGCCTGGCGGAAGGGTATCCTTTCGTGTTCGGTTTCGCGGTATACGAAAGTTTTGAATCGGAAGAAGTGAAGAATAGCGGTATAGTAAGTATGCCAGACGCCTCCGAAAGACAGATAGGCGGCCACGCGGTCCTCGCGGTAGGGTATGACAGGAAGAAAGAACGCTTCATCGTACGCAACTCCTGGGGCACCGACTGGGGCATATCAGGCTACTTCACCATGCCGTTCGAGTATCTCGAGTCACTTGCGGATGATTTCTGGACGATTCGCAGGTAGGTTAGGGTTTATGGTATTTGGTACTTAGTTCAGGGTGCTTGGTTTGTCGATAGCCGTCTGTCAATAATGATCGTATCATAAACCAAATACCATTAACCAAATACCAAGTACCATGAACGATGAACCATGAACCCTAAGGTGTGCAAATGACCCAATATCCAAAAATATCCATCGTTACCCCCTCCTTCAACCAGGCTCGCTACCTGGAGGCGACGATCCTTAGTGTCATTAACCAAGACTACCCCAACATCGAATACATCATAATCGACGGAGGTTCGACCGACGGCAGTGTTGAAATAATTAAGAAATACGAAAAACGCCTAAAATACTGGGTCAGCGAGCCCGACAAAGGGCAGGCTGATGCCATTAATAAGGGCTTTCAAAACGCCACAGGTGAGATCGTGACCTGGATTAACTCCGATGACATTTATGCGGATAATTCCGTTCTGAGTAAAGTTGCCGGAATTTTTCCCGATAACCCCGATAAAGATATTATCTCGGGCCGGTGTGTAAATATCTCTCATGACGGTAAATTGATCGGCCCGATAAAAATGGACAAAAAGCACATCTCTGAAAAATACATTAAGTACAGGGCGACGTTGATACAACCGGGCGTATTTTTCAGGCGCTCTGTTATGGAGAAGAACATACTAGACATCTCTCTTCACTACACTTTCGACTGGGATTTTTTCATCCGTGATGTGAAAAAAAACAATATCCTGCCGGTCGATCTCCTGGTAGCAGGGTATAGGCGCCACGAAAAGTCCAAAACTTTATCCGGCAGGCTCGACCGTGCCGAGGAAATAAAAGAAATAGCCAAAAGGTATTTGGGAATCTCTTCCTGGCAATATAAGGTGCTTTCCTTGTTTTGCCGGCTCTACGAGATCGATAGTGCTCTCCCCGGCATATTCAAAAACCGCCTTACTCCTATAATCAAACTCGCATCGGCCGCAGTTTATTTCTTAAGTTTTAAGAGGATCATAAGAGTTTAAGGGGAATGGAACGGCTTTCCTATATATGTGCTTGACAGGTGCACAAAGATGGGTCTATAATCTGCATATTCAACGTTTAAAACTAATTAAACGATGTGATAATGATATAAAAATGCGCTTAGCCAAATAAAACTAACGACCAACGACAAACGACTAACGACAAGGATGAATATGTCCAAAAATATCGATAACATACATGACGCCCTAATAATGAACGCCGGCAGCATCGCCGCTAAAATGAGGCTGAATAAGTCCATGGGCCAGCTTTATGCCGCCTTATATTTTAGCGATGAGCCGGTTGCTCTAGAGGACTTAGCAAAAAAATGCCGCATGAGTAAAGGTAACGCCAGCATAAACATGCGCCACCTTGAAAGGTGGAATGCTGTCATCAAAACGTTTGGACATGGCGACAGGAAAAATTATTATGAGGCCAACAAGGACATAATGAATTTCATAGTGGAACGCGGCAAAAGTATTTTTTTTGATATACTCGCGAGAGGCGAAGCCGTAATAAAGCAAACTAGTGACGTGGTCAACTCTTTTGCCCCCGAGAACGAAGAAGACAAGAAAAAACTCGAAGGATATACAACAAAACTGAACGACTTAAAAGACAAATTCGACAAGCTTAAAAGTTTAGCGAACGGATTCAGTATGATAGAAAAACTTTTGTAAAGATCCTGGGACAGGCAGATGAATAATATAACTGTTATCAAACCCACTCACGGCTGGCGCAGCATAGACCTCAAAGAACTCTGGAAATACAGAGAGCTTTTGTGGATATTCGTCGCGCGTGATATTAAGGTAAGGTATAAGCAAACCGTTCTCGGCGCTTCATGGGCGGTGCTTCAGCCGTTCATGACAATGGTGGTCTTTAGCATATTTTTCGGGCGCCTCGCGAAAATGCCGTCCGAGGGTATCCCGTATCCCGTTTTCAGTTTCGCGGCGCTTGTGCCTTGGACTTTTTTCGCGAACGGTCTGGCGCAATGTTCCAATAGCCTTGTCGTCAGGGAAGACCTTGTCAAAAAGGTCTATTTTCCGAGATTAATACTCCCGATATCAAGCGTACTGGGCGGCATAGTAGATTTTGCCATAGCCTTTATGGTACTTATAGGCATAATGCTCTTTTATGGTATATTCCCGACGGTCAACATCGTCTGGCTGCCGTTTTTCATTTTTCTATCGCTCATTACAGCGTTGGGGTCCGGTATGTGGCTTACGACAATGAACATACAGTTTAGGGACATAAGGTACGCTTTGCCTTTTCTGGTACAATTCTGGATGTTCGCCACTCCGATCGTTTATCCGGCCGGACTTTTATCGGCTAAATGGAAAATGATATACGCTCTTAATCCTATGGTGGGAGTGATAGAGGGTTTTAGGTGGGCGCTTCTCGGTACGGACACGCGTCCAGAAAAAATGATAATTATCTCGACTCTGGTCTCGGTAACCATATTGATCACCGGGGCTTTTTATTTTAAAAGAGCGGAGAAAGGTTTCGCGGATATACTTTAGCTAGAGGACAAAAAACCATGTCTGATCTCGCGATAAAAGTTGAGAACTTAAGCAAAGAGTATCGGGTGGGCCGCTCCGGCGGACCGAGGTACAGGACTTTCAGAGATACCCTGACAGATGCCTTGAAAGGCCCGTTCGTCAAAGCCGGCCGGCTTCTGAAAGGCGAGGCATACGGCGCCACCGACATGGAAGAAACCATATGGGCGTTAAAAGATGTTTCTTTCACCGTAGATAAAGGCGAAGTGGTAGGTATTATCGGCCGGAACGGCGCGGGTAAAAGCACCTTACTCAAAATATTATCTAGGATAACCGAGCCCACAATCGGCGAGGCTACCCTGGAAGGCCGAGTTGGCTCGCTCCTTGAAATAGGCACCGGGTTTCACCCCGAACTTACCGGCAGGGACAATATATTTTTGAGCGGCGCGGTTTTGGGTATGCGTAAAGAAGAGATAAAGAACAAATTCGACGCCATAGTCGAATTTGCTGAAATTGGCAGGTTCATCAATACCCCGGTAAAGTTCTATTCAAGCGGCATGTATGTGCGCCTCGCTTTCTCGGTCGCGGCGCATCTTGATCCGGAAATACTTCTTGTGGACGAAGTCCTGGCTGTCGGGGACGTCGCGTTCCAGAGAAAATGCCTCGGCAAAATGGGCGACGTCACAAAGGAAGGCCGGACGATCCTTTTTGTCAGCCACAACATGGGCGCGATCCGCAGCCTCTGTAAAAAAGCGATCCTGCTTGAAGGCGGGCGCGTCGCCGCTTTTTGCGATGTGGATAAAGCCGTTTCTATGTATCTTGACCGTAACCTGTCACTCGCCCCGTCGGTGAGACTGGAACAGTTCCGTTCTAAGGTAGAAGAGGCCGGGAACTACGAAGGCAAAAAGGGAGCCGTGAAGATCGAAGAAGTGTCGGTTGTTAACAGCGAAGATAAACCGACCGACACTTTCCATTCCGATGAAAAAATATCGGTAAAAGTAAAATACAACTGCCTGACAAAAATGGATAACCTGAGCGTAATAGTGCACATAGCCGACGACGAGAACCGCCCCATCATCACGTCGATCAACAGGGATGACACGAACGAGAACAATAAAGTCTGGACCGAAAAAGGTGTGTATGCCGCGGCATGCGAATTTTCTGCCAACACTTTCGGAGAGAGAGTTTATTATGTGTCGGTCGAACTATGGCAGTCGGGGTATTATTGCGTTAAAGTTGACAAAGTTCTTCAGTTCAACGTTATTTTTACCGGATATAATAATGTGCTCGTGAATA
>JADFYD010000004.1 GCA_015233235.1 Candidatus Omnitrophota bacterium | reverse complement strand
TCGTCTTTAGCGCCGAGATCGGCGTGGTCCAGGGCCCTGTTAAAACGCAGTTCGGGTATCACCTGCTGGAAGTTACAAAAAGAACGGATTAACTAATCCCACTTACGAGGTTCTAATGTTCCGATGCTCTCGCCGCTGTAACACGCAGGAACAATAGAACATTTGAGCATTAGAACCTCATGTTTCTACATCCTTAATACGCGAACCCTATCGTAACACCGCCGTAAAACTCGTTCGACTGCGTGTGATTGTAAACGTCCCTATCAAGTAAAAGAGAATAAGACACGTTCGGCTTGATCGTGAAATATTTTAGGACCGGCACAGTTATATCTCCGGAAAATACCATGTCGCTCCAGCCCCTGTTCTGGGTCCATTGCTGGTCGTTGTAGGCGGCTGTCATGCCCAGGTTCAAAGCGACATTCGATCCGAGATCAAAAGAATGTCCTATTCCCGCCAGAAAATACGACCCGTCTCCACTGCCGTACCCAGCGGCGCCTTTACCGCTATCCACATCCCAGTACCATTTCACGAACGGTTTAAGAAGGACGTCGAGAGAACACCCCGAATAGACCTCGTGGGAATCAGCGTATTTATTGTCACGCGGCAGTATCGGAAAAGTATAATACGTGTACCCGAACGAAAAGTTGACAGGCGCCAAGAATTCGGCACCCGTGCCGCCTAATCTTTCATATGTTTTAGCGGCGTTGAAAGTATAATCAAGAGCGTAATCGACTTCCGTAAATTCCTCGTACCTTCCGGCGTCCTTGCTCTTATCGTTATTAAAGCTGTAATTTGTCCAGAGGTCGAACGTCAGCCCGTATTTTGAAAGCGAGTAGTCGTTCTGCATTACCGGCGCATCCCCCAGGTTCTGACCGCGCCAAATGTACTTTGTAAGAAAAGCGCTTTTAACCGAAACGTCAGGGGCCCATCCGGGTTTCTCCCCTAGCCAGTCGCCGTTAAAATCCAACGCACCAGCCGGGCGCGCGCCGGAGGCGAGTATCATAAACCCCGCACATAAGGCACACGCGTACATTTTTAAGAACTTTTTCGTTGTATTCATTTTTGCCTCCCGCGTAAAAAAAAGTCCTTTTGGAAACGCGTACTTCGCGTGATCCAAAAGGACTTCTTTATCCGACCCAAAAAACAAAAGGGCGTTCAATTCCTTGAACGCCCCTTTGCCCCCTGACTTAAATGCTGCAACGCATAAGTATGATGGTATTATACACCTATATCGCGATTTGTCAACTACTTTCGCTTTTTACGCGAAGCCACAAGTTTCAGCTTATCCGAACGGGTCAAAGATTTTATGAACAGTTCTCTTTTTAACGCCGCGCTTCTGGTGCGGTGTGTTTCCTCGTATATGAGTTTGACGGGCGTCCTTACGCGTGTGTATTTACTCGCCTTTTTGCGATTGTGACGATCGATCCTTTCGGATATATCCGTCGTTATCCCGGTATAAAGAGTTCCGTCTTTGCATTTTACGATGTATAGGTACCACATGGAGCAAGTATAACACATAATGGAACTTTTTGGCGGTCCGTGCCGTCTAATTAAGCGAGGTAAATATCACAAACGTAAATATTATTTTGGCGGTTTTGTTGTATAATGGTAATGCAAAAGGAGGAGGTACACTATGGGTAACAATATTCTAAAAAATAAAGTTTTGCTGATACTGGTCGCGGCCGCTCTGGCCCTTGCAGTATCTTCCAGGGACGTGTACGCATGGGGCGGCCATGGCGGGCACGGCGGCGGACATGGCGACAGATATTACTGGCACGGAGGCCGTTGGCACAATAGCAGCTGGTTCTGGTTCGACGTAGGAATTACGGCCTTGGCAGTTGGCGCCATAGCGGCGTCCCTTCCGCCTTATTACACTACTGTATATGTCGGGGGCGTTCCATATTACTACTATGACGGTATCTACTACAGACCGTGTCCTGCCGGCTATGTTGTCGTTCCGGCTCCCGCGCCGGTACCAGCCGCTCTTGTCGAGCCTATGCCGGTAGTGATCCAGCAAACTCAACCGGCGGCTCCTCAAGAAAGTGTGAACGCCGCGCAACCGGCCGCGCAAGGGGAAAGCTTTACGGTCAACGTCCCCAATTATAAGGGTGGCTACACTCCTATTACGCTGACGCGCTCCGGCTCCGGCTTTACGGGACCACAGGGAGAATATTATGCGGAATTCCCGAAAATAAAGCAGTTGAAAGAAATGTACGGTAGATAGAGTTCAGGGGGGGTATGCCGAAAATACATTTTAAGACTAAGATAGTACTTGTATTTTTTTCGGTCTATACCCTCCTTTCCTTCTATCTGGTGTTCAATCTGTACCAAAAAGCCGTTTTAGCTCAGAAAGAAGCGCTTAGAACAAGGCTGGTTCAACTGGCATCTATAGCGGTCCAAACGATAGCGCCTGAAAAAGTTTTGAGCATTGCCCCTGTCCGCTCCAGTATGGAAAAACCGCTTTATGCCGAGCTTGTCGGTTCCCTCCGCAGGATCATGGATGTCCACTACGAAATATCAGATGTGTACCTGCTGGTCCCGGGCGATAAGCCTGGTGTCATGAAGTTCATCGCTAATGCCGACCCAAAAAGCCCGGTAGCTTGCGGCGAGGAGTACGCTACCGGGACTTTCCCAGAATTGACAAAAGCATTCCGGGAAAACAAGGCGACTGCCGACCGCGAGGTATCACAGGATAAATGGGGCTGGTGGCTAAGCGGATATGCTCCTCTCCGCGAGGCGTCCGGAAAACAATTTGGTATCCTCGGAATAGATATTTCGGCCCAAACCATAGACGCGATGAGAAAGACGGTGTTTTACAATGCTGTCTTCCTTTTTATAATAGGCACATTGCTTTCTGTCGCGCTTGGCAAAATAGTTTCATGGTGGCTTACTAAACCTCTAAATATTTTACTCAAAGGGATAAAAGAGATAGGCGCCGGCAACCTCGACCACAAAATGGGCCTTAAGGCGGGCGACGAATTCGGGATGCTCGCCGAGAGCTTTGACAGTATGGCTCATTCCCTCAAGCGTTATATCGACGCGCTTACAAAAACTACAAAAGAAAAAGAACGCCTTAAACGTGACATCGAGATCGCAGCCGAAATGCAGAAGGCCATGCTGCCGCATTTTAAATTGGATGTGGACGAGATAGACCTGGCCGGCATGAGTCTTCCGGCACTCCAGGTCGGCGGAGATTACTTCGACTACATGAACCGTGACGGGCGTAACATAGGTTTCATCATAGCCGATGCCGCCGGCAAGGGCATAAATAGCTCTCTTTTCATGACCAATTCAAAAAGCATACTTAAGGTTTTGACCACACAGGAACTCTCCCCCTCCAAAGTTATACGGATGACAAATGACATGGTCATAAAAGACGTAAATGATTCGGCCGCCATGTTCGTCACGCTTTTCTACGGTATTTTCGACAGAGAGAACTGGGCGTTCCGCTACTGTAACGCCGGACACAATCCTCCCATATACTACGATCGAAAGCTCGGCACGGTATCCCTTCTTAAGGCGCACGGTATTCCGATCGGCATGCTGCCCGGACAAGAGTACGCGGAGGACACGATCAATATGTCCAGCGGCGACATGGTGGTTTTTTATACGGACGGCGTCGTAGAAATGATGAATTCGCAAAAAGAAATGTTCGGCATTGAAGCGCTCATAGAGATAATTATTACAAATCATGACTTTTCAAGTCAGCAAATAGCGGATATTATCAAGACAAAAGCTTTCGCTTTCGCCGGGTCCTGCCTGCAATTCGACGATTTTACGCTGCTGGTTTTTAAGCTTAAATAAGCGCGATATGTCGGGAAATTAGAAATGTCCGCCTGCTCCGAGCTGGACATTTTGGGGATATCTCCGATCCCTCAAACTTTTCTCACTTTCTCGATAAAATCGCTAACCACTTTGGGTGTTATTCTGGGATTCATTTTAACCACTTTCTCGGCCGTCTTTATGGCGGCCTCTACCGTCAATTCACCAATTTCGCATAACTGGATCATGATCCGTAAGCCCCACAATACCTCAATGCCATTATCCTCGCATTTCTTCCGTAGCGTCTTCTCATTTGTCGCGCAGATCGCCTTTTCATCCCGAGCCATGATGAAGCACATGTTGTCCTCACCGGAAAGACCACCCCCATGCATATCAGCAGCTTCATAAGTTTGAGCCAAGGTCGGCTCGGCGATATTGATGCCCAATGTCTTTGCGTCTTCGTCTGATAGATCTTTTACTTCCTCCCATACCGGTGACGGAACCCATACTTCATATAAATGCTCTGACATCAGGCTGATAATTTTCCTATTGGCCTTAGCATAATCTATAAGTATGTTCGCGT
The DNA here is from genome assembly GCA_015233235.1 of Candidatus Omnitrophota bacterium. Lineage (GTDB taxonomy): Bacteria > Omnitrophota > Gorgyraeia > Tantalellales > Tantalellaceae > JADFYD01. Next base: position 35,870 of record JADFYD010000004.1, on the reverse strand, counting down.
CACAGATAACGATCCGCTTCATTTCACCGCCATCCATCCGTTGACCAGGTCTCTCATCTCGGTGACGCTTTTCCCCAGGATCTCCGCGGCGCGTGACATCGAGATCAATTCTTTTTCGTATGCCTCCCGCACCAGTCGACCCAGGCGATCTTCGATGCAATCAATAGCCTCGAGTGGCACCGGTTCTTTATGTCCTTTAAAATCGAAGTTATATCTCCTTTTGTATCTGGCGCGGAATTGTTCCCATATTTCGCCGCTATATAGTTTTTCGTCAACCAAACGGTGTAATACCGCCTCATAGCTCACCTTGAAGATCCTTTTGACATGAAGTATCGCGTCAACCAGATCAAGTCCCTTCACCTCATCCAGCCTCTTGTAAAACGCTTCTTTAGGCATAAGAAAATACCCGGCGAACATGTTGGCTTCTTTTTCATCTTCCTCTACCTCAATATCGTCATCATTAAAAGAAGTGGGGTGCATAACTATGTGTCCTAACTCATGCGCGATAGTAAATATTTTGCGTTCCGTGGTCTTAGCTGCGTAAGTATTAACAATAATCGCCGCTCCGAGCTCATCATCGTTCACGGAAAGTCCGGATATATTATCTAATCCCATATCTATAAAGTGAAGCTTTATACCGGCCGATTCGACTAAACCGCAGATATCGGTTATTATCTCATCCTCGCTCAGCCCAAATAACTTTCTTGATTCTTTTGCGGCTTCCTGAGGCGAGATAACCCCTTTATTTTCTTTTCTCGTAAGACCTATGAATTTCTCCTTCTTTTTATCGGCAAGCGTATTCTCCAGTTCCTTAAAATCGCGCATCCACAAAGCGACCTCATTCTTTATCTCTTCCCTCTGTGCTTTCGCCTTGTTGGTTTTCCACTTAAGCGCGCGAAACCTTACACTTCGTAACTCCGGCACAGCCCTCGCAAGATCAAATACTTTTACCCCTAATGCCCCGGCTAACTTCTGTAGATTACTGACACGCGGTTCTGCTATACCCTTTTCAATATTGTGATACGCCATCCTGCTTATCCCGGCTGCCTCTGCTGCCTTTTCCATAGTTAGCCCTCGGGCGATACGAATTCTCTTAAGATTGACGGCTATTTTGTTTTCTTTCATGTTATACCCCCAGTTTGTATAACTTTACATTTAGATAAAGTATATCATATTTTGTAAAGTTTGCAAGTTAAAATTAGATTAAGCCAGCTTGACCGGAGTGCGGCCTATTGTGTATTTGCCCGTTCGCCAGAAAACCACGTCAGTGAATGCTCCAAAATAATGGTTTTCTGGCTCAGGATTCCGCTCCACGGCCTACATAACTAACCGTATTATCACAATGATTCGCCTTGCCGTGGAGCTTCACTGGCTTTGCCGTTGTTGTGGCGGGCGAGTCTATCTGTAAGGTTTGTTGTTATGCCTACATGGAGGGTTTTGTTTGAGCGTTTTATAATTACTGTGGTAAGTGCCAAGAAATTAGAGATTAGAAATTTGACCGCATTAGAAATTTTCTTATTTCCGATTTCATCTAATTTCTAATTTCAAATTTCTAATGCTCTGTTCCAAACAAAAAAGCCCTCCATGATCTTACTCATGAAGGGCTTTTTTGTTTGGAACTGGTGAGCCGCGAAGGTCTCGGCGCCTACGTCCCGCAAACATGTTTTTGTTCCTCGCTGCCGCTCGTCAAAAAACATTGCGGGACTCCGGTCGGCCACTCGCTGCCTCATTTGTAGTCGTTGCTCCCTTTAGTCGCAACTCCCTAGATTAAAGGTTCGGCAGCTCACTTCGAGCCCTTCCTGTTGACCAGTCAAAAAAGAAAAGCCCTCCCGTAATTACACGGAAAGGCTTTTCTTTTTTGACTGGTGAGCCGCGAAGGTCTCGAACCTTCCACAACCACATTAAAAGTGTGGTGCTCTACCTGATGAGCTAGCGGCCCGTTAAGATTTTTACTGCGTTACTTCCTGCTGTTTCTTCTTCAATTCTTCGTCGATAAGTTTTATGTACTTATCGGTCATTTTCTGTACTTCGTCTTTCAGATGGAATTTGTCGTCCTCAGAGATCAGTTTATCTTTTTCGAGAGACGTAGTCTTGTCATTGGACTCATGACGGGTGTTCCGTACTGACACCCGGCCTTCTTCGGCTATTTTACCCAGCACTTTAGCCAGTTCATTCCGCCTGTCCTGCGTAAGAGGCGGCAAGCTGATCCTTATGGCATTACCGTCGATCACGGGTGTAACGCCAAGGTCAGAGGCGAGTATGCCTTTTTCGATGGCCGCTATCGCTCCCTTATCCCACGGCTGTATTACCAGCATTCTCGCGTCCGCCGCGGAAATATTAGCCAGCTGTTTCAGGATCATCATGGTGCCGTAATAGTCCACCTTGATATCCTCTACAAGGCTCGGATGCGCTCTCGAAGTCCTGATATTGGAAAAATGTTTTTTTATGGATTCGAGCGCAGCATGCATTTTGACATCGGTCTCTTTTTTCAGTTTTTCAACTTCTGCCATAATACCACTCACCTCCCGTCCATTGTGATAAGCGTGCCCACTTTCTTGCCCAGAACGGCATTCTTGAGATTGCCTTTTTTTCTGATGTTGAATACCACGATCGGCATATTATTGTCCATACAAAGGCTGATGGCAGTGGCGTCCATTACTTTCAGCTTTTTCTCCAAAACTTCCATAAAACTTAAAGTATCGAATTTTTTGGCGTCTTTATACTGTACCGGATCCTTGGAATAAACTCCGTCGACCTTTGTCGCTTTCAGTATCATGTCGGCCCCGATCTCAATACCCCGAAGCGCCGCCGCCGTATCGGTCGTGAAATACGGATTGCCCGTCCCGCATACAAATATCACGACTCTGCCCTTTTCGAGGTGTCTCATGGCGCGCCGCCTTATATAAGGCTCGGCAAGTTCATGCATCGCTATCGCCGTCAAAACTCTTGTGTGTACACCCTTTCTCTCGAGCGCGTCCTGAAGTGCCAGGCCGTTAAGCATTGTCGCCAGCATTCCCATATAATCGGCGGTCGAGCGGTCCATGCCTTTTGTCGCGGCCGCGAGACCCCTGAAGATATTTCCGCCGCCTATAACTATGGCCATATCCAGGTCCTTGCCGTAGATATCCTTGATCTGGCCGGCTATAGACTCGTTAATTTCCGGGTCTATGCCGTAACCTTGGTGGCCCATAAAAGCTTCGCCGCTTAATTTTAAAAGAACCCTTCTCTTTTTTGCCGCTGTCTTCGCCATTTATTTTTGTTCTCCGACCTCGAACCTCGTAAATCTCTTTATAACGATATTCTCGCCTATTTTACCGACAAGCTCGGTAACAAAATCCTTAACTTTTATATCGGGGTTTTTTATGTACGCCTGCTCTAAGAGACACACATCCGAATAAAATTTATCCAGTTTGCCCTCGAGGATCTTCTCGACGATGTTCGCCGGTTTACCTTTGACCTGGTCGCTGTAGAGGCTTTTCTCTTTTTCTTTTACCTCTTCCGGCACGTCCTCTCTCGAAACATACGTCGGGCTCACCGCCGCAACCTGCATGGCTATCTCTTTGACGGCCTTTTTGAAGTCTTCATTTCTGGCCACAAAATCGGTCTCGCAATTGACCTCTACCAGAACGCCGATCTTGTTTCCCGTGTGGATATAACATTCCACCATACCCTCTCCGGCTATCCTTGAGGCTTTCTTCGCAGCTTTAGCGACGCCTTTTTTTCTCAGTATCTCCACGGCTTTATCCATATCGCCGCCGGATTCTTTAAGCGCCTCTTTACATTCCATCATGCCGGCCGAAGTTTTGAACCGAAGTGTTTTCACTGCATCTAATTCGCTCATTTTACTCTCTCCTTTTACGCGAGATGTTCCTATTCTGAAGGCTTAAGTTCAATGCTTATCCCAAACTTATGTCCCCGTCAACGGGGTCTTTCGCTTCTTTCGCGGGTTTTTTGGCGTTTTTCACAAGCTTCTCGTCTTTGGCCGGCTCCGTTTTCTCGACTTTCTGGGTTTTCTCGACCTTGACGATATTCTCAGCCGGTTTTATCTCTTTTTTTTCGGCGGGTTCTTTCTTTGCCTCTTCCTGCTCGGGCTTCGCTTCTTTCTTGAACGTGCCCGCGGCGAATTCGCCGCTGCCTTTCAGGATCGCGTTGGCCAAGGAAGAGCATATGTACTTTATGGACCTGATCGCGTCGTCGTTGCCCGGAATAGGATAGTTTACCAGGTCCGGATCGCAGTTCGTGTCAAGAAGCGCCACTACCGGTATCTCGAGTTTTTTCGCTTCAAACACCGCTATTTTCTCATCCTCGGAATCTATTATTATCACGGCGCCGGGAAGTTTGTCCATGTGCCTGATGCCGAGAAGATTTTTCTTCAGTTTTTCTTCTTCCCTGTCCATCTTAACTTTTTCCTTTTTCGCGAGAGAAGAGTATGTTTCGCTTTTCTTTATATTTTCGAGGTAATCGAGCCTCGAAATGCTTTTACGTATCGTACCGAAATTAGTGAGACAGCCGCCGAGCCAGCGTTCGTCTACATAGAACATTCCGGTGCGTTCGGCTTCTTCTTTTACGACTTGTTTTGCCTGCTTTTTCGTGCCGACAAAGAGTATTTTTTTGCCGCTCCTGGCCAGCCCTTGCAGAAAATCACAGGCTTTTTGAAGCGCTTTTTCGGTGCTTTCAAGGTCTATTATGTATATTCCGCTTTTCTTCCCAAAAATAAATCTCTTCATTTTGGGGTTCCATTTGCTTGCCTGGTGGCCGAAATGCACTCCGTTCTCAAGCAAAGACTTTAAAACTTCCGTATTTACTGCCATAAAATAACTTCCTCCCGTTAAGACCCGCTGCTTATTTTTTCATAACGCCATAAAAGAAAACAAGATACATCCACTAGACGCATCCTTTTGAACAAAACCCACCCCTGACCCTGTTTTTTACCGGTTAAGGGCTGAAGCAGTATTATATTCAAAATACGGATAATTGCAAGTGTTTTCTGTTGAATTGAGGGCAACCCTATACCGCGAATTGAAGCTCGTACAGCCTCTTGTAAATGGGGCTTTTGACGAGGAGTTCTTTATGAGTCCCTATATCGATAATGCGGCCCTGGTCCATGACTATTATGCGGTTGGCGTGCGTGATCGTACTTAACCGATGGGCGATAGCGACCACGGTCCTTCCTTCCATGGACTTGTTTATGGCTTCCTGAACGAGTTTTTCATTCTCTGTATCCAGCTGTGACGTGGCTTCGTCCAATATCAATACGGGGGGATTCTTGTATAGCGCCCTGGCCAGGGCTATTCGCTGCCTCTGTCCGCCGGATATCTGGGCCCCTCTTTCGCCTATCACCGTATCATACCCGTTGGGCAGATCCTTGATGAACATATGCACATTGGCAATTTCTGAAACTTTTTTCAGCCTTTCCATATCTATATTTTCATCACCATAACAAATGTTGGCTTTCAATGTATCGTTGAACAAGATAGTTTCCTGCGTGACCAGCCCTATCTGTTTCCTGATAAACCGTGTTCTTAATTTTACGAGATCCACACCACCCATAGTTATTTTCCCGGAAGTGGGATCATAAAATCTCGGGATGAGGTTCACGAGCGTCGTCTTGCCCGCGCCGGAAGAACCCACGAGAGCGACAATTTCACCCTCCCGGATCGACAGGTTCACTCCTTTTAGGACTTCTTCCTTCCCCAGGGTATATTTAAAACGCACATTTTCAAAAGTGATATCGCTCTTGAAGTTTTCCGGATCGACTGCATCCTTGTCATCTTTTATCGTGATCGGCGCGTCGATTATGTTAAATATCCTCTCCGCTGCGGCGAGCGCCTGCTGGTTCGTTCCATACACCCTCGACAGGTTCTTCACCGGTTTCATCAGTGAAAAAACAGCCGCGATGAAAGTACCGAAAACACCGGCGGACAACCTTCCGGAAATGATGTCTTTCCCCGCCAGCCACAATATGACGGCTGTACAAATGACCGCCACCGATTCGGTCAGCGGGCTCATGATCTTCATGCGTTTTATGGATTTCATGTCCAGCTTGTAATAAGCCTGGTTATGTGCCATGAACCGTTTTTTCTCGTAATTTTCCATGTTAAAGGCTTTCACAAGCTTTATCCCTGAGATCGTCTCGAGCAGCATATTGTTGATATCGGCGATCTTTTCCTGTGACTTTTTACTGATCATCCGGAGTTTTTTCCCTATTTTCATGACCGGGTACAAAATGGTCGGGAATATCACCGCGGCGATCAAAACCAGCGTGAGAGGAATATCAAATACCATTTTTATCCCTATCAGCATCCCCACGTAAACGATTATTTGTATAGGCATATAAAATGTGTCAGCTATCGCGCTTGAAATGGCGTCCCTTATCACAGCGGCGTCGTTCGTGATCCTTGACATAAGCTGGCCGGTCGGATTATTAGCGTAGAAATCCATGGAAAGATCCAGCAATTTACTGTAAATCGCGTTGCGTACGTCACGCACGACTTTCTGGCTGACCATGCTCATAAGGTAGGTCTGCAGAAAAACAAAAATGCCGTTAAAAACGAACATGCCAACCATGCTGAGCGTAAGCAGGTTCAGTAGCTTGAGGCGGGACATGCCGTTGATCCAGGAAACCAGATCTCTCACAAAGACGGGGATGAAAGTATTGGCCGGCAGTGCTATCGCTTTCCCCGAAATGATGTTATCCATGAGCGGAATTATGAGTCCCATGGGTGACGCGCTGAAAAGCGACGAGAACAGCATACACAGGATCGCGGCAGAAAAAATACCGAAATGCGGCATCATGAGCTTTATAAATCGCATGTACGTTTTCATTCTTTTTTCCTGTTACGAACGTTCGATGGGGCGGGTTTAAAACCCGCCCATCGATTCTAACACAAGCTCCTCGCGCTGTCGAGCAAAGACGCAAAATCCTTGATAGGCTTACCTTGCGGTGCTATAATCACACGATACAAGAAGGACTTATATGAGAAAACTGAGGATCGCCGTGATAGGTGCTGGGCATTTGGGCACTTACCACACTAAGATGTATCACTTGCTGAAAAGAAGCGCCGGGATAGACCTCGTCGGCGTCGCCGATATCAATGAGCAAAAGGCCAAAGACCTGGCAAAAAAATATAAAACCGCGTATTACGCGAACCCCAAGGCATTGATCGGCAAGGTTGACGCGGTTAGTATAGCCGTTCCTACCAGTCTTCATTATTCCGTCGCCAAAGATTTTCTGGAAGCGGGCGTACATGTCCTGATAGAAAAACCCATAACAAAAACTCTTTTCGAGGCCGATGAGCTGATACGGCTGGCAAACGCGAAAAATCTGATCATACAAGTGGGCCATATCGAAAGGTTTAATCCCGCCGTGCTCGCTATGGAGCCGTTTCTGGACAAGCCTAAATTCATCGAAAGCCAAAGGCTGGGATCGATAAAGAATAAAAGCCGTATAAAAGACGTCGGCGTCGTCCTCGACCTCATGATACACGACATAGATATCATTCTGGCGCTCGTAAATTCCAAAGTAAAAAGTATTGTCGCTTTCGGGCAGAGCACGGTATCGGAGCATGAGGACGTGGCGAACGTAAGGCTGACTTTCGAGGACAATACTATCGCCGACATAACCGCAAGCCGTGTGACAAAAGAAGAGGTTCGGAAGCTCCGGATATTCCAGGAAAGGTCCTATATCCTTCTGGACTATATGGATCATGAGGTGTATATTTACAAAAAACAGAGATCTAACCGCTTCAAAAAAAATAAATTACGCCTCAGAAAAACTAACGCGCTTATGGTAGAGCTGAAATCGTTCATAGACTGCATCAAAAGAAAAACCAAACCCCTGGTCTCAGGAAAAGAAGGCCGTGAAGCGCTGAGCGTCGCGCTGGACATATTGGACAAGATTCACAGCCGGGCAAAATAACACGAGCATAGTGCAAAGAGCATAGGGCATAGTTTGTATGGATCCTAACAAAATTTCAAATATTTTCATTTCGGCGGGCGAACCTTCGGGAGACGTGCGCGGAGGGGAACTTCTCGCAAAGCTGAAAAAGTCCCTGCCCAATACGAAGTTCTGGGGTATCGGCGGCGACGCCATGAGCCTGGAGGGCGCCCGGCTCATCGAGCACATTAAGAATTTGTCGCTTGTGGGCGTGTGGGAAGTCATAATAAACCTTCATAAGATCCGCTCGCAGTTCAAGAACTGCGCCAATTCCATAAAAAAAAATAAACCGGCGCTCGCGATACTCATCGATTACCCGGGTTTTAATTTACGTCTGGCCAAGTATCTTCACGAAGAACATATTCCCGTTGTCTACTACATCATCCCCCAGGTATGGGCATGGGGAGAACACCGGACGCGCGCGATAAAAAAATACGTTTCAAAAGTAATAGTGCTATTCGAATTCGAGAAAGAATTCCTGAAAAAATACGGTATAGACGCTGAACTGGCCGGCCATCCTCTGGCTGACGCGGTTTTGGCTATACGTACCGATAGCAAGAACACTTCTTCGCTGAATGTGGCGCTTTTGCCGGGCTCCAGGAAACAGGAGATCTTGGGGCTTTTACCGGTAATGCTCGCTTCCGGACGACTCCTCAAAGGTTCATTTTCCCGTCCGGTCGAGTTCACTCTAGCCGAGAACTCAAACGTGGATAGTTCCGTTTATGACAAGATCTTGTCCGGGTACAAAGACTTAGACGTCGCCCGCGTCAAAAATAACACACTCCTCGCGCTTTCTGAAAAAAATTTCGCATTAATCGCCTCCGGCACGGCTACCCTTGAAGGCGCCGCCTCAAACACTCCGTTCGTAATAGTTTACAAAGTCTCTCCCCTAACGGCTGTGATCTCAAGGATCGTCATGAAAATACCGTACATAGGTTTAGTGAACATAGTGGCCGGCAAAATGATAGTTCCCGAGATACTCCAGGAAAACGCCACCCCTGAGAACATCAGCGCTGAGATCTTGAGTTTTCTTGAAAACCCCGAAAGACTGGAAGAAATGCGGAAAAACCTGAAAAGTGTCTACACTTCGCTCGGAGAAAAAGGCGTCGCCGAAAGAGCCGCGTCCTTTATCGTTTCTTTTATCAGAAAGCTTTGACCGCCATACCCGCCTCATCCGCCGTCTTAACAAACATATCCCTGTCAAGAATGAACATTTTACCGCTTTCAACGGCGATCGCTTTAAATTTCGCGTCTACCAGGTTCTTTGCCGTTTCAAGCCCTACCGTCGGGATGTCCCATCTCATGTCCTGGTCAGGTCGCGCGACTTTGACCAGAACACACCCGCCGCTGGCGATCTCGCGGCATCTTTTGATCACGGCGTCAGTACCCTCCATCGCTTCGACCGCGACGACCGTCTTGTCTTTTATCACAACCGCCTGGCCTATATCCATACCGGATAATTTTTTCGCCGTCTCATAGCCAAACAGAAGATCTTCTTCGGTTTTCTCGTCCGGCCGGACACTGCCAAGTATCCCCGCCGACGGGATCAAGTGCCGCAGGTATTCCGACGGATCCATCATGTCAATGCCGATCTTTTTAAGGTTCGCCGTTATAGCGGAATAAATGGAATAATCCCTTTTATTGTCTATTTTGGAGATCACTTTTTTGGTTTCTTCATCTAACGTATCTTTTTTGTGTATAAGATCGCGTGAGATCTTACCGAGCACAGCGATATTATTTATGCGGTGTTTAAGAAGGTAAAATATCGCCTTGCCGTACGCGCCAAACTCTATCCAGTATATCCTGTCGGCCCGTTCGCTCAAGATCGGTGAAGCGACACCGTTTATGGCCAGGACTATTACCTCATCACCCGCTTTTTTCGCGGAATCCAAAAATTCTACCGGAAGACTGCCGCCCCCGGCCACAAGTCCTATCCTCTTCATTTCGCCGCGCCTTTGTCCATTATTGCGAACATGATGTCACCTTCGCAGATCACTTCGCCGTCAACTTTTACTTCTCCGTGCGCCTTGATTATGCTGTTCTGCCTGAGCGCTTTCACGACTTCCACAAATAGATGGAGCTGGTCCCCAGGAAGAGCGGGTTTCCGGAACTTTACCGCGTCGATCGTCATGAAAAACGCCAGTTTATCTTTCATCTCCTGTCCGGCCATCGCGAGTATGCCGCCGAGCTGCGCCAAGGCTTCGACCATAAGTACGCCCGGCATGACGGGTTCTCCGGGAAAGTGCCCCATAAAAAACGGTTCGTTTATCGTGACATTCTTTATGCCTTTGATCCATTTCATCTCTTCATAATCCAGCACCCTGTCCACCAGAAGGAACGGGTACCTGTGCGGCAATTTTTCCATGATTTTTTTAATATCCAGAATTTTCTCACTCATCGCCTCTCCTTGTGTTTATTCCCATCCAACTAACGACTAACGACCAGCGACTAACGACTGACATCCATATTACGCCAAATATCTCTCATATATCTTCTTCACCAACTCCGCGTTCAACCTATGCCCAGACTTCTTGGCTATAATTTTACCCACAACGGGCCTTCCCAGCAAATAAAAATCTCCCAATATATCCAGCACCTTATGCCTCACGGGTTCGTTGGGATATCTCAAAGTGTTTTTGACCGGGCCGGTCTTTCCCATCACCAGAGTGTTCTCGTATGTTGCGCCCTTACCCAGTCCCAGAAGCCTGAGCAGCATGGCCTCTTTTTTAAGACAAAAGGTCCTCGCCGGCCCTATTTCCTTTTCGAACGTGCCGCTAGAGAACTCAACAGTGAAATCCTCTTTAGGGATCGACGCTATATCGTAGTCTATGTGGTAAGAGATACCGAAGGACCCGGAAGGAACTATAGAAATGGATGCCTCTTTGTTTTCCACCGTGATCGGTTCGGTAATGTGCACAATACATCTTTTGGCGCTTTGCGCGGCAACCCCCGCGGTTTTGAGACCCTTATAAAACTCGATCGCGCTTCCATCCATGCCCGGGATCTCAATGCCGTTAACTTCTATCATGATATTGTCTATTTCGAGAGCCCATAGCGCCGCTAAAAGATGTTCTACCGTATGGACCACGGCCTTTTCAAAACCCACGACACTGCGCCTGTACGGCCCGCTTAAAATGAACGCGTTACTGACACGGAAAGAAGGCTTGCCGGGGAGATCGCTCCTCGAAAAAACAATGCCGGTATTTTCTCCGGCGCCCTTGCAAACCACTTTTACTCTGTGGCCGCTTTGGAGAGCCCGCCCGGAAAAAACCGCGTCGCCGGAGATCGTGTGTTGATTTGTATGGAACATGGTCAAAAATACATAGGGACAGAATTTGTTTTTCTGTCCCTATGCCCCTGTTTGCTACAAATGACCGTTATTTCTTAGCGTTCAGTTTTGTCAATACTTTCGCGGTGATATCATCTCCGCCTTTGGAATACATAACGCTCCGCGAGTCGAACACATAATCATATTTATCCTCAGCGCCGACTTTGTTGACCACGTTCTGTATGTCGTCGATGACCTCTTTGAACATATCGTTCTTCTTGTTGAGTATATCCTGGCGAACGTTCTTATCAAATTCGTTAAGAGCGTTGATCTTGTCATCAAGATCTTTTTGTTTTTTCGCTTTTTCTTCCGCGCTTAAGAACGATATCTCATCGCGCAGAGTCCTTATGCCTTCCACCATTTTGTTGCGATCATCGGTCTTAGCATTGGTCATGTCCGTGAGTTGCTTGTCGAATGTTTTGCTTTTATCGTAATCATAAAAAGCTTTTCTGAGATCGACAACGCCTATTTTCTGGCCTTCGGCGAACGCCCCCTGCAGCGACAGCCCGGCTATCGCAAACACCAGCAAAAGAACAAACAATGTTTTTTTCGTCATTTTTATTTCTCCTTTTTTTGATTTATTAAAACCCGTGGCTCATACTAAAATAGAACTGTCCTTCTTTTTTGTCGTCAAAATTGTCGCTTAACGGGTACCCATAGTCGAGTTTCAGGGGTCCTATCGGCGTCTTCACTCTTACGCCGGTACCCGCGCCCATTTTAATCGCGTTGTCTTCCCTGAGAGCCGAACGGTTTTTCTGTCCGGCATTCGCCCATACGTTGCCAGCATCGTAGAAAACCGCGCCTTTGATTATGTTCTTGAATATGGGAAAAGTAACTTCCGTGTTGAAAATAGCCGTCGTGTCGCCGCCTACCGCGGCGTTATTGTTCGGGTCTCTCGGACCTACCGCGCGCTGCTCATAACCCCTGATCGTGTTGGCGCCGCCGGCGAAATACCTTTCATATATGGGTATCGTATCCGAGTCTCCATACTCCGTACCGCAACCAAACATACCCTTAACTTCGAGGACTATGTTATTGAATATGCTGTAATAATACGCGCCGTCTATTCCGCCTTTAACGAACGTCCTGTCCCCACCGATGAACCCGCCGGCATTCTTGACAGATAGCCCCGTCAAAAGACCCTCTGTTGGCGAAAATTTATTATCGCGCGTATCATAATTCAGGCTTCCCGTAAGGCTGCTTAGAATGTTCGTCCCCACTTCATCGGTAAGCGCGGAGCTGGAATTGTCCGGTACGTTGGATAAGTTCACCTGTTCTATGTTGTATACCAGTCCGGCATTAAGCTCGTCGGTAAGGTCTTTTCCTCCCCTGAAACTGGCGCCCGTACGGCGTTCGTCATAATCATATCCGGAAAGTCCGGAACGGTTATGTTCTTCGCGGTAAAGGTCTACGCCGAAAAGGTACGGATAGCCGAATATCCACGGGTCTGTCCAGCTTAGTAGATAATTTGTCCTGTTGCTCCCGGCTTCAGCTCGAATGACCAGGTCCTGCCCGGCGCCGGTGAATGTCGGAAAATCCAGAAGATCGAAGTTTTTCTGCCGCACCTGGACGAACCCTATGAACGCGTCTATAGAACTGTAACCGCCACCGAACGAGAATTCGCCGGTCTTCGTCTCTTTTACCGTAACGTTCAGGTCTTTGACATTCGGGTCGTTCGTGGGTACCGTTTCAAAATACACGTCCTCAAAGAACCCAAGGTTGTATATCCTTTCCTTGCTTTTTCTTAAGGCTTTGCCGTCATACTTTTCACCGGGATATACTCTCACTTCTCTGCGGATCACATTGTCGCGCGTTTTAGTGTTGCCCGTTATGGCGACCTTGCCGACATACACAATATCGTGAGGTTCGATATTGAACGTAAGGACCATCTTGTCGATGTCCGGCTTATACTTATGGTCCATATCGACTTCCGCGTTCATATAACCCTTGTCATAGTAGAACATGCGAACGCTCTCTATATCGTCCTTTATTTTTTTGTAATCAAAGTTCTCGCCGGATTTTATCGTAATGAGTTTTTGTATGTCAGCTTTCGGAACTATCAAATTCCCATTAATGATTATGTCCCCGACTTTATACGCTTTCCCTTCGTCTATCACCACGGTTATGAACATACTTTTTCCGTCTTTAGAATAATCGAGGCGGCTGTCCACCTTAACATCCAGGTACCCCTTTGTTCTGTAAAGAGACGCCACCCTGGCGACGTCGGCCTGAAATTTTTCCTCATCATAAGCGCCTTTGCGGATGAACCAGAAACCGGTTTTAGTGGCCATGACGGCGGCCAGGTCAGCCTTGGGTATGTTTTTGTTACCTTCGAAATTTATTTTTTTGACTATTACAGTCTCGCCTTCGCTGACTATGAAGGCAAGCTTTGCCTTGCCGTTTTTCTCATCCTCTACCCTGTACTGCACATCGGCTTTCGGGTACCCTTCCTCTATGTAGTACGCTTTAATTTTGGCCGCGTCCTGGGACACGACGTTATAGTCCAAAAGATCGCCTTCCTTGATAGTTATTTTTTTCTGTATCTTGCCCTTGGCCAGACGCGTGTTTCCCCTGAACTCTATTCCGACTACAACGGGTTTTTCCGTGACCTTAAAGATCACCACTACGCCTTCTTTGTTGTCCTCATATTCGACCGTTACATCGTTGAAATAGCCCATGGCGTACAGTCTTTTCAACTCTTTGTTGAGGGCGGTCTCGTCAAATGTGTCGCCGACCTGGACTTTAAGTCGATTCGTGATCGTGGGAGTGCTGACGGAATTATTGCCTTTCACTTGTATGTCCACAATGCGCCTTTCCCCCGTAGACGCTACGGTTTTGGTATCATCGGCAGAAACAATGCCGCAGATACCGGAGAGGACCGTCACAAAACCGAGAACAACAAGGGCCAACGACGTTCTTTTAAAGTTTTTTTTCATCAGAAAACTTCCTCCGAGTCTATTCTTGAAAGGTTAGCGAACTTCGTATACTCTTTCACGAATGTTAATTTTAGCGTCCCTACGGGACCGCTTCTTTGTTTGGCGATGTTCACTTCCGCGACTCCGGCGTTCTCTTCGGTGGGCTCGTAATATTCTTCCCTAAAAAGCAATATCACGACGTCGGCGTCCTGTTCGATCGCTCCCGACTCCCTGAGGTCGGAAAGTCTGGGTCTGTGGTCTTCTCTTTGCTCGGAGGCGCGCGAAAGCTGGCTTACGGCGACAACCGGCACGTTAAGCTCTCTCGCGAGAGCTTTAAGCGACCGGGAAATATCGGAAATTTCCTGCTGACGGGAATCTATCCTGCGGGCCCCTTTCATAAGCTGCAGGTAGTCTATGATCACGAGCTGTATGTCATGTTTTGCTTTCAGTCTTCTGCATTTCGCCCTGAGTTCCAGGTCCGACACGCCCGACGAATCGTCGATGAATATAGGCGCCTCCGAGAGTTTCTGCGCGGCGTCCACCAGGACCGGCCAATCTGACTGCGAAAGAAACCCGGTGCGGACTTTATGAGCGTTCACGTGCGCTATGGAACAGAGCATCCTCTGGGCAAGCTGTTCTTTGGACATTTCCAGGCTGAATATCGCGCACGGCACTTTGCTTTTGACCCCGGCGTATTCTACTATGGAACTCGCCAGCGCGCTTTTCCCCATCGAGGGGCGCCCCGCGACTATGATGAGATCGGACTTCTGAAACCCCGCCGTCATGACGTCAAGGTCGTGAAAACCGGTCGCTATGCCCGTTACATTCTCTTTCCTTTGGTAAAGCTTATCGATCTGATCTATGCTTTCCCTGACCACGTCCTTCATGGAAACAATGCTGCTTGAGGTCCTTTTCGTGGTGCTTATGTCGAAGATCATTTTTTCGGCGCTGTCCAAAACATCGTCAGCCTCGGCGGCGGAGTCAAAACTTTCGGTCACTATTTTTGTGGCGGCACCGATAAGCGACCGTAGAACATGTTTTTCACGCACTATGCGCGCGTAATGTTCTATATTCGCCGCTGTCGGAATGCTGTTGGCGATCTCGGCAATGTAGCTGGACCCGCCGACTCTTTCCAGAAGGTTGTTCTTTTTGAGAGATTCGGTTATGGTGACCATGTCAACACCCTGGTTCTGGTCGTAAAGGTTTATGACGGTCCTGAATATGTTCCTGTTGGCATCGGAGTAAAAACAGTCCTCGTTAAGGATCTCGATGGCCCTCGCTATGGCATCTTTATCCAGAAGCATAGCGCCCAGGACCGCGATCTCCGCTTCCGCGTTCTGCGGGGGCAATTTCTCAATTGTGCTCTGGGTGTGGTTCATAGCTCAAACTTTAAACTTAAAAAGCGGAGTTTCGCGAATAAAATTATTTTTTAACGACCCAAACCCGAACTTCTGTTTCCACCTCGGAATGAAGTTTGATCCCAACGGTGTATACACCCAGTTTTTTAATGGGCTCTTTAATGACTATCTTTTTCTTGTCTACTTCCATCCCTTCGGATTTAAGCGCCTCGGAGATGATATCACTGGTTACCGACCCGAAAAGTTTTTCTTCTTCGCCGGATTCCATCTGCACGGTAAGCGAAAGCTTCACTATTTTTTTGGCGAGTTCAGCGCATTCCGCTTTGAGCTTCTGTTCCGCGATCGCTCTTTCTTTTTTCTTTTTTTCTAAAAGTTTCAGCGCCTCCGCCGTCGCGAGAAGGGCCATCTTACGCGGGATCAGATAATTTCGCGCGTAACCGTCTTCAACCTTCACTTCCGCTCCCATCGAGCCGAGTTTATCCACGTCTTGAAGTAAAATTACGTTCACGTTGCACCCCTTGTTTTATTTTCACGAAAGGCAGAAGCGCGGCTATCCTCGCTCTTTTTATTCTGTTAGCCACCATCCTCTGGTGTTTCTGGCAGTTGCCGGATACCCTCGAAGGAATGATCTTTCCGCGTTCAGAGATATATTTGCCTAAAAAATCCGTGTCTTTATAGTCGACATCCTTAACTTTGTCGCCGCACAAACGGCATGGACGTTTTTTGATTATCCTCTTTTGCTGGCTGCCGCGTTTCTTTTTCGTGTTATCCGTTCTTTCTCTTACATTCATTTGTTTTCTCCTGTCGTGTTAAACGTTAAAACGGGATCTCTTCTTCCCCCGCGCCGTGTTCGCCGCGCGCCGGGCCTGTTTTTCCTAATTCCGCGTCTAAGTCCACGCTTTCCAGTTCCGCGGCCGGTTCGCTTGTACTCGCCTCCGGGGCTTTTTCTCCTTTCGCCCCCAGGAACTGCACACCCAGGGCGATGACTTCCAACGTACTCCTTTTCTGCCCGTCTTGAGCTTCCCACGAACGGGACTGCAGGCGACCTTCGACCATGACCGATCGGCCCTTTGTGAGATATTCTCCGCACGTCTCGGCCATCTTGCCCCACACTACGACTTTTATGAACGAAACTTCTTCTTTCCGTTCGCCCGATTTGTCTTTATATATCCTGTTGACCGCAAGCGTGAAATTGGCCACGGCCGACCCGCTTGGGACATACCTGAGCTCGGGATCCCGGGTAAGGTTCCCTATCAAGAAAACTTTATTTAGACTTGCCGCCATTTGCCCCTCCGGTCTCTCTTGACTTCTACTCGGCCTTATCGATAATAGTGCGCAAAATCGCAGTATTTATGCGACAAAGTCCATTAATTTTTGTTATAGAGGAAGGTAGCCCTGTAAAATTGAGCTCATAATAGATCCCTTCCGATTTTTTCTGCACAAGGTACGCTAAGCGCTTCTTGCCTATCATCTTTTCGCTGGTGACCACCCCTTTATTTTCGGTGATGATCTCCTTGATCTTCTTCGTCTTTTCATCTATCGTATCTTCTTGCGCAGCATCGATTATGAATAAAGCCGAATAATTCCTAGTTTTTTCCATTTTTCCACCGTCCATCCCAGTTTTTTTATTTTCGTGATATTAACATATCTGTTTTACAATATCAAGCTTTTACCCGGACTTTACTGTTACGCTCAGCCATTAGCGCCGGGGTCAGTTATACCCGCTCATGGCTTTTTCTACCCCCTGTCCGATCCAGGTTTCCACACAGGCAGCCGCCCGGTCTATCACCTCTGGCAGCACGCGGGACTCTTCCTTAGTGAAAGCCGAAAGCACGTATCCGCTCTTTTCTTCAGGCATACCCTCATGCCCTATGCCTATCCTCAATCTGTTGAAACTGTTCCCCATGTTCTCAATGATAGAATCCAGGCCATGGTGTCCGCCCGACGAACCTTTCTGGCGCATCCTCAAGACCCCGAAAAGAATGTTAAAATCATCCGCGACCACCAAAATATCTTTTATTTCCGTCCCGTGTTTCGATGTGACCGCCGCGACCGATCCGCCGGAAAGGTTCATGTATGTCAACGGCTCAAAGAGCAACACTTCGTTTGTTCCGACTTTTCCCGTTCCATATACCCCGGAAAAACCTTTTTTCTTTATCCTTATGCCGTGCCTGGCAGCTAATTCTTCCAGAACCATGAAACCCACATTATGCCTGGTATTGGCATATTCTTTGCCGGGATTGCCCAGACCGACTATAATTTTCATTTCTCCTCGGCGGCAGCTTCTTCTCCCTCTTCCTCGATCTTACCTTTCTTGATGACTTCGGGTTCGACGCCAACGGCAGCTTCACCTTCGACCGCGGGGGCGGGAGCGACTTCGGCTTCTGCGTGCGGCGGAATAACGCCGAGTATGAGCTGTTCCGGGTCACCGAGTATCTTCACCTTCGGGGGATTCGGGATGTCCTTAATGTACACGGAGTCTCCCACTTTCAGGGACTCGATATTTACGGTGATATTTTCCGGTATGTCCAGCGCGAGGCACTCGACTTGGAGTTCCCAAACTACCAGGTTAAGCACACCTCCCTCTTTAATACCTATAGAATCTCCCTTTGTATGCACCGGAACACTTACCTTAATGAGCTCGGTAAGAGAGATCTCGTGAAAATCGATGTGTATGATCTTGTCGCTTACCGGATCTATTTGTATCTCATGGGTGATCACGGTTTTTTCGCTTGTTTTGGCGCCTCCCTGGATATCAAGCGATATGACAGCGTGTTCTCCGGCTTCTGTGTGGAGGGCATGCCACAGGGTTTTACCATCCACAAAAACAGATGTTCCTTCCTCTCCGTCCTTGTAAATAACTCCCGGGATTTGTCCGGTTTTGCGCAATCTCTTGCAGCTATTTTTACCCCTTTCCATACGCAGGGTCGCTTTCATAATTATTTTTTCCATTTTAGCTTTCTCCTTTTTGCTTCACATGTCGTGCCCAAGGCAGACTTTCTCTTTTATTTCACGACTCAAACAGTTCGCTGATTGAGTAATCCAAGTTTATCCTTTTTATGGCTTCCGCCAGAAGCGGCGCCACAGAAAGCTGTGTGATCTTGCTTATTTTTTTCTCGGGCGGTAAAGGGATGGTGTCCGTAACGACCATTTCTTTGATCTCGGATCTCTCCAGCCTCTCAAGCGCCGGGCCGCAAAGCACCGCATGCGTGACAGCGACATAAATGTCCTTCGCTCCGTTTTTCCTCAGGGCTGCCGACGCTTCTGCAAGACTCCCCGCGGTCGCCACTATGTCGTCGACCATAACGACATTTTTTCCGTTAACGTCACCCATCACGTGCATGGCTTCGGCCTTGACATCGCTTACCCGTCTTTTGTCCACGATCGCAAGCCCCGCGTTGAATCTTTTCGCGTAGGCGCGGGCCATTTTTGTTCCGCCCACATCCGGCGCCACCACCACGAGGTCCTTGATATTCTTACTCTGAAAATAATCGGCGAACACTCTGACCGCGTAAAGATGGTCTAGCGGAATATCGAAAAACCCCTGTATTTGCCCCGCGTGCAGATCGACCGTTAAGATCCTGTCCGCCCCGGCCCTGTCTAAAAGGTTGGCTACCAGTTTTGCCGTGATCGGTACCCTGGAACGGTCTTTTCTGTCCTGCCTGGCGTAGCCGAAATACGGAAGCACCGCCGTCACTCGTCTCACAGACGCTCTTTTACAGGCGTCTATCAGTATCAGGAGCTCCATAAAATTATCGTTAGTCGGGTTGCATGTGGGCTGAACAATGAAAATGTCCTTTCCACGCACATTGTCGTTGATGACAACATGTGTTTCGCCGTCGGAAAACCTGCTCACGTAACAGTCGCCGAGGGTTATACCCAATTCCCCGGCAACCGCTTTCGCCAGTTCCGGGTGGCCGTTACCGGTCAGCACCATTATGTTATTCATGCAAAACTCCCGTGTAGTCGTTAGTCGTTGGTCGTTAGTCGCTAGTTGCAAACTTATGCTATTAACTCCTCTCGCTATGGCTCGAAACTAACGACTAGAGACTAACGACGAACGACTGGCATTCTATTTACCGAATAAACGCGCAGGCACCCCAACGACCGTGGCGCCTTCGGGTACATTTTTATTTTTTGTGACAACGCTTCCGGCGCCGACTACGGAGGACCTGCCCAACTCGACCGGCGCTATCAAAACGGCTCCGACGCCTACGAACACGTTATCTTTTATGACCGTTCTATTTTTGTTCTTGCCGTCATAGTTCGCGGTAATCGTACCGGCGCCTATATTCACATTTTTGCCTACTACCGCATCTCCTAAATATGTGTGGTGCTTCACCTTTGTTTTCTCCCCTATTTCCGTGCGGCAGATCTCGACAAAATTACCTATTTCTACATCATCGCTTATCTTTGTGCCCGGCCGTATACGCGCGAAAGGACCTATTTTGCAATTCGCCCCTATCCGCACGTCATTCTCTATGACCGTGTTCGGAAATATCACCGTGTCTTGCCCTATGTTCACGCCTTCCGCTATCCATGTTGTAAGCGGATCGACAATAGTCACCCCGTTTTCCATAAGACCGGCAAGAGTCTTCGCGTTTAAAACCCTGTTCGCTTCCGCCAGATCCGCCCTGGAATTGATGCCCATGGCTTCTTCCTTTTCACAATGAACGGTAATCACTTTTTCTTTGTTTTTCGACAGAATACCGATAATATCCGTCAGGTAATATTCTTTTTTGACGGTATTCTCTTTTATCTCGCCTATATACTTAGAGAGAACCGAACTTTTAAAACAGTATGTTCCCGTGTTTATCTCTTTTATTTTTTTTTCGTCGGGTGTCGCGTCTTTTTCCTCGGTTATGTTCTGTACCGCACCGCTTTTGTCTCTCACTATCCTTCCATATCCATGCGGCTCAGGAAACTCGCTTGTAAGGATGGTACAGGAAGCGCCGCTTTTCACGTGTTTTCCGACGAGATCAGAATAAGTCCCGCTTTTGATAAGAGACATATCCCCGCAAGCTATCAGAATACTGCCGTCAAAACCTCTTATTTCAGGAAGAGCGCTTTTTACGGCGTCTCCGCTTCCAAGAAGAACTTTTTGTTCGACAAAATTCACACCGTTTACCGCTTTTTTAATAAGATCCGCTTTGTACCCGACAACAACGACGATGTCCTTTATGTCCGCATTTTTCAATGAACAAATGACTCTTTCCAGCAAACTCTTCGATCCCACTTCGTGCATGACTTTTGGGAGCGCGCTTTTCATTCTCGTTCCCAAACCCGCGGCCAGGATGATGGCTTTTGTGTTGTGCATAATGATCGCTTCTTCAATCTCCAGAAATTAGAGATTAGAAATTAGACCGAATCGAAAATCTTCAACATTTGTTTTCTATTCTCGATTTTCGATTCTTCGCCAAAATTCGCCAAAGGCGAATTTTGGCTGGCGAGCAGGGACTCGAACCCCGACGCGCAGCTCCAAAAGCTGCTGTGCTAACCATTACACTACCCGCCAACGGCTATATCCCCGAGAATCAAATCTCTAATTTCAAATTTCGTTCACTCATCGCCGGCTAGCAAGTCGCTTCCCGAGATCAACTCGATGTTACTAGAGAACTATGTCCTGCCCCTCTTCGTAAGTTTCCTGGCTCTTTCTGCTTATCGCCTCGTAATCTCGTTTCGGTGCTTCTTCTTTTTTGGGTTCTTCTGGCGCTTTTTTGGGCTCTTCAGGCACAGCGTTCCCTCTCGTTTCCCTGGGCTCCCTTGTTTCTCTTTGCGGCCTCGAGTCCCTGCCTCTAAAATTTCCGTGATTCCTCGAATGATTTCTTTCTTCGTCGCCGTCTTTGTCCCTCATGTCCTGCGATGCCTTGTCAAAGTCATCCATCGAAAGGGGCTTGTACGCGTCGCCTTCTTTTTCTTTTCGTTCCATTTCTTTATTGAAAGATTCAATCACCTGTTCCTGTATATAAACACGGCACTCCTGTCTTATCGGGTGCGCTATATCCATGTGATCATTACGCGCTTTGTCACCGGAATGATTATCTCTCGGGGTTCTTTCCTTGATGGCCGTACCGCAGTCATTGCAAAATTTACTGCCGCGAGCGTTCTTAAAACCGCATCTCGGACAAGGATCCATGGCTTTTCTTGACGGCATAGCGACAAAAAGACTTTTGTTCCCCTGTATAATTTTTACGTTCCTTACGACGAACCAGTCGTCGAATGTCATTGTGGCATAAGCTTTTAGGCGCCCGTCTTTACTTTTAGTCGGAAAAACCCTGACTTCTGTTATTTTCATAGTTAGCATCCTCCGTTTTTTTCAGGCTATAGGCTTTACCCTCTTGCCTGATATGTGCTGGCCACAAAAACCCTCCAGCCTTTTGCCTCAGGATATTCCTGTTTTAGTTTTTTTTCCGCTTCAAAAACTTCTTTTTCGCCGAAAATACCATACACCGTCGACCCCGACCCGGACATTAAAACGCCCTTCGCTCCGGACTTTTTCATAGACAATAGAACATCCTTCAGTATTGGAAAATCACCGACCGTTATGCCTTCGAGATCGTTAAAAAGATTTCCCGATATACCTTCAATGTCTTTTTTCCCGAGAAAAGCGCTGAACATTCTATCAACCGCCACTTTCTTTGTCAAGGATAAAGGCTGCACCTCTTTGATTTTGGAATATACATCCCTGGTCAGAACCTTGAATGGCGGATTTATGAGTATATGCCACATAATGAGGTCAGACTTTACCTCTTTTATGATCTCTCCCCGGCCTCTCCCTATGGCAAAATTAGCGTTATATAGGAAGAAGGTCACATCGGAACCGACCGAATCCGTTATTTTTGCCAGCTTTTTTATGTTTAACTTGCTGCCTGTCAGGATGTTCATTGCCTTGAGCAGTGCCGCGGAATCGCTGGAAGCTCCCCCGAGTCCGGCACCTATCGGTATGTGCTTTTCTAAGTGGACCCTAAAACTCTGTTTTATGCAGGCACTTTCCTGAAATTTGTCTATAACCTTCATCAAAAGACTGTCTTTGGCGACCGGAACTTCGGGATCAGAACAAGTGATCAAGGAAGGACCTTCGGCGAGATCGACTTGTAGTTTATCGGATAAGGCGATCTTTTCGAACAGCGTTTCAATTTCGTGATACCCGTCGGGGCGTTTCGCGAGAACTTTGAGGTATAGATTTACTTTGGCCGGGGCTGTGATTTCCATGTGTGTGTTATCGTTTTTTTCTTCGAACAAGCGCTTCGGCTTCCCGAATAATGTCCTCTTCCGTCAGCTTGAAATATTTGTACAGTTCGTCCGGGGTGCCGCTAACGCCGAAATGTTCCCTTATTCCCATGAGGTACATAGGTACCGGGCATTCTTCAACCAACAATTCGGCAACGGCGCTTCCCATTCCGCAAGCGGC
The DNA here is from genome assembly GCA_015233235.1 of Candidatus Omnitrophota bacterium. Lineage (GTDB taxonomy): Bacteria > Omnitrophota > Gorgyraeia > Tantalellales > Tantalellaceae > JADFYD01. The sequence continues at coordinate 12,922 of JADFYD010000004.1, read as the reverse complement.
GGCATGTTCTTCTACCGTAAGCACGGCGCCTGTCTCGCGCGCCGCTTTCAAAATCACTTCTTTATCGAGAGGTTTAGGTGTGTGCAGGTCTATGATCCTCGCGTTAATATTTTTTTCTTTCAATTTTTTAGCGGCATTGACCGACTTGTAAACCATATGCCCGCAGGCGACTATCGTCACATCGTTCCCATCGACAAGTGTTTCGGCTTTTCCTATCACAAAGTCAGAGCGCCTGTTGAGGAAGGGCACATCCGACCTTCCTAAACGAAGATATACTGGCCCGTTTAATTTTGCCGCCTGCATCGTGGCAAGATACGCTTCTTCTCCGTCGGCAGGGACGACCACTGTCATATGAGGCAACACTCTCATGAGCGCGATCTCCTCAAGCGCCTGATGTGTCGCGCCGTCCTCTCCTACCGAAATACCTCCGTGACTGCCGACAATATTCACGTTCAGGTTCATGTACGCCACCGAAACGCGTATCTGGTCCCACGCGCGTCCGCTGGCAAAAGCCCCGAAAGTGCAGGCGAACGGGACCTTCCCCGAAAGCGCCAGACCCGCCGCGGCGCATATCATATCCTGTTCGGCAACGCCGTGATTTATGAAACGGTCGGGATATTTTTCCCTGAACCAGTGCGCCCTCACGGATTCCGTAAGGTCCGCCGAAAGCACTACGACATTTTTATCCGCGGCACCGAGCGCGAGAAGCGCCTTGCCGAATCCGTCCCTTGTCGACATTTTACCTTTGCTTTTGTCCAGCATCTATATCTCCTCATCGTTCGTTAAAACAGTCCCGTATCCATCATATCATCGAGCAGTTTCTTTCTTTTTTTAAAACTCCATATTTCGTCGCTGGGAACATTGACCTTTGAGTTCTCGAGCTGATCTTCAAGCTCGACAAAATCGAATTCCTTGAATTTGTAGCCGTCCACCACGTCATAAACGATCTGAAGTATCCCTTTCACCTTATCATTATTGAGTCTCTTCTTGTCGTCAGTTTGTATCTGGTTATATATCTTGTACTTTATCTGAAAAGCTTTTTTATTCTTCTCCCTTAGGAACAGCCCTTCCGCTGAATCGAACTTGAATTCTTCGTCAAGCGTCTTATCGTTCTTAAAATCTATCCTCATCCTGTTAGCTATCTGCGCGGACAGGAATTCTCCTACTTCCACGTCTTTTATATAGAAATGTCCGCGCCAGTACCCGATATCGGAGAGTTTTGATGGAGAGCTCCTGAAGAACTCCGAGAGCACGCTTTCTCTCACTTGTTCTTCGACGCCGAGCCTGTCGAAAACTTTCTCGACGCTCCGCTCTTTCCGCGCCTGGGGGGTAAGGTTCATGCTGAAAAGCGTACGTTTAAAAGATTCGTCCCTGCCGATATATCTGAACATACCCTGTTTCACATCCTCGACATATTTAATGATCACTATTTGCATTTCGGGCAGGCGTTCGTCCTGAGTTATTACGATATAAAAATTGATCTTCGCGTCCGTACTTAGGACAACTCTTGACGCTATCAGAATGAGATTCGAGATCTGGTCCCAGGCTTCTTCGCTGATCCCCATAGATACATCCAAAAGACCTTTTATGGGGCAATATATGCCGAGCGTGGAGCCGTCTACGCTCACATCCACATCCATTTTATATTCGTCTTTACAGACCTTTTTTATTGTCTCCGGAAGTTTTTCTTTCGGGTACGTAGGGCCGCAGGAGGAGAGGAAAAGCACGCATGCCGCGACCAGCGGCATGCACACAGAAATAAGATGGTGTCGGATTTTCATAGCAGTTGCCCGTCAGCGCTATGCCTCTTTCGGCATGTACTTGCTTAACTCGGCGCTCGCCTCGGAATAGCCGTATTCCGCGAAGATCGCGATTATCTCGTCGTATTCCAGCTCTTCTTTATCAAGAAGCTCTTTCGAGAACCTGTTCAGGATCTTCATGTTGTCGTTCAGTGTCTTTTCGGTTTCCGCGAGGCAGTACTTCATTATTTTATTCGTGTCGTTATTAAGAGAGAGCTTCACCTGTTCCGAAAGTTCCTCTTTCGGGACAGTGCTGTAATCCCCTACATAACCGGACTCGCCCATACCGACTCTCCAGACCATGGTGTGCGCGATATGCATGGCTTTCTCGAAATCGCTGGAGACGCCGATAGTCGAAGTCGCGAATTTAACCCGTTCTGCCGCATACCCGCCGAGACATATCATTATTTCGGCGAGCAGTTGTTCTTTATTCTGCGAGTGTATCTCTTCTTTTTCGGGTGACCATACGACCCCAAGCGTGCCTTTTCTCGGTATTATGCTGGCCTTGAACACGCTTTTCGACGGTGCTTTCAGGTATGTCACGATCAAGTGCCCCGATTCGTGGTAAGCCGTCATTTCTTTTTCTTTCGGAGTGACGGTCAATCGATGTTTTATTCCGAGGTCGACCCTTTCGAATGCTTCGCTGATCTCTTTTAAGCCCACCGCTGTTTTTTTACCTCTCGTCGCGATGAGCGCCGCCTCCTTGATTATGTTCGCTATGTCGGCGGGGCTTTTACCCACCGCGCGGCGCGCCAGGCGCCCCGTATCGATGCCGGGTTCGGCTTTGATCTTCTTGATGTAGAACTTGAAAAGTTCTTCCCGGTCTTCCTGCGAAGGCTTGGTGATGATTATTTTTCGGTCGAACCTTCCGGGCCTGAGAAGAGCCGCGTCCATTTCTTTTTCGGGGGCGTTCGTCGCGCCTATGACAACGATGTTAGACTCTTTGCTTTTCAATCCGTCCATTTCGGCCAAAAGCTGGTTCAGGGTGCTGTTGGTCTCCTGGCCCCCGCCGAAGCTGAAGGTCCTCGTGCGGCCTATCGCGTCGATCTCATCTATGAAAATGATGCAGCCGCCGTGCCCATAGGCCAGGTTATTGGCTTTCTGGAAAAGTTTTCTTACACGCGAAGCGCCTACACCCACAAAAACTTCGACGAATTCGCTGCCCGACATGGAGATAAAAGGCATGTTCGCTTCGGTCGCTATGGCTTTCGCGAGGTATGTTTTGCCGCACCCGGGCGGCCCCATCATGAGAAGGCCCTTTATAACATTCCCGCCCATTTTCTGCACCATAGCGCTGTCTTTTATGAGCTGCACGACTTCCATCGCTTCCTGTTTTACGTCTTCCATTCCCATGATATCGGACCACATGATGGAAACGTCTTTACCCTTGATCGGCGCTTTGTCGAGTTTCGCGAACCCGCCGCGCATAAGCACCATGTACAAAAAAACAAAGATCGCCGCGTTTATACCGGCCAACAAAAATTGCACCGGCATCGTCGCTAAGGTCATTTTTCTGTAAAACGATTCGAGGGACATAAGGCCCACTATGGCCAATACTATCATGAAGAGGACGACGGAAGAAATGATGATCGCCATCTTGTATTCTTTGAGGTACATGTTCATTTTTCTCAGGAACATAGTTCAGAGCTCCTTATGCTGCGTTCGGTTATACCCGGGAAAGTTCCTTCGCTGCCGCGTCCAGTTCGGCCAGAGCTTTCTCAAGGTCCGCTTTTTTAGGCGCCACACCGTGCCATTCGGCTTTATTCTCGATAAAGGATACACCCTTACCTTTTACCGTGTGCGCGATAACTATCTGCGGTCTTTCTTTTTCGCCGCTTATTTTGTCGAAAGCTCTTTCGAGCTCGATAAAATCATGCCCGTCCGCTTCTACCGCGAGCCAGCCGAAATCTTCCCAGCGTTTTCTGTAATTAGCCATTTCCTTGACTTCACAGCAAAATCCGTCGATCTGCAGCTTATTAAAGTCCACGATGGCGCAAAGGTTGTCGAGTTTGTGATGCGCGGCCGTCATGGCGGCTTCCCAGACCTGGCCCTCGTTTGTTTCTCCGTCGCCCATGATGCAATACGTTTTAGCGCCGGTCCTGTCAATCCTGTCGGCAAAAGCGAACCCTATAGCCACGGAACGACCTTGCCCCAGAGACCCGCTTGAGATCTCCACACCGGGAAGCCCGAACTGCGGATGTCCCTGCAGGCGTGACCCGAGTTTTCGGAGGGTCCACAGTTCCTCTCTAGGAAAAAACCCGAGATCAGAAAGTACCGCGTAGAGTACAGGGCAGGCATGTCCTTTAGACAGGATCAGCTTGTCCCTCTCCCTGCATTTAAAAGTCTCACATTTCAACGCCATCTTTTCGTGATACAGATACAGCAGGATCTCGACGAGAGACAATGACCCGCCCGTGTGGCCGCTGCCGGCTTTTTCGAGCATCATGAGAACGTCCTTACGTATCTCTACCGCCTTCTTCTTCAGCTTTAAGAGGTCGCGCACTTTTTTTCCTTTTTTTTATTACCGCAACCGACAGGCCGCGTAAAACGCCCCGGCTCTACTTGTTCTTGTGTCTATCACGGCGCATTCTTTTTTTTCTTTTGTGTCTTTTGACCTTTCTCAATTTTCTCTTTCTTCCGCACGGCATACGTATTCTCCTTTATTCTATCACTTTATTCAGCGGGTACTCGATAATCCCTTCCGCACCCGCTCTTTTTAATTCCGGGATAAGCTTTTTTACCTGTTCTTCGTCAATGATCGTCTCTACATCAACCCAGTCGCTGTTAAAAAGCGGCGCTACCGTGGGGGTTTTCATCGCCGGCAGGACTTTTATCACTTTTGACAGGTTATCCTTATGCACGTTCATCTTGAGCCCGACCTTGCCTTCGGCGTGGATGGCGCCTTTCAAGAGAAGCGCAATAATATCTATTTTATCTTTTTTCCAGCGGTCTTTGCAAGCTTCCTTGTTCGCGATAAACTGTGTGGTGGACCGGCATATGGTCTCGACTATCCTTAGATCATTCGCGGCCAGGCTTGAACCCGTTTCGGTTATCTCTACTATGGCGTCGACCCCTATTTTGGGCTTTACTTCCGTCGCGCCCCAACTGAATTCCACATTCGCGCTTACGCCTTTACTTTTAAAATATCGGTTAGTCACGTTTACCAGTTCTGTCGCGACCTGTTTTCCTTCGAGGTCTTTCACGCTTTTCACGGGTGAATTATTGCTTACGGCTAAAACCCATCTCACGGGGCTCATGCTTTGCTTGGCATACACCAGCTCTTCTATCTTGACCACATCGGAATTGTTTTCTTCTATCCAGTCATTACCGGTTATGCCGCAATCCAGAATACCGTCTTCGACATATCTGGACATCTCCTGCGCGCGAAAGAGAATGACCTCGATATCGGGGTCATCGATGCTGGGAAAGTACGACCTCGATGACAAGCGCACTTTGAAGCCCGCCTTCTCAAACACCCTTATAGTAGAATCCTGTAAACTGCCCTTCGGAATACCTAATTTTAATTTTTTATCGGCCATTTTTCCTCGTTTTATTAGAAGTCTGCCTTCATCCAACGGCTTTTCGAGCCGGCTTAACCTGACCGTGACAATTGTATATCATTATTATATTGCCGTCAAGAACGGAAGATTTTTACAGAAGATTTTTATAGCGCCGACCACAAAAACACTTCCGCGCCACGCTCCAGGGCAAGCATCCTGAGATAGGCTTCCTCAAGGGTTTTTCCCACAGAAATGGCGCCGTGCTTTTTCATTATTACGGCGTTGGCGCCGCTTTTTATCTCTTTTGCCAAGACCCTGGCGAGAGCGGTGGACCCGGGCTGTATATAAGGTATAACAGGCACCCTGCTGTTAATTACGTATTCGAATTCGTATGAGACCTTGTACAACATCCTGGTCTTTTCACCTGCAGCTATGATCGCGGGAGAATGCACATGAACTATCGCCTTAACATCTGGCCTTGCCGCGTAGCAGGCAATATGAAAAGGTGTTTCCGTGCTTAATACCGCTTCGTGTTTGCGTAAGTCTTTCGGTAAAAATGAAATGTACCCTGAAACCCCGCCGGAGGACATGTCGACAGATCGTTTTTTTATCGTAACGGACTTGCCGGACTTAACGCTGATATTCCCCCCCGACCCGATCACCATATCCTTATCATGCAAAAGTTTACCATATTTCGCGAGTTCTTTTTTTACATCGCTCATGTTTTCCCCTCCGTTATGCCGCGTTCCATAGTCTAGCATCCGGAAGTGCGACAGTCAACCGGCAAAAAACCCTTGCTAGCGGCGCGAAAACATTTATAATAGCTAAAAACCTGATCTTACGACACAAAGGAGCCGCTATGCTTGATGTATTCCGAAAGAAAAAATTTCAAAAAAGAACGCTTTTAGCGATACTGATCCTTATCATACCCGCGTTCGTACTTTGGGGCGTCGGCAATATCACCCAGAAAAACACCGACTTTGTCGGTACAATCGGCGGTAAAAAAATATGCCGTCAGGATTTTTATAAAAGCATGAAGGGCCTGCAAGTCGACCTTATGCTGAACTATTTCAAAGAGTACACCGCGTATTCCGAGATGATAAGGAACAGGCCCCTTATGAAACAGATGGCATGGGACAGGCTCGTATTTTTAATTGCCGCAGAGAAATCCCGCCTCAGGGTTTCCGACAGGGATGTACTCGCGTTTTTATCCGTGCATCCCGTGTTCGTGAAAAACGGCGAGTTCGATCCCACTTTTTACAACTATGTGATACGCAATACCTTTCAGATGGAACCCAGGCAATTTGAGGAGATGGTCCGGGAAAATATGGAGATCATGGCCCTCAAAGAAAAGATCTTCAGTTCAATAAAAATTTCCGACAAGGAAGTGTATGATTATTTCAACCTTGTCAACACAGCTTTGGATATTTCTTTTCTGGAGTTCGGTACCGAAGCGGCTAAATCAACACGCGAGCCTTCGGCCGCGGAACTTGAAGCGTATTACAGATCTCACTCCGCGGAATTCCTTTCCTCCCCCAAGATAATGGTCGAATACGCGGAACTTAAATACAAATATCCGGATGAAAAGCAGAAAACCATGGATACGCTGGCCAAGATATATAACGCCGGCACCGACACTCTTGACCTCGCGGGCACCGCTAAAACTTACGGCATGCGTTATGAAAAAACCGCCCTTGTGCCGCTTGAAGATATTTTTAAGGAAACAAAATTCGCCGGAAAATTACGTTACGCGCTCCGGAATATCAATAAAGACGAATTGAGCAACCCCGTTTTTCAAAACAATGACGCGGAAGGATTTGCATATATCATGCGCAAACTGGATGAATTGCCAAGCGAGCTTAGGACCTTCGATGAAGTAAAAGATCTGGTACGTGATTCGATCATCCGTGCCGACAGGTCGCGCATCGCTAAAGAAAAGGCCGATGCCGCCTACAAGAAGATCATCGAACGTAATCTGCCTATACAGGAAGCCTCAAAACAAGAAAATCTCCAGATCTTTAAAGGCAAAGACCTTACCGTGAAATTGTCGATAGATAATCTGGGCCCGGCTGCCCCGATACTCGAGAAAGCCGCAGGTTTGAAAGAGGGCTCCATACTCGAACCCGTCACCCTTCCGGGAGGGACCATCATCACCTGGATAGACGCGGTCAAATTGCCGGCTAAGGAAGATTTCGAGAAACAGAAAGAACTTTTATACCGGAACATTTCCATGAAAAAACGCACTGAAGCTTTACAGAAATGGTTCAATGAAAAATCACCGAAGGCCGAAAGGCAGCAGGTGTTCGACGAGTTATAGAAGATCTATTCCAGGAATTTCTGCAGTTCTTTCATGAAGTGCGAGACATCTTTGAAGCGACGGTAGACGGAAGCGAACCTGACGTACGCAACTTCGTCGAGGGTGTACAATTTCTCCATAACAAGATTCCCTATTTCGGTGGATTTGATCTCGCGGTCGGCTTTGCGCTGTATCTCTCGCTCTATCTCATCGACTATCTCGTCGATCTTTTCCACGCTAACGGGCCTTTTTTCGCAGGCTTTTAATATACCGGTCTTTATCCTTTCCCTGTCAAAACGCTGACGGGTGCCGTCACGCTTGATGATCATGAGCGGAGCTTCTTCGATGTACTCGTATGTCGTAAAACGCTTGCCGCATTTTAAACATTCTCTGCGGCGCCTGATGCTGGCGCCTTCGGCGCTCTCGCGCGAATCAACAACTTTGTCCTCGACCGCCGTGCAAAATGGGCATCTCATGTTGGCCTTCCGTTATTTACAGTCAGCAAAACGTTCCAGTTCTATCTTCGCTTCTTTCAAAAAATCGAGCGCGAAGGCGTCGGGGTAATCGCCGCCAAAAATTATTTTTTTCACGCCCACATTGATTATCATTTTCGCGCATATACTGCAAGGCTGGTTGGTAATATACACGGTACTGCCGTCAAGTGAAACACCGTGTTTAGCCGCCTGCAGAAAAGCGTTCTGCTCGGCGTGAAGCGCCCTGCAAAGCTCATGGCGTTCACCCGAGGGGATATTAAGCTTCTGCCGCACACACCCCTTTTTTTCGCAATGTGCTAGGCCCGCGGGAGCGCCGTTGTAGCCCGTAGCCAGGATCTGTTTACCTTTCACCACTACAGCGCCGACCTGGCGCCGCATGCAGGTAGACCTGGTAGCGACAAGCCTGGCGATGTTCATGAAATACTCGTCCCACGAGGGCCTTATGTTAGCCTTTTTTTTCACAGACTCTCCATATCTTTTATCCAATCGGCATAAAGCGGAAAACTTTTCAGGAATTCCTTGATCTCGCCCTTTATCCGCGAAAGGTCCGCCTCATTATCTTTCGCGCTGATAGCCCTGTCTATAAAACCGGCAAGCTTAGCCATCTCTTTTTCTTTCATACCGCGTGTCGTAACGGCGGGAGTGCCTATGCGCACACCGCTGGTCACGAACGGGCTCTTCGTGTCATAGGGTATCAAATTCTTGTTAACCGTGATTCCCGCTTTATCCAGCGCCACTTCCGCTTCTTTTCCGGATATGTTTTTCAGGGAAAGGTCGACGAGCATCAAATGATTGTCGGTGCCTCCCGAAACTATCCTATAGCCGCGCGCGGACAGTTCTTTGGACAAAGCCGCCGCGTTTTCAATGACAGCCTTCTGATACGCCTTAAAGTCTGGCCCGAGCGCTTCTTTAAGAGCTACGGCCTTACCCGCTATTACATGCATAAGCGGCCCGCCCTGTATCCCGGGAAAAACTATGGAATTTATTTTTTTGGCGTATTCCTCTTTGCAGAGTATCATCCCCGCGCGGGGTCCCCTGAGCGTCTTATGTGTGGTAGTAGTGACAAAATGCGAGACGGGAACTGGGCTCTCATGAAGTTTAGCGGCCACAAGCCCGGCTATATGCGCCATATCAACCATAAGGATAGCGCCAACTTCATCGCATATCTCGCGGAACTTTACAAAATTTATCGCCCTCGGATAAGCCGAGGCGCCGGCTATGATCATTTTGGGTTTATGCTCGAGAGCTTTTTTGCGTATCTCGTCGTAATCAAGTTTTTCCGTTGTTTTGTTCACGCCGTAAAAGACCATATTGTAAAACTTCCCGGAAAAATTCATCTTGTGTCCGTGCGTCAGGTGCCCGCCGCAGGCCAGGTCCATCGCCAGGACAGTGTCGCCTACGTTCAGCATAGCGAAGTATATGGCCATGTTCGCCTGCGAACCCGAATGCGGCTGTACATTCACGTGCTCCGCGCCGAAAACCTCTTTCGCCCGTTTTATGGCGATATCCTCAACGGTATCGACATGTTCGCATCCGCCGTAATACCGCGCGTGCGGGTACCCTTCGGCATATTTGTTCGTAAGCGCCGATGAAACGGCTTCCATCACGGCGCGGGAGGCGAAATTCTCACTCGCGATGAGCTCTATTCCCTCATTTTGTCTTTTTGTTTCCTTGAGAACGGCGCTGAATATTTCCGGGTCTCCGGCCTTTAAATGTTTCATCTCTCTCCCTTCTTATCGGAACACCTTTTTCTCTATTTTTTTTATCGCTCTTACTCTGCGCGCATGGCGGCCGGGAAGAGCTTCTGTCATAAGCCATTTTTCTACTATTTTCAAAGCTTCCCTTATGTTAGTTTTTTTGGCGGAAAGCACCAGAACATTTGTGTCGTTGTGCTCCCGCGCCGAAGCGGCGTCATCGACCGACGTACAGAGCCCCGCCCGGACACCCGAAAGTTTATTGGCTACGATCGACATGCCTATGCCGCTTTTACAGACGACGATAGCGCGCCATGCTTTTTTCTTGGACACAAATTCCGCGGCGCTGTACCCGAACTCCGGATAGTCGCATGGAGCGTCGGAAAAAGTACCCGCGTCGACTACTTTGTAATTGTTCGCCAATAAGAACTTTTTGACCTTTTCTTTAAGAAGAAAGCCGCCATGGTCGGCACCGAGCGCTATTTTTTTAGCCATTTCAGAAACCCCTCTACCGCGTTTTTTATAAGTGCGTAACAGTCTTCATACACAGGCAGCGAATACCCGACGGGGTCGGCAAGAGAAAGAACATCCGTCTTGTCGCTGAATTCCAAAAGATAAAAAGTTTTCTCGCCAGCGGTCTTGTCCAATTCAAGGATCTTTTCCTTGTGCTCCGCCGTCATCACCAGAATTATATCGGCCCACTTGATAAGTTCGCCCGTAAGGCCCGTGGATCTGTATGCCTCGGCGGAGATACCGCTCTTCTTCAGTACCTCGATCGTGTTGTTTGAGGGCGCGAGGCCGTCCACTCCCAAAGTACCCGCCGAACCGATCTCGAGGTCAAGCTTCTCCTCTTGGGCCCGTTTCTTCATGTACGCCTCGGCCATGATGCTGCGGCAGCTGTTGCCCGTACAGACAAAAAGTATTTTTTTTATATTTTTGCGCATTATGATATGTTCTTGTTCTTTTCAAGAACTTTTTTAGCCAGTTCTTTTTTATGTTCGGCCAGTTTTTTTGAAATGGCCGCGTCGTATGCACCTATTATCTCGGCCGCGAGTATCCCCGCGTTCACTGCGCCCGCCTTTCCTATACTGACTGTCGCGACAGGCACGCCTGAGGGCATTTGCACTATGGAAAGAAGTGAATCCAGCCCGTTAAGTTTCGATTCCATCGGAACACCGATGACCGGAAGCGTCGTATGCGCCGCGACAACGCCCGCTAAGTGCGCCGCGCCGCCGGCGCCGGCTATGATAACTCGAATATTTTTCCTGGACGCGGATTTGGCGAATTGTATGGTCTCCGCGGGCGTTCTATGCGCCGACAGTATTTTCGTCTCGTATGGTATGCCGAACTTTTTAAGCATCTCTCCGGCCTCTTTCATCACCGGAAGGTCGGAATCGCTGCCCATTATTATGCTTACCATAGGTTTTTTCATGCCATCTCCTTTGATAAAAGCCGCATCCGCTTAGAAATTCGAAAGTCGTAAGTCGATTATTTTTTAACCGGCGAAAGTTAAAGTGCCTTGTGCCCGATGTCCTTCCTGTAATGCATCCCCTCGAACTTGATCTTTGCGACGCCGCGATAAGCGTTCTCAATCGCCTCTTGCACGTCGCGCCCTTTGCCGACGACATTCAAAACCCTGCCGCCCGCCGTGACCAATTTACCGTCCTTCATGGCCGTCCCGGCGTGAAAAACCAGCGCACCGGTTTTTTCGGCTTCCTCTATTCCCGTGATCTCTTTGCCGGTCTGGTATTCACCCGGATATCCGGCCGAGGCAAGCACCACGCATACACAAAAATTATTTTCCCATTCCAAGATCACGCTCGCAAGATTCTTCTCGGCCGTTGCGTTTATAAGTTCGACAAAATCCGATTTTAGCCTCGGAAGTATCGCCTGCGCTTCGGGGTCGCCGAACCGTACGTTAAATTCCAGTATTTTCGGCCCTTTGGCGGTCAGCATTATACCGCCGTATAAGATCCCTTTGTACGGCATCTCTTCTTTTCTCATTCCGTCGATGACAACTCTAAGCAGGTCTTCTTCTATTTTTCCGTGCATACGTTCGGTGAGTACCGGCGCGGGAGAATACGCGCCCATACCGCCCGTATTCGGCCCTTCATCGCCGTCATACGCGCGTTTATGGTCCTGGCTGGAAGCCATCGGCACTATATTCGTACCGTCAGTCATTATTATCACCGACACCTCTTCGCCTTTCAAACATTTTTCGATGACAATATTGTTGCCGGCGGCTCCGAACTTTCTTTTAACAAGCATGTCCTCTATTGCGGCTTTTGCCTCTTCGACGGTTTTCGCGACCACTACCCCTTTACCCTGAGCCAATCCATCGGCCTTGATGACTATGGGCAGCTCTTCCGCTTTGGACTCGACATACTTTCCGGCCTTGTCGATGTTGTCGAAAATGCGGAACGAAGCGGTCGGAACGTTATAACGGCCCAGGATCTCTTTCGTGAAGATCTTGCTGGACTCGAGGCGCGCCGCGGCATACGAGGGCCCGCAGACTTTTATGTTCTCTTTTTCAAGCGCGTCCGTAACTCCCCTGGTAAGCGGAAGTTCCGGTCCCACAAGCACGAGATCGATCTTTTCACTTTTGCAGAATTCCACCACTTTTGCGTTGTCTGTTATGTCGAACGCGCGGTTCTCGGCATATCTGGCTGTCCCGGGATTGCCGGGCACACAATAAAGCTTGCTTACCTTCGGGCTTTGGCTTATCTTCCAGCAAAGCGCGTCTTCTCTGCCGCCGGAACCGAGTATTAGTATTTTCATACACCCTTTACCTTTTTAGCGCTAACGTTTAGACCATTTCGACACACTGACCGCCTCGCGCGACGACGCCGATCTCCCAGCATTTAACACCGTGCCGGTTTGTCATTTCTTTTATTACCTTTGTCACATCTTTCGGTGAAACTACCAGCACCATGCCTATGCCCATATTGAACGTAGTGTAAAGTTCTTTTTCCGGAAGCGCTATCTTTTTCATGGCTATCTTGTAGATCTCCGGCAAACACCATGAGCCCTTTTTTATGACCACTTTACAATTTTTCGGTATCACACGCGGAATATTGCCGTAAAACCCGCCGCCGGTGATATGCGCGATGCTCTTAACTTCCACCTTCTCGATCAGGCT
>JADFYD010000049.1 GCA_015233235.1 Candidatus Omnitrophota bacterium | reverse complement strand
ATTGGCAACAAAAAACTAGCGACTAGCGACAAGCGACAAGTGACTAGCACCAATTCTCTTTCTCCGAGCAATCAAGTACGCGTGGTCGATGTCGTGACATCTAACGACCTTGTCCAGCAGATGGTCTTCGCGGGCCCTGATGGACACAAGATTATTTTCCGGTTTAATGACGCGACTGCCGGTGACCCCGCGCGAGAGGACAAGATGTTCCATATTTGTATGGACCGTGATGATGTTTGGACTTATTACACTTGTATGATATTTGAAAAGGATCGCAACGGGTATATCGATGCGAAAAAAACAATGGCAGGTATTCATCCTCACACTACACGCGATGCGCAAAATCCCTGGGTACGGCCGCTAATTGCGGGGGCGCTTAAATTACTCGATAAAACTCGTCTGGTTCCGCAAAACCCAGCTTTCCCAAAAGGTGTTGTCAGACCTCATGCGGCGGAACATGTCTCTATCCTACCGATACAGCGCTATGTCGATCCCGCAGATCGCGAAGCGATGGCCAGAGACTTTGAGAATACTTTGAACGCCGCCATGTATGAAATGACCGATCTAGAGACATCTATGACGGATTTTGAGTGGTATACAGCCGAAGAAAAGGGTCTTTTCAGTGATCTCGCGAAAGAGAATGTATATCGGCGAACAAGGGAACATTTTTTAAAGCAAGGGTTAGTCGAGAAATTAAAGGCGGCGGGCGTTACGCGTTTCGCGCTATACCCCGTGAGTGGTATGTCCCCGAACCGTGTGGCTATAAAGGGCCACAGCGATATGGACTTGGCGCTCGCAGTTCCGGGTAACGTCTACAATAACGCTATGGCGGTTTTAAAAGAAATGACATCCGGTCACGCAGGTCTCGATCTTGGAGAATTTCATAAAGTGTTCTCTTTTCCTCTGCCGGAGTATTTAGCTCATGCGGGTGTTGTGGAAGGCATGGAAATAAACCTATATTCACTTGATGACCCCGCGCGCGACAATATGGAACTTTTGTTCTTTAACCTAAATGACCCTTCTTTGCCGGCTTATCCGCTCATTGAAGAAGGAACAACGCTTAGAGAAGAGGGAGAACTTTTACGCGCGAAATTGCTTCGCATGGTCGAAGAGAAGGGCGTAGTGACAGAAGGTCCCGTTGTTATAAGGAATCTCCATTTTATATGGAAAGAAATGCTGGCGCGTGATCTTTATCACCTTCGGAAAGTTATGAATATCCGTTCTATCGCGGCCTCATCCGGTCCCGGCGTGGACCTCGAGGGAGTAGAGAAGGAAACCTTGAAAGAGGCTGGCGATATGGCACGGCCGCTTAACGAATTATTTGAAGATATTAGGCACTATCGCCGGCACTTTTACGGGGATTCTTTAAGGGATTTCGGGTTCGGACGAGGAAACGCGGTCAACAAGAACGACGAGCTTTTTATTTATAAAGAGTCCCTGGCATTCGCGTATTTGTTGTGGGGCGCGACGCGAGCCGCTGTCGATAAGATTGGCAAAAAACGAATAGAAAAAGTGCTTGGCTATTATCGGGAACTGAAAGAGCATTCGCATGCGAAAGGTGACTGGAGCCCCATGGTCGCTCTTATCCCGCGCCTGGAATCCATGTATAACGCCTCGCGAAACCCCGCGGCGCACAATATCCTGCGCCGTCTGGTAGAAGGCGAAGAATCAAAAATAGAAGGTGGTTTGAATTGTTCTGTTGAGTTTATGGTTTTTCTGCTGCTTTTGGATTTTGTCGAGCAGGAAGGAAAAGGTATGGGAAGGCGGGTAAGATATGATCAGATGTTAACCGTACTTGATCATGACGTCCCGGTCGGCATGGTCAGCCTGTGGTCGGAACCGCTTATAAAAATGTTTAGAGCCGTCAGGTTTGGGGATAGGCGCATGTCAGATAGGCACATAGGTGGCGTGATAGGATTTCTCGAGGAAATAGTCTTGTCGGGAATATTCGTCAGCGTGCTTGGACACTTTGCGGGGCTCAGCGGGTCGCCGATCTTGAAAATGGCCGGAATAGTTATAGGAAGCGTTGTGCTCTATTACGTTTTTCCATTTCTGCATGGCGATGGGGTATACATACTTACGAAAGATGGAACGCTAGAATTTAAACCCGGCAAGCCTGATGCCAGGGATAAGATATGGCTTAGCGAGCTTAGCGGGGTTACGCGAAGCGTATATCTTGCCATGCTTTGTGCCTGCGGCCTTCACCCGTTTATTCCCCTCATCGCGGCAGGAACTATCCATGCGGCCTACAACATGTGGCTAGCCCCGTACTTTGGTTTGGCGATGGGGATGGCGGGCACTAAAAAGAAACTATTGATTTCCACAGAAAGTAAGAACATAGGAAGCAGGACGTCGATACGTGTTGTAAAAAAATTTATACAAACCTCGCTTTTAGAGCTCGCCAAAGTATTATGGCCCGATGGTGAGATCGTGAAAGTCGATAATAAGGTTGGAGGTAAAGAATTTACGACTTATTACGGCAAGGATTACATCATTGTGGGCCGGTTCCTGTTTATCCGGCCCGAGGAGTGGGATAAATTTAAGGATAAACTCATTCCTTACAAAGACTATGTCATTGTGACTAACCTTGCGAAATACGAAGAGATCGACAGGGTAGAGTTTCATCATCACATGTTCACACACGCAGCGATTCTAGCCATGCAGGCGCGGCGCGATATTATTCAAGATAAAGTCGTTCTTGATGCCGGAAGCGGCGACGGGATCCTTTCCATCCTCGCGTCCCGTCTAGGGGCCAAAAAAATCATAGCATTTGAACTCGATCCGAAGATGATCGAAAGATCGGGAGAGTCGCTTAAATTGAACGGAGTCACGAACGTTTCCATAGAGCAGGGTCATTTTAAAGACATACAAAATTTGATGGGGGCAAGGGGGATAGATACGGTGGTGGCCAATCTTCCGAACGACGGCCTGTATTCCGATGATGAAAGAGAAGACCTTTTTGGCGATAGTGAAGCTGCCGAAAGGGCTCTTCAAGAGGGTAAAAATTGGTATCTTCAGCTCATATTCGCTTTGAAACCCCGATGGATGATCTTTACTGGTCTTGAAATGTGGCTTGATGATGAAGAATTTGATACGGCTCGTATCGTAAGAGACAAAGCCGAAGAGTTAGGCATGAAATGCGAATCCGAAGATATAATTGAGCATACGTTGAGTAAGTCTATTGTTTTCGTGACGGCGCGGATACATTTAGATGAAAAATCAGCAATACCTCCGGCAACTGTTTCGCAGCCGCAAGTAAAACAAAAAGACATAACCGCTCCAGTAACTTCAGGGCCCGACGCGGAAATGACGCGACTCTTAAGAGATTTGTATCAAGGGTTCACCGATGAATCTCCGGCGCCTCCGATAAACACTCCAGCCGCGCCGCCTGCGGGCGAAACCAAAAAACAACCTGGCTTTGGCGGGCCGTCCGGAGGAATGGATATTAACGGGCAGATAGCCGGGCTCAAGGCTTTCTATGACGCCCATCCCGAAGAACGAACAGGTGATCGCGACACGAAAACGCTTGATAGACTTATGGCAATCCCCGGTTTTCCCGTCGATATTCTAGAAACAGTATCTACTCCCGAAGGAAAACGCGCTCATCTTGCGATGCTGATAGGCAAGACAGATGCGCGTGTGCCGACGTCTATAGAAAATCTCATCCCATGGGAAGGTCCGCTTGTGGAATTATTCAGGAAACTGAAAATTTATGATGAGAAACAGCCATATCTCTGGGCAAATCCGTACGCGGCCGGTCTCGTGGACAGAATAGGAATAAAGAAAGGAGCAAAGGTTCTCGGTATAGGAGCAGGAAATTATCCGTACCCTGAAATTTATACTATATTCAAGGGAGCGTCGCTTGATCTATGTCAGCCGGAAAAAACAAATTCAATGGAACAGCAAATTAAAATATTGTTTGATCACATTGAAGGGGTTTATCCCGAAGGCAGGCAGGTAGTAGAGCTAGTTAAAAGCCGATTAAAGATAATTAATGAATATGTGGAGCACGCGAAAGAGGTCAGGGACGGAACATATGATGTCGTATTCCTGCTGGATGTTCTGGATTATGTAAAGGCAGCTTCCAGCCGTGAGGCGGCTAAAGAAGTAGCAAAAAAAGCGTTGAAGTCTCTGAATACGCAAAAGGGCGGAACTCTTGTTTTTAGCGCGCTATCCGATATAAATGATGAAGCTCTTGGAATTCTAAATGAAGCTAAGGATGAGCTAAAATTGAAGCTCGAAGTAGTCGCGAAAGATATCGCGATCGACGATAAGAACGTAAAAGCCGTAATCTACAAGGTAACGCCAATAACGGTAGAAACGGTAAAAGCCGCTCCTGTCGAATCGGAAGATGTGTCCCTTCCGGGACCGTCCCCAAGTGCACCAAGTGTAAGTGCCGTGCGAGAGGGGTTGGAAAGGAATTTTGATCTGCTGATCTTAGATATGGATGATACTTTGCTGGCTTCCACAAAGCTTGGATTGACAGAACGGAAAAATGAAGCATTTTTTAAGGTTTATGCGGCAAAATTCGGAGTATCAGTCGATGAAGGCAAACAGGGATTTTTGCGGAATAAAAAAGAGCTTGGGTTGTCATCTTTTTGGGCAACCGCAAGAAAACTCGGATTAAATTTAGATGAAATAGCAAAAGATTGGGCTACTATCGATGTCGGACTATACATAAAACAGAAGGATGAGAGATTAATTTTAGAGCTGAAAGGCCTGAAGGATAAGGGATATGCAATTGCGCTTTTGTCGAACAACACACAGACACTTACGAGTAATATTGTGGATTTGTTAGGTATTCATACTTTGTTGGATAGAGTGTTCACAACATACGAAATTGGCAGAGAAAAGCCGGATCTTGAATATTCGGAATAATTGCCAAAGAGAAGGGCGGTTGCGCCTGCACGGGTAATATCTGTGGGTGATTCAAAAGAAAAAGATATTGAGCCAGCCAGGAAAATTGGCATGGAAGCTATCCATGTTCCAGTTCAGGAACAAGTGTACAGCTTAAATAATGCGGTCAAAATGCTTGAAGTACGAATGGGTGCTGTGAGGACTGATGAGATCCCCGCACGATTCTTAGGCAAGAGCGCGACTGATCCGTCCACGGAGGAACTTAAAGAAACGATAAGGCAGATGTCGGCGATGGTCGATCGGCTTTTAGAGATCGATGGCCGCGCGAATGTGATGAGTCCCGAAATGATTGGGCAGTTATATGACTTTTTGGGAGAGCGGGCTTTTTCGCAATTTCCCAGTCCTTCCATGATCAGCAGAGACCCTGAAGTTTGGAGCGAAATGCGGGCTTTCGATGACAAAGTTAAGCTCCTTAAATTGAATGAAAATGGCCGATACCGTTCGCTCGCGGGATGGCTTTGCGACCTTATGTTCGCCGGGCACAATACCATATGGAAGGCCATCAGTTCTCTCGGCAGGGAACAGGGTATAGCGCATTTTATGAAAGTGCAGGAAGTGTTTGCCCGCATTCGTAAAGGCGACTTGGTCAGGGATGCAGACCTCTATCCGTCCCGTATTGATTCGACTTTAAAAGAATTAAGGGATCGTGGTACGAGTGCGGGAGAGGATGTCGCTAAAGTCATAAGATATTTTGAGGCGGCCAACCCTGTGGGTGTTATGCATTATGAGAAACTTACTGAAGAAGCTCAGAGGCAGGTTCTCGCGGGTTTGAGCGAACAAACCCAATTATGGGTGAAGCGGCAGATATTTCTGTATAAACTTCCGCCTTCGCCGGGAGATGTGAACAAATATTTAAAGGACAGGGCTAACTATAACGAGCTCAGTATGCTGCAGGAAAAAATATTGGCTATCGGTGACAAATTGGGGATCATCGCTCACGGAGTAGAGATAGAGAAGGGTGGATTATTGAATCTTGTGAACATTATTTGTGACGAAAGCATAAAAAGTTTGAATTGCGGCCCGCTCGTCGCGGGTGACCCCAGCTGGGCGGCCGGTATGCATGGCCCATATTATGTCATAGTTAACTTTTCCAAAAATTGGCAGGACGCGGCGAATCACCTGACTTACCTTGTTCCTGAAGACGCCGATAAAAAATATTTAGAACATGTACTGAGTTTAGCTATAAAAGAAGGATTTACTGATTACGGTACCGCCGCTAAGGCCATCGTTAAAATAGAAACCTATCGCGAATTTGTCGACGAGAAAGAACCGCAAATGGCAAAACTTAAAACGCATCCCGGAAATCCCGCGCAGCTTTTGCGCGAAATGTACGCCGCGAGTGCTTTCAGTGATAACCCGAAGACCGGCAATGAATTAACAGCGCTTGCTATGGCAGATCTTAAAAGGAGCGGTGTCTATTCCGCGCGTACCATCCGCCGCGAGCGTCATGCGCTTGAAGTGGCCGGGATAGTCTTAGGTGACAAGAACGGGTATTTTCTCAATGAGACACTCAAAGGTGTCTTCATTGAAAAATTCATAAAGGAGAACGAATCGCTCACGCGTCCGTCTCCGCCGCCGAAAGAGCTCACCGAAGTACGCGCCAAATTGGCGTCGCTGGGTTATACGCTCGGGCATGCTAAAGAAATAAAAGATACTGCAAATCCTAAAAACATAATGATCGGTGATACTTTGATATTGGAAGGAAGACGGTTCCTTGTTATAGATTCGGGAACGCATTTTAAGGCTGATCGACTTAATGGGCGGTTTGATCAGGACGATCAATATACTCAGGAGCATGTGAAAGAAGTTATCGAAATAAAGGATGGCGCCTGCCGGGGTGAAAAATACTGGCTTAAATTCATCGCTCCAAATGAGGCTGAGACGAAGGGCTCGGAGAGGGAATCGGAGATCCTTAGAAAGGTGAACGAACACAAGGACGAGGCGTGGACGGACCATTTCGCTAAAGGCGTAACGTTGAAGGACGCCTCCGGAAATATCGTTAATGTGATAGATAACATTGAGGGGGTGACACTTCGTGACTTTGTCAACTCGACCAAAACCGAAGGGCTCGACCTTAAAACCTATTTTCAAAAGAATTTTATCAATTTAGCAACAGGGCTTCTATCTATGGCAAAGGCTTTAAAAAAGTTCGAGGAATGTACCGGAAAACAGCATGGAGATATCAGCAACTGGCATGTCATTATGTCCGGGAAGGAAGAAAAATTTGTTTTAATCGACTACCATGGCGGAAATAATGTTTGGGATACGGTCGGATTAAGAGGTTTACTGAAATTTATCGCTACCAGAGAGAGTGATGATGAGAGATTTGCCATAGATCCGGTGAAAACCGCTTTCATGCCTCCGAAAATGGTCGAAATGCTGAAAAGATGCTATTTCTCCAACCCGAACCGATATATTTCAAATATCGACGAGTTCATCGCTGATCTTGAAAGTGTTCTAAGTGGTATGATCAGAGAGAGAAAATCGTCTATGGCGAATGCGTCAAATATTTTGACGGGGAATTTGGCGAGTTTTGAAGAAATGATAGGCTCAATATATCTCGAGAATCTGAAGGGTCGCAAGCCTTTTGGCATAGACCTTGAGACGTACCCGGAAAAGTACGGCGCTTTCGCGATATATTATCTCATCAGAGATCTTTATCAGAACATTCCGAATGACGGATACGGATATTTTAAGAACATGGTCTTACACGCATCGGCAAGACTTTCTGTGCCGAAAATAAATAGTCTAATGGGGAAGGACCGGTATGCCGTGCAGTACCTGGGTCAGGATATGTTTTTCGTTGTGGTAGAAAAATTACTCGCCGCCGCGCGAAACGGAACTTTTGATAAATATAGGAATACTTCCGGAATTCTGACAATGGCGAAAGAATTGATATCCGAAGGATATGAACCTAACCTTGACTATTTAAAAGAGACGCTGTCCGGCAAAACCCGTGATTTTAAAGATCTGGCAAAGGTGCTGCTAAAAGATGAAGGTCTTACCGGGGACTATTCGTTAAAATGGCCGAGAATGCCGATCCGTTTCGATGTTCTAAAACAAGCGGCGGACCTAATAGTTAAAAATCCTAAGAACTATGAAGGCATCAGTGGCTTATTAAAACTCGCGAAAGATCTGGGCGGCGCGCATCTTGGTAATTTATACGCGACTTTCGCGCACGCGGAACAAACAAGGATAATAGTGAAGGAATTACGGGGTGTATCACTCGAAGGGATCTCGCCGTTCAACTGGCCATACATAAATATGCCGTACGATACTTTATGTAAATCCGCGCGTTTGATAGCAAATGATCCGGCGCGTTATCATGGCGTTGACGGTCATGTGAGGCTGGCAAAAGAGCTTGGAAAAATAAATTTACGTGAGCTTTACACCGCTTTCGGCGATATAACGACAGCTAAAGTAATCATAAACGAGTTAACGGGTATGGAGACCGAGGGCATGCCGGCTTTTGAGTGGAGATCTATCGATATGCCATATGATATGCTTGCCAGGGCCGCGTCGATGATAATAGCCTCCCCGAAAAAATATAGGAATACTCCGGGATATCTTAATCTCGCTTTTGATCTGGACAAAAAGAAACCGCTGTTTTCCGAGCTTTATAACGCGTTCGGAGATGTAGAGAAAGCCAGGGTAGTGATACATGAATTAACGGGGAATGATACCAGTGGATTCGAAGATCTGAATTGGGTCAAGATCGATCTTCCTTTGGAAACTTTAAAAAAGGCATCGGAACTGCTGCTAAAGAATCCTCAGAAATATCATGATACGGTTGGATACATAAGGTTAGCTAAAGACCTGGGCGGTGTGCATCTAGGGCATCTACACACCGCGTTTAACGACACGAAGAGAGCACAAATAATAATAGCCAGATTGACCGGTAAGAGTGCCGGGAGCGTTAAAGACCTTGGGTGGACCAAGATAAATTTAAGTTATGAGAGTTTGGCCAAAGCGGCCGCACTAATCATAAAGCGGCCAAAAAGATATGCGGGTCTCATCGGTCAGATAAGGATCAGCAAGGCACTTGGCGGTTTGAGTTTGGCGGAGCTCTTTACCGCTTTTTGCAATATTGATAGAGAAAAGGATATTATATCGGAGCTTACCGGGCGTGATGCTTCCGGCGTGAAAAAGCTTGGATGGTCGTACATCAGCGTCCCTAATGAAGTGTTAAAGAAAATCGCTGAATTTATAGCCGCGAACTTGGAGTCGTATAAGAGCGGAAACTTGTCCATGAAAGATGTATTGGGGACGGTCGCTCCATCATATGGTCTGCATGATTTGTCAGGTTGCTTTGACAGCAAACGTAGTGATCTCGATGAGTTATTAATGACACTTTTGGAAGATGAGTCGGGGGGAAAACCAAACTGTCAACTGTCCACCGTTCACAGTTTACAAAAGATGCCGGAGGGAGGGTCGCTAGCCGCTGGACTAAATGAAGCAGACGCGATACACACCGAGAACCTTAACAATACTCCGACAATCGCCGAAAAAACTATTATATGCCACATCGTCGCCGAGTCGATACTGCCGGAAGGGCAGAGGGTGATGCTGAAAACTAAGCTTGAAAAGGAGATGCGCGGTAAAAATTACTACGAGAAAATTGTTTCATTGCCGGCCGGGTTATCGGGCACGACGGAAGAATTTATGCGGGAACTCGCAAGAATAAAGGCTCGGGAAGAAGCCGAGTACAGGGGATATAAGGTCGAATTCGACGTAGCCTGTCCTACGAAAGAACTTGTCGGTGA
>JADFYD010000048.1 GCA_015233235.1 Candidatus Omnitrophota bacterium | reverse complement strand
TTTGCCGCCGACGAATGTTTTTTGACCGGTACGGCAGCCGAGATCATTCCTGTGACAAAGATCGATGACAAAGTTATCGGTGACGGGAAACCGGGAGCGGTCACCAGGCTTTTAGCCGCTGATTTTCCTTATTCTTCTGTATCTGCTCGAGGTCCCAGGGGTTCACTTTGCGTATAACCTTCCGTATGGTTCTCCAGGGAAATTCCGGATCCTCGATATGCTCGGCCAATGTAGCGACTTCGCCGTATTCCAGCCCGCGGTCCGCCTCTACTATGACCTTTTCGGCTATCGTGAACTTCATGCCGTTCGTGAAAAACTGTCTCACTTCACCTTCCGAGCGGATTTTAATCCGAACTACTTCTTTTGGATCTATATTAGTCATTTGTCCTCCATTTTAACAGCTGAACACAGACGGCAAATACGATGACGCCAATTTCGAGTTTACGTTGCCCTCGATCGCGCTTTTTATACCGATGATCTTTGCCATAACAGAATAAAGTTCGTCTATAGAATACTTTTTCAGCAAAGTAAGCACATCCTCATGCCCTTTAAAAATTACATCGTATTTTGCCGTATTAAAACCGGCCCTTCCCACCGCCGCGTTGCGAAGCAGTACTATCAGGAACTCTAGATCGCCCGCGAGCTCTGCTCTATCTTCAACATCCCAAGCCGGCGATATCCCGCCTTTATTGCTGAGTATTTTGAAAACTTTCGACAATATATCGTCCTTTCTTACAAGTATATCGCTCTCTATCATTTCCAGCGCCGCGCCCGGAGAACCATTCGTATAAAAGGCCAAAAATTCCGCATCTTTTTCGTCTATCTCGGCCGTGTTTTTGATTATATCGGCGGCATCTTCGAACGGCAGGAAGTTAAACCGTATTTCCAGGCACCTTGATATGACAGTCGGCAGCAGCAGCTCTTTTTTATGCGTCACAAGTATTATTACGGATTTCCCGGGCGGTTCTTCCAGAACTTTTAACAGGGCATTGGAAGAGGCCGCGTTCATAAGATGCGCATCTTCGATAATGCATATGTTCCACGCCGACTCAAAAGGTTTAAGCGAGAACACTTCTTTTATTTTTCTGATCTCGCTGATGACAACGCTCTGCCTGTCCTCTTTTGTGACCAGCAACAGATCCGGATGCGCCATATTCTCGACCTTTCTGCAGCCGGAGCATGTGCCGCACGCGCCTGAGGCTATTGTTTCATGTCCGGCAGCTTCGTCTAGCGCGTGTGCGGCGCCGAAAAGCCCGGAAGCGTTCCTTGTCTGTTTCCCAAAAGAGGTATTTTCACACAAAAGTTCCTTCGCAAGGCATCTTGCCGCGAGTGTCTTACCGACGCCCGCGGGACCGGTGAAAAGGTAGCTATTGGCGACCCTATCGGCAGAAAGCGTGTTAGTTAAAAACTTAACGGCCTTTTGCTGGCCGCGTATATTTCTCAATAATTCCATAAACTATTTTCCTGACGGCGCAGTAAACTTCTTCTTTACCCATAGCCGCGTTCACCACTCGAAACATTCGGGGAGACGTCTTTGCCATTTGAATGTAGCCCTTTCGCACGCGCGAGTGAAACTCGAAACCTCTTTTCTCCATTTTGTCGAACATATTTTTTGACATGGCGCGTTTTAGGCCGGTCTTGACGTCAACATCCAAACAAATCACTATGTCCGGTGAAATCGATTGCCGGGCGATATCGTCCACTGTTCTTATCGAGGAGAGCGGAAGACCGAGTCCATAACCTTGATAAGCGAAAGTTGCCGTATTGAACCTGTCGCAAAGTACGATCTTCCTTTTATCCAGGGCCGGCAATATCACATCCGCGACGTGCTGGGCCCTGTCGGCTTCGAATAGCAGAAGTTCCGCCACACGAGTCACATTGATGCTCTTTTTATACAAGAGTATCTCTCTTATTTTCTTCCCAAGACCGGTATCACCTGGTTCGGAAGTGTGCAGCACATCATATCCATTCTTGCAGAGTTCGGCATAAAGCCTTTTCGACTGAGTGCTCTTTCCGCATCCCTCGGGCCCTTCGAATGCGATGAATATGCCTTTTGACAATATTCGCTTGTTTTTCATACATATCTCTCTGAGCTCTGAACTTTAAACTTCACTTTCTCCGCCAAACCGGCCCCTTCGGCGTATCCTCGACCGTCACGCCCAGCGCGTCAAGTTCATGCCGTATCTCGTCGGCTGCTTTAAAATCCTTATTTATGCGGGCTTCGGCCCTTTTCTGCACAAGTTTGTCGATCCTTTCGGAATCTTTTTCTTCCTTGCGCGTTCTCATGTCCAGACCAAAGATCTTACATTTGTCGATAATAAAATTTTTTATCATCGCGGCGGAATGCGCCTTTATTTCGTCATCCGAATTCCCGAGCAGAGCCTCATTCCCTATGCGCACGGCTTCAAAAATGACCGAGAGCGCTCCCGGCGTGTTAAAATCGTCATCCATAGCACTTTCATATTTTTCTGACAATTCGGTTATTTTCGTCTTCAAAACCAGCAGTTCCTCGTTCTCTTTGATCTCGTCCTTCCTCATATGATCTTTGCCAAGTCTTTCGGCCTTATCAATAAATATCATGATGCGTTTTTTGCTGCTCGCGCCTTCCTGCATTTTCTCTTCCGTATAATTCACCGGACTTCTGTAATGGCTGGATAAAAAAAGGATCTTCAGGAGGTCAGCGTCTTTGTATTGTTTTAAAAAATCATCAACGGTCACAAAATTACCGAGAGATTTCGACATTTTTTCGCCCGCGACCGTAAGAAACCCGTTATGGACCCAATATTTCGCGAACATACCGCCGGTCGCCGCTTTAGACTGGGCGATCTCATTTTCATGATGAGGAAAAATAAGGTCAAGCCCTCCGCCGTGTATATCAAAAACTGACCCGAGAATATCCGTGCTCATGACAGAACACTCTATATGCCATCCCGGCCGGCCCTTGCCCCATGGGCTGTCCCACGCAGGCTCATTAGGCTTCGCCGATTTCCAAAGAGCGAAATCCAAACTGTCGCGTTTACGTTCGTCGGGGTTTATTCTTGTCCCTTCTAAAAGTTCATTCTTATCCTGTCCCGACAAAAGGCCGTACTCGGGGAAACTTCCCACGTCAAAATACACGTCTCCCCCCGAAACATAAGCATTCCCTTTCTGAATCAGTTTCGCGATAAATCCGATTATCTTACCGATATACTCGGTCGCCTTTGGTTCGGCGTCAGGAGGTAAAAGCCCCAAATGCTCCATTGCTTTTTGGTAGCTTTCATAATATTTTATGGATACGGCGGCGACTTCCTTCTTTAAATGATCCTCAAGTTCCGTCATGCCTTTTTCTTTAAGGTCCTGCACGGCTTTATTGATGATCTTATCGTCAATATCCGTGACGTTCCTTACAAAAAACACGCGAAATCCCTTGCTTGTCAGATACCGTCTCATCACCTCGAACACATAAGCGCTTCTGGCGTGCCCTATATGCGGATGGTCATAGACCGTAGGCCCGCAAACGTAAAACTTGGCCACATGCGGCTCGAGCGGCACGAACGGCTCTTTCATCTTCGTTAATGAGTTATATAAGTGAAGCATATTACCTGCCTTCATTTACCGCTATAGTCTTTCAATTCCTTCTCGATGCTGTCTATCTCATGCTGCAACTTCTCAAGCGCCTGCTGCAACGGGTCGGGCAGGCTCGTATAATCGATGTTGATGCCGCCCGTAACACGCTGACCGTCCTGTCTGGCGATACGCCCGGGCACACCCACTACCGTGGAATTATCCGGCACGTCCCTCAAAACAACGGCATTGGCGCCTATACTTACGTCGTTGCCGATCGTTATGTTTCCCAGAACTTTCGCACCGGCGCCTACAACTACGTTATTCCCGATGGTCGGATGCCGCTTACCTTTTTCTTTGCCGGTACCGCCCAGTGTAACCCCCTGAAACAACGTCACATTGTCACCGATAACAGATGTCTCTCCTATCACAACACCCATACCGTGGTCGATAAATAGTCCCCTGCCGATGGTAGCTCCAGGATGTATCTCTATACCTGTCAGCCATTTCGCGAACTGGGATATAAAACGCGGTAAAAACGGAAGACCGGCTTTCCACGCTTTATTGGCAAGTCTATAAAATATGATCGCGTGAAGTCCGGAGTAAGTGAAAATTATCTCAGCGTAACTTTTCGCAGCCGGATCGCGGTCAAAAATGTCCTGTATCTCGCCCTTGAAATACGTCCTGCCGAGTACGTAGAACAATATTGCGCCTATGGCGATCAGTAAAACCAGGTTAATGAGCATCATTGTTCCTCCTATGAAACCCCTTATCTCCGCTCGACAAGCACGGCCGCCTGCGCCGCGATGCCCTCACCCTTTCCGAGCGGCCCCAGGCCCTCATTTGTCCTGAATTTCACGTTCACGGCATCACGTTTTATCCTGAGCGCCGCGGCGATATTTTCGCACATTTTCCCGCCGTAAAGAGACATCTTGGGCCGTTCGGCGATGACGTTGGCGTCGATATTGACCACTTTATACTTCGACCGCGATAACAAACCGCGGATATAACGCAAAAGTTTCAAACTTGAAATGCCCTTATATCGCTTGTCCGTGTCGGGAAAATGCCGGCCGATGTCGCCTTTTGCCATGGCGCCTATCAGCGCGTCACAGACGGCATGCGCGAGCACATCCGCGTCCGAGTGGCCCAAAAGGCCCTTATCATGCGGAATATCCACGCCGCCGATCACGAGCTTACGGCCCTTTATGAGTTTATGGATGTCGTAGCCGATGCCAATACGCATAGACTTCCTTCTTGCTCTGTAACGTTAGTGTATCTAGGGGGACACACCGCTATGAACCAACTATCAGACGCAGCGGTATGTCCCCAGGTTAGTGGCGTGATATTCTTTTACTGTACACCACCGTTCTTAGGGGCTTCGCCGCCGAGGTTCTCGACGGGGTTGGCGAATATCATGCGCCCCGCGGACGTCTGCAAAACGCTTGCGACAACTACTTTCACGTCTTTCCCTATAAGCCGGCGACCATTCTCGACGATTATCATGGTGCCGTCATCAAGGTACGCCACGCCATGGGTCTTTTCTTTACCTTCCTTACGCACATACACATACATCTCTTCGCCGGGAGAAACGACCAACCGCAAAGAATTCGCGAGATCGTTAATGTTGAGAACTTTCACACCCTCAAGTTTCGCTATCTTGTTCAGGTTGAAGTCATTGGTTATAACGTGACTATCGAGTATCCTGGCCAGCCGCACAAGTTTCGCGTCAACTTCTTTGATATCGGACAGTTCTTCGTCATGAACGATCAGGTCTATACCGTGAATTTTTTTCAACGTATTGAGCATATCCAGACCTCTTCGACCTTTTGCGCGTTTAGCGTCATCGGACGAATCCGCTATTTGTTGAAGTTCCCTAAGTACAAAACGCGGCACTAAAAGCTTCCCCGAGATGAACCCCGTCTCGCATATCCCCACGATCCTGCCGTCGATGATCACACTCGTGTCCAAAATGAATACCTGCCTATCCTGGTCTTCGCGAGAGAACCGGACATACGGGATTATTATGTTGAACTCGTCTTTGCCCTTTATCGCTATGATCATGCCCAGATAACAGAAAACGCACGTAAAAATTATTTGAAACGTGGAATAAAAGATATCGCCCATCGGGACAAGTTTGATGATAAGGGTCAGCAGCCACGCGACAAAAAATCCGAAAATTAGCCCGAACACCCCGGCCGATAAGTTGCGCAAGGATACTCTTCTGAGCCTGGCCTCCATAAAAATGACAATTGCCGAAAACAAAAAACCTCCCAACGCCCCGGCGGCTAAACCATGCGCTTTACCGGGCAAAAAGATAGACCCGATATAATAGCCGCAAACCGTCATCAGCACCAGAAAGAACAACCTCAGAATATTAATTGTCAGCACGTCCCTCTCCTTTCGTTACGTTTAGCGCTTCTTCGCTTTCGTATCCTTCGTCTTATAAACCAATTTCCACGGGTTCTCTTTTATGTCAGAAACCGCGGACTCCGCTTCGTTATAGATCTTGTCCTCAACGATGAGTTTACCTATCGTCCCCTTGCCCTCTTTGATGTCGGTTAAAATGGAATCCATGTTCTTGTAAACTTTGTCATCCGCTATCAACTTACCCAAAGTCCCTTCACCTTTCGAGATCTTAGAGAACACCGACTCGAAATCATTGTAAAGTTTGTCGTCCACTATCAACTTACCGAACGTCCCGTCGCCATTTTTGATCTTCTGCACAATAAAATTCAACGAAACGAACAACTCGTTCCACTTCTCCATTTCCTCTCCGACGTTCATGGGATTTTTTCCCTCGACAGTAGCGTTCGGCTGAATGAAAGTCTTGGCCTTCCCGGGAGAGACCTCTATATATTGTTCACCCAAAAGCCCAAGTTTGTTGATCCTGAAAGCCGAATCTTCCTCAAGCCGAAAGTCGTTCTTGATCACCATAGACAGTTTGATCCTAGTCCTTGCGACCTTATCGTCGTAATACACTTGTATATTTTTTACCTCGCCGGCAGACACACCCGCTACTCTGACAGGTGAGTTGACGTTTATGCCGTTCACAAAATCAAAGACCACGTTCAGATAATAATGTTTTCCCATCATCGAAAAATCTTTAATGGAAACAACCAGAAGAAAGGCTACAAAAAAACCTATGCCAATAAATAGCCCTACCTTCAATTCAAGTTTCTCGTCTTTGTACATGTCTTCTCCTCGTTTAAACCGCCGTGTCCAGGCCGGCTGCCTTGCCATCCACGAACTGCCTCACCACAGGGTCTTTTGAATTCTGCATTTCCTCTGGCGTACCGATCTCGACCAACTTCTTGCCGTAAAGCATCGCGATCCTGTCGGCGATCCTGCAGGCGCTTTTCATATCATGTGTGACAGTTATAAAAGTGATCTTGAGCTGTTCGTGCAAGGTCCTGATCAGGTTATTTATCGTATCACCCGTTATAGGGTCTATACCCGTCGTCGGTTCGTCAAAAAGGATGATCTCGGGAGACATCGCTATCGCACGGGCAAGTGCCACACGTTTTTTCATGCCTCCGGAAAGTTCCGACGGTTTCAGATCTTCTATGCCTTTAAGCCCAACCATCTTCAGGCATTCCGACACACGTTTTTTTATTTCCGCTTCGCCCAAGTCGGTATGTTCTATCAGTTGAAAACCCACGTTTTCAAGTACATTCATCGAATCAAAAAGCGCCGCACCCTGAAAAAGCATACCGAATTTTTTCCTGATATTCATCATGTCTTTCATTCCGCATACGGTTATATCCACATCATCTATAAGGACATTGCCTTCATCGGGCCTCACGAGCCCAATGATGTGTTTCAAAAGAATGCTTTTCCCGCATCCGCTGCGCCCGATCACAACAAGGGACTCGCCTTTCTTCACGGCAAGGTTCAGGTTTTTTAGAACGTAACGCCCGCCGAATGATTTAGATATGTTGGTAAGCTGTATCATCCTTATCCAAAAAAGTAAAATAATGCCGTGAAGAAACAATCCACGATGATGACTATTATGAAACTGTTCACGACGCTTCTCGTCGTAGCCTTGCCGACACCTTCCGCCCCGCCATCGGAGTTCATTCCCTCGTAACACGACACGATCGATATTATCCAGGCGAACGATAGACTTTTTATGCTTCCGGTGATGAGATCTTTTACGCTCATCGGGTCAAAAGTCATTTTTACGTACATGGACGGCGGTATGCTCAGTTTGTAAACACCTATCAAATACCCGCCGACTATACCAAAAAAATCCGCGTAAATAGTAAGGAGCGGCAGCATTATTAAAAGGGCCAAAAACCTGGGCACTACCAGGTAACTGACCGGGTCGGCTGACAATGTCTCGAGCGCATCTATCTGCTCGGTCACTTTCATTGTGCCAAGTTCCGCCGTTATAGCCGCGCCGCATCTGCCGGCCACAATAAGCGCCACCATCACGGGTCCGAGCTCCCTCACGAGCGACATCGAAACGAGCGAGGCGATATACATTTCGGTCGACACCCGCTGCATCTGATGCGCGCTTTGAAGAGCAAGAACTATTCCAGTAAAAAGGCTGATCAGGAAAACGATCGGAAAAGAGGCGACCCCCATCTTCATCATCTGTTCGAGGATATGCCTTTTTCTGTACGGCGGTACTATAGTCCAGAAAACCGTCTCCGCGGAGAGTATCGCGAGCCCCCCGAAGTAGGTAAAAAAACCGCCTACCCGTCTCACCATATCCCCATACTGCAAACGCGCGTAAACTACCGGGTTCATTTTATTTTTTCACGCTCTCTTTAGCGCCCGAGGGCTCAAACTTCAAAGTATCAGCACCTTTATCGGCTGTCACGTTCACTTTCAAATTGTTCTTGAACGTTCCCGAGATTATTTCCTCGGCCAGCGGGTTTTCAAGATATTTCTGTATCGCTCGCTTCAAAGGACGGGCACCGAACACCCTGTCAAAACCTTTCTCTATCAAGAATAGCCTTGCTTCCGGAGAAAGTACTATCTCAATGTTCTGTTCCTTCAGGCGTTCCGCGACTTCGCGCACCTCTATGTCTATGATGTGGCTCAGATCTTTTTCGTTAAGACTCCTAAAAACGATCACTTCGTCGATACGGTTAAGAAACTCGGGTTTAAACGTCTTTTTTATCTCGACTAGCAACCTGCCCTTCATCTCTGCGTATGTCTCTTCCTCTTTTTTTTCAGTCGTAAAACCTATGGAACCCGTCTTTCTCAAAAGGTCCGCGCCGATATTCGACGTCATGATCAGCACCGTATGTTTAAAACTCACTTTTCTGCCGTAAGAATCGGTCAGGCGCCCTTCATCCAAAAGCTGAAGAAGTATATTGAACACATCCGGATGCGCTTTTTCTATTTCGTCAAGAAGCACTATGGAATAAGGTTTACGCCTCACTTTCTCGGTCAGCTGACCGCCCTCTTCATACCCTACGTATCCCGGGGGCGCTCCTACCAGCTTGGAGACGTTGAATTTTTCCATGTACTCCGACATATCTACCTGTATGATCGCGTCCTCATCCCCGAAGATGACTTCCGCGAGTTTTTTCGCGAGGAGCGTTTTGCCCACACCGGTCGGGCCCAGAAAAACAAACGTGCCTATGGGCCTGTTGGGGTCCTTTATTCCCGCGCGCGAACGCCTGACGGCGTGCGCTATCGAAGATATCGGTTCGTCCTGCCCTACAACGCGATCCTTTAATTTTTGCTCCAGATGCAGGTACTTCTGTGATTCTTTCTCCTCGACCTGTACGAGAGGTATGCCCGTCCAGTCCGAGACTATGCGCGCGATGTCCTCGTCGTTGACTATAACTTCTTTTTTGCTCTGTTCCTGTTTCCATTCAGCGCGCCTCACCTCAAGCTCTTCTTTCTGCTTTCTTTCGAGATCACGGAACCGCGCGGCCTTCTCGAAATCCTGCCCCTTCACCGCTTCTTCTTTTTCTATCCGAGACTGCTCGATCTTTTTCTCTTCTTCCTTAAGGTCGACCGGGATGACCATCGTATTGAGGCGGGCCCGCGAGCCGGCTTCGTCTATAACGTCTATCGCCTTATCGGGAAGAAAACGCGCACTTATATATCGATCTGAAAGCCGTGCCGCCGATTCCAGCGCCGAGTCGGTAAAAACCACTTTATGATGAGCCTCATACTTATCGCGGAGACCCTTCAATATCCTGACCGTATCCTCAACGGTCGGAGCGTCCACGACGACGGTCTGGAAGCGCCTTTCAAGCGCCGGGTCCTTCTCGATATTTTTCCTGTACTCGTCAAAAGTTGTCGCGCCTATGCACTGTATATCTCCGCGTTGGAGCGACGGTTTCAGCATATTCGAGGCGTCGATCGCGCCTTCCGCCACGAAATAATGAGAAAAAGTATCGATAAATTTATCGCCGCAAGCAGAAGTAACAT
>JADFYD010000047.1 GCA_015233235.1 Candidatus Omnitrophota bacterium | reverse complement strand
CCCGGAAGAAATAAAGGCGTGCAGGGCATATGTGGAGAATCAGCTGGACATCATTAAACCCAAAGTGGTAGTCGCTCTCGGTAAATCCTCGGCGCAGACTTTACTTGAGACCGACACACCGATCACGGCGCTTCGCGGTAATTTCTATCCGTACAGGGGTGCTAAACTTCTGCCGACATACCATCCGGCGTATCTCCTGAGGAATCCTTCCGCGAAGAAAGAGGTGTGGGCGGATATGAAAAAGATAGCGAAAGAGCTCGGCATCGATATCCCCAAAACCAAGGTCAATTAAAATGCCCCAAAAATATGTTGAAGTAGCGACGGGGTTACCCGTTGACAGGACTTTTCAGTATGCCGTGACAGGAAAGGAGACTTATCCTCCCACAATAGGGAAGAGAGTGCTTATTCCTTTTCGTTCGATGACGCGTATCGGGTACATAGTGAAGATCGAGGACGAGGCTGTCTGCGAAGATCCTAAACCCCTTGTTGATGTTATAGACCAATCTCCGGTTTTTGGCGAAGATATGATCAACCTCGCCGAATGGATGAAAAATTATTACTATTGTTCGTGGGGTGAGGCTTTGGAGGCGATGATCCCCGGTATTCTTAAGAGGGGAAAATCCGCTTCGGTACAGAGGGTGGTCGAACCCGAAATTAAAGTAGAACCTACGGAACCTTTCGAGCCTAACAAAGAACAGCAGGAAGTCCTGAATGAAGTCAATAAATGTATCGATGTTTCCGAACACAAAGTATTTTTGCTGCACGGTATCACCGGCAGCGGAAAGACCGAGATCTATCTCCAGGCAATGGCTACGGCTTTGGCAAAAGGTAAAAGCGGCATCGTGCTGGTCCCGGAAATATCCCTGACACCGCAGACGGTAGAAAGATTTATGTCACGTTTTGGCGACAAGATCGCCGTTTTCCACTCAAAGATGCTGGATAGCGCTAAATTTCTTGAGTGGACACGTATAAAGGAAGGAAAAGCGAAAATAGTGGTAGGCCCCAGGTCCGCCATTTTCAGTCCGTTTGAGGATCTGGGGCTCATAGTGGTTGATGAAGAGCATGAACCCAGTTATAAACAGGACGACGTTCCCAGGTACCATGCTCGTGAAGTGGCCATAAAAAGGGCGCGCGATAAGGGCATACCCGTCATACTTGGCAGCGCGACGCCTTCACTTGAATCATTCCACCGTGCTATGAAAGGCGAATATCGTTTGGTAGAGCTCACGCAGAGGACGGAGGAAAAAGAACTTCCTAACGTGAAACTCGTGGACATGCGTATGGAGTTCGAAACAAGGACAGGCCGTGACGTCATTTCGCGTGTCATGGCTGAAGCGCTCAAAAGGGACATAAGAAAAAAACAACAGGCGCTCATTTTTTTGAACAGGCGCGGTTTTTCCACTTTTACAAGCTGCCCGAAATGCGGGTACATCATGAAGTGCAAAAAATGCGATTCACCGCTGGTCTTTCACAAAGAGAAAGAACAGTTGATCTGCCATTACTGCAACTTCAGAGCCGAACCTGTCGAGGTTTGTCCGGCTTGTAAGGGGGAGTCTTTGAAATACGGCGGAGCCGGTACGCAAAAAGTCGCGACGGAAATAAAGAAAATATTGCCGGAGGCACGCGTCGCGCGTATGGACAGCGATACCATGACAAAACGCGCTTCGCATTCAAAAATACTCGGAGAGTTTAAAAACCACGAAATCGACATAATAGTAGGCACGCAGATGATCGCCAAGGGTCTGGATTTTCCGAAAGTCACTTTGGTCGGAGTGATAGCAGCTGACGCGAATTTAAACCTTCCGGATTTTAGGTCCGGCGAAAGGACATTTAACCTGATAACACAGGTCGGCGGCCGCGCGGGCCGCGGCGACCTGGGCGGAGAGGTTTTTGTACAGACATATACACCGGAACATTACGCGATAGCCAGCGCCGTTAAGCACAATTACCACAAATTTTATGACCAGGAGATCGAATCGCGCAGGGACCTTGAATTCCCGCCTTTCGTGAATTTGATAAAGATCACTATGCGGGGCAGGAAAGAAGAAAAAGTTGAAAAAAATATCCAGAAATTATACGATAAGTTGAGCGGGCGAATGCCGGAGACGAAACTCTTGGGTCCCGCGCCGTCGCCGCTTTACAAGTTAAAAGGTTATTATCGCTGGAACATAATCGTTAAAACGAAAGATGTGGTCGAGACGGTAAAAAATTTGCACGCGGCTATGAACGGGTTTAGAAAGGACGGGGGAGTCTTTTTAGCTGTGGATGTGGACCCCATGAGCTTGGGATGAAGAGCACCTCCGAAAAGAGTCATTCCAACGCGGCATTACGCATGTTTTTAAAAATTGTTGTGCATCGCGAAGGCCGTACGGAATGCCTCTTTTCGGCGGTGTTGATGTAAGACAAACCATGAACTTTGAACTTTGAACTTGGAGGGCTATATGCGTGTTATATTCTTCGGCACCGGTGACTATGGTATACCCAGCTTAAAACGCCTGGCGACCAGCGGGCATGACATAGTCGCCGTTGTAACGCAACCCGATAAAAGGCAGGGGCGCGGGTGGAATTTTATGCCGCATCCCATTAAGGCGATATCGGAAAAAGTGTTTCCCGGCACAGATATTTTTCAGCCCGAAAATGTTAATAGTGAAGATTTTATCGCCGCCGTAAAGAGTAAAGATGCCGATCTTTTCGTGGTGATCGATTACGGGCAGTTCCTTTGTAAAAAGGTTTTGGATATGCCTAAAAAATTTTGTGTTAATCTGCATGCCAGCCTGCTTCCCAAATATCGTGGCGCTTCTCCCGTAAACTGGGCAGTCGTTCGCGGGGAAACCGAGACGGGCAATACCGTGTTCAGAATGAACGAACGCATGGATGCGGGCGACGTGATCGCCTCGTCACGCGTCAGGATCGGAGAGGCGGAAACGACGGTAGAATTATCGGAAAGACTTTCATTGAACGGTGCGGAGCTACTGGTAAAAACACTGGACAGTATCGCTTCCGGCGGGACGGTTTTTGAAAAACAGGACGACGTGAAAGCAACTTACGCGCCGAAACTAAAAAAAGAGGACGGCCGTATCGATTGGACAAGGTCCGCCGAAGAAATAATGCGGCAGATAAGGGGTATGCAGCCTTGGCCCGGCGCGTACACACTTTTACGCGGGAAGATCCTCAAAATTTTTCAATCTGAAATTGTGGACGACGTTACCGGTATCGCTCCGGGGAGTATCGCATACACGGAAGATTTTACCGTCGAAACTGGCAAAGGGGCGCTGCGCTTGAAATTGTTGCAGCTTGAGGGCAAGAAATGCATGGAGAACTACAAATTCCTGCGCGGGTTCCGTCTAGAAAAGGGTGAGCCCCTCGGAGAGTGAAGCGCAGAAAAATATTGCATAATGGGGCATGCAAGTATATAATTTCACCCGAATGCATGAGGTCACATCTCAACTTCAATAATAACAAGGAGGGGTTAACATGGCAGTTAAAGTAGGTATTAACGGTTTCGGGCGCATTGGCCGATTGGTTTTTCAGGCCATTTGCGATCAGGGTCTTTTAGGTAAAGGGATAGACGTGGTGGCGGTAGTTGATATTTCAACCGATGCCGACTATTTCGCTTATCAGCTGAAATATGACAGCGTTCACGGAAAATTCAAACATAACGTAACGACCGAAAAGAGCTCTCCCTCGATAGAGGGCAACGATACAATAGTTGTTAACGGCAATAAGGTTAAGTGCGTTATGGCCACAAAAACTCCGGCTGAGCTTCCCTGGAAAGCGCTTGGCGTGGACCTGGTGATCGAGTCCACGGGGCTTTTCACGGACAGCGAAAAAGCGAAAGGGCATATCTCCGCCGGCGCGAAAAAAGTTCTGATCTCGGCTCCGGTAAAGGCGAAGTGAAGACCATAGTCATGGGCGTTAATGAAGGCGAGTACGATGCCGCAAAACACAACATCGTGAGCAACGCCTCATGTACGACAAACTGTCTGGCTCCGGTTGTTTATGTCCTTCTCAAGGAAGGTATAGGGATAGAAACGGGTCTCATGACGACCATTCATGCTTACACCGCGACGCAGAAAACCGTAGATGGGCCTTCGAAGAAAGACTGGAGAGGCGGACGCGCGGCGGCGATCAATGTTATACCTTCGACGACCGGTGCGGCCAAAGCGGTAGGCGAAGTTCTTCCGGCGACAAAAGGAAAATTGACTGGAATGGCGTTCCGTGTTCCGGTTCCTAACGTTTCGGCAGTTGACCTTACATTCAGATCAACGAAGGACACTTCGATCGAAGAGATCGACGCATTTCTTAAAAAAGCGTCCGAAACATATTTGAAAGGCATACTCGGCCGCGCTGACGAAGAGGTCGTTTCCACCGATTTTATCCATGACGCTCGTTCCTCTATATACGATTCGCTTGCCACACTCCAGAATAATCTGAAAGGCGAAAAAAGATTCTTCAAGATCGTATCGTGGTACGACAACGAATGGGGTTATTCGAACAGGGTGGTCGACCTTGTGAACCTTATGGCCAAAAAAGGCATATAAGGCCATTTGGCACAAATAGATACGGAGTTATGAACAATTGTAGGGCACCCTTAAGGGTGCCCTACTGTTGTTTTTGTGTGTGGTTTGTAACAATTACCAATTTCTGAAAATCCCGTGACTAAATATTGCCAAATACGGGGAATTGTGATATAAATTTAAGACAATTTGCTTATAAGCCGACTTTAAACGCGGGAGAATATCATGAAAAAGACCATTAAAGACATTGATATCAGAGGCAAAAGAGTGCTCGTAAGGGTGGATTTTAACGTTCCGCTTGACGAGAACAAAAATATTACTGATGACAGCCGTATCGTCGGAGCTTTACCGACCATTAAATACGTAATAGAAAATAAGGGCAAACTCATACTTATGAGCCACTTAGGCAGACCCAAGGGGAAAGTCGATATGGAATTCAGCCTGGCTCCGGTGGCCGAAAGACTTTCAGCTCTACTAAAACAGAGTGTTACAAAACTTGACGATTGTATCGGCGAAGACGTCGAAGAAGCGGTCAAGAATATGAAAGAAGGCGATGTGGTGCTTCTTGAAAATTTGCGTTTTCATAAAGAAGAAGAAAAGAACGACCCCGAGTTTTCAAAGAAGCTTGCCTCGCTCGGTGATGTGTTCGTAAACGACGCTTTCGGTACCTGTCACAGAGCGCATGCCTCGACCGAGGGTGTGACGAAATTCCTGCCCAGCGTATCTGGGTTTCTGGTGCAGAAGGAAATAGAGTATTTCGAAAAAGTCACAAAAAATCCGGACAGGCCCTTTGTGCTCATCCTGGGAGGAGCGAAAGTGGCCGACAAGATCCCGATGATAGAAAATATGCTCGACAAGATAGATTCTCTGGTAATAGGCGGCGCGATGGCATACACGTTTTTGAAATCAAGGATGAAAGGCGTCGGAGCTTCACGCGTAGAGGACGACATGCTCGAAACGGTAAAAAAGATCTTCGAAAAAGCCAGCGTAAAACATGTCAGTATTTTTCTGCCAAAAGACCATGTGGTGGCGCGGGAGATAAAAGAGAACGCGAAACGCTGCGTGGTGAAAGAACATATACCGGATGGCTGGATAGGCCTGGACATAGGACCGGCAACTATTAAGAGTTATGAGGCGGTACTGAAAAATGCCAAAACCATAGTTTGGAACGGCCCGATGGGTCTTTTTGAAATGAAACCGTTCTCGACCGGAACAAGAGAACTGGCGAAGTATATCGCGCGGCTCAAAGCTACCACGGTTATTGGCGGCGGCGATACCGCGGCCGCGATACATGAATTCAAACTTGAGAACAAAATGTCACATATTTCTACCGGCGGCGGCGCGTCTCTCGAGTATCTTGAGGGAAAAGAAATGCCGGGGATTGCGTCTTTGAACGACAAATAGAGAGAGCGGAACTGTAAAAGAGGAGCAGACATGCGTAGACCTGTAATAGCAGGTAACTGGAAAATGTATAAGGATCTGAACGAAGCGGTGGAGCTGGCGAGCGGAATACGTAAACAGGTGCAGGAATTTGATAATGTCGATAAGGTCATAGCGCCTCCGTTCGTGAATCTGACGGAAGTGGCGAAAGCGATAGCCGATTCCAACGTTTATCTTGCGGCTCAAAACTGTCACTGGGAAAAAGAAGGGGCTTTTACCGGAGAGGTTTCGGCCAGGATGCTGAAAAGCATAGGCTGCAGGTATATCATCATAGGGCATTCGGAAAGGCGCCAGTATTTCGGTGAGACGAACGAAACGGTGAATCTCAAGATCAAGGCGGCGGTGGCGAATAATCTTATTCCCATAATGTGTGTTGGCGAGACTTTGCAGGAGAGAGAAGAGGGAAGGACTGTCGATGTGGTGAAGTCTCATGTCACCGGAGGATTGAAAGGTTTCACGGAAAAGGAAATAGATTCTTTGATCATCGCATATGAACCCGTTTGGGCGATAGGTACCGGCAAGACCGCTACTCCTAAACAGGCGCAGGAAGTACACCGCATGATCAGAGGCCTCGTAAAAGAGCTTTATTCAGAAACACTCGCGAAAAATAAAAGGATACTTTACGGCGGCAGCGTTAAACCGGAGAACATAGAAGAACTCATGAAGCAAGAAGATATAGATGGCGGCCTCATAGGCGGGGCCAGTTTGAAGATCGACAGTTATGTCGACATGGTAAGAAAAACATCCGAATTATACGAAGGAAAGTAGGTAAAAATTATGCTTTATTATGTCTTGATCGGGATACACATTGTTGTATGCTTGTTTCTGATAGCGTCAATTCTGCTGCAAGCCGGACGCGGCGGCGGGCTTGCCGAAGGCTTTGGCGGTCAGGCGCAATCGATACTCGGAACACAGGCTCCGACGATGCTTAAGAGAATGACCGAGGTCGCGGCGATAGTTTTTCTTTTGATGTGCGTTGGGCTGGCTATGTATACGGCCAGAAGAGGAACGTCGCTTTTTTCACATAGAAAAATGCCTTTCAATGTAATGCCGGGCGCATTGCCAAAGATGCCGGCGGTAGACGCGGCAAAAGCTTTGCCGGCCGGTTCCGCGGTACCGGTTAAAATTGACGCCGCGAAGATGAAAGAAGCCGTCCAGAAGGCTGTTCAGGCGGTGGAAGCCAAAACATCGGCGGCTCCCGCAGCTCCGGCGGCGGTCGCGGCGCCTGGCGCTGCCGCTCCGGCAGCGCAAGCGGCGGCGGTTCAGCCTCCGGCTAACGCTGAGGCAAAAACCCAAACCGCAAAATGAAAAAAACTTCGGGTTTAGTATTATTCGCAGGGCCACTGGGTGTTAGTAAAACAGTGGCCTTTGTTTTTTTGTGTCTCGTTCTATTCCTCCCTGTGTCAGCTTATTGCGGCCCGCGTGATTCCTACGTTTCCGCGGCTATAGGAGACGCGAGGATCCTTATCCCATTTCTCGCCGACGACAGCGCGTCCGCTTCGATATGCGCCATGGTGTACAACGGTCTTACAAAAGTCGACAGGAACCTTAACGTCA
Organism: Candidatus Omnitrophota bacterium; assembly: GCA_015233235.1. Taxonomy (GTDB): domain Bacteria; phylum Omnitrophota; class Gorgyraeia; order Tantalellales; family Tantalellaceae; genus JADFYD01. Next base: position 2,631 of record JADFYD010000047.1, on the reverse strand, counting down.
TAGGCGACTTGGCGGAAAAATGGGAAATACGGGATGCCGGGAAAACTATAGTTTTTTATCTCAGAAAAAATGTTCTGTGGCATGACGGAGAAAAATTTACCGCTAAAGACGTCAAATTCACTTTTGAAACTATATTGAAGCCCGAAACGGCGTGCCCTTACATCTCAAATTATACCGACATAGATAAAATAGATCTGATCGATGATTATACGGTCAAGTTCTTGTTCAAACAGCCGTACGCTCCCGCGCTTTCGGAACTGGGCATGGGTATCATCCCGGAACATTTATTCAAAAACATTAAAAATATACGTGAGTCCGGTTTCTCGCGCGGTCCCGTAGGTACGGGTCCTTACAGATTTTCAAAGTGGGAAAGCGGTCAATACATAATACTGGAAGCGAACAAAAATTATTTTGAGCACGCCCCCGGCATTAAAAGATATGTCGACAGGATCATACCCGACCAGACGGTGGAATTTTTGGAACTTGCTTCCGGCGGTATCGATTATATGGAGCTAAACCCGTTCCAATATGAAAAGAGAAGCCGCACTGAAGATTTCGGGAAAAGTCTGGTAAAATACAAATATTTAGCGCCGTCTTATACCTATATAGGGTATAACCTCAAGGACCCTTTATTTCAGGATAAGCGTGTCCGGCAGGCCTTGAGCTATGCGATAAACAAAGAGGAAATAATAAGTGGCGCTCTTCTGGGACTGGGAGAAGCCTGCAGCGGCCCTTTTAGGAAAGACACGGCTTATTACAACGATAAGGTAACGCTGTATGAGTACAATATCGAGAAAGCCAAAAATCTTTTAAAAGAAGCGGGCTGGGTGGATGCGGATGATGACGGTATTTTGGAAAAAGACGGTAAAAAATTTTCCTTTACGCTTGTGACCAACCAGGGGAACCAGGCGCGGGAAGATGCCGCGACCATTATACAGAACCAGTGGGCGAAGATCGGTGTGAAGGTCGAGATACGTACGATGGCATGGGTCTCTTTTCTCGACCAGGTGATCGACAAAAAGAATTTCCAGGCTATCATGCTGGCATGGAACTTGTCTCTGGATCCCGACCCGTACAGCATATGGCATACGAACGCTATAAAGAATAACGGACTGAATTCTATATCGTATTCTAATAAAGAGGTGGACTCTCTTATTGAAGAGGGACGCAGAGAATTCGACACGGAAAAAAGGAAAAAAATATACCATGAAATACATAGGTTGATCGCGGAGGACGCGCCTTACACATTTTTATTTTTCAACTACCGTACTCCCGCTATCAACAAACGTTTTAAAGGGGTCGACGCCGCCCCGGCTGGGGTCGGGTATAATTTTATCGACTGGCGGGTGCCTGAGGACGAAACGCGGTATGATTTCTGAAGTATGTCAAATGCCAGTCGTTAGTCGCTCGTCGTTAGTCGTTAGTGTGAAAGGAAATGCCTTGCGGTTTTGTGCAACATAAAACTAACGACTAGCGACCAACGACTAACGACTAACACATTATGCTACGCTATATACTTAAAAGACTTGTGTTGATGATCCCGATGCTGCTCGGCATCTCGTTCATACTTTTCATCGTGATGCACCTGGCGCCGGGCGACCCGGCAGCGATAAAATACGGTTTGAACCCAGAAATTTCCCAAACTGCCAGGGATAACTTCAACAAAATGTACGGCCTGGATAAACCGCTTCTCGTTCAATATGTTGCCTGGCTGAAAAAATTTTTTACATTGGATTTTGGCACATCGTTCATTGACGGCAAAAGCGTTATATCGAAAATATCTTCTAAGTTGCCGGCTACGCTGCTTTTGCAGATCACGTCTTTATTTTTGATATTTTCGATTGCCGTACCCCTGGGTGTATTAAGCGCGGTAAAAAAACACACATGGTTCGACAAAATAATGACCGTGGCTGTTTTTATTGGTTATTCCATCCCGACCTTCTGGCTGGCGCTTATGCTGATATATTTATTCGGGTTTAAACTTAAACTTTTGCCTATATCAGGCCTGTATCCGTGGTACTTCGAATACTTGGGTAATGTCGCTAAAATTAAGGATATAGCGTGGCATCTTGTGCTTCCTGTCGTGGTGACGGCTTTTACGGGCCTGGCCGGTCTGTCGCGTTATGTGCGGTCAAGTATGATACATGTCTTGGAAGAACCATATATCTTAACGGCCAGGGCTAAAGGTTTGCCGGCATCCAGAGTTATTTTTGTACACGCTCTCAAGAACGCTCTTTTGCCCGTTATCACCATACTGGGTTTGACGCTGCCAGAACTTATTTCCGGGAGTTTTATTTTTGAGACGATCTTCGCGTGGCCGGGGATGGGCAGACTTGGGTACGAAGCGATAATGAACTATGATTATCCGGTAGTGATGGGTGTAGCGGTCATCGCCACACTGCTTACGTTATTCGGGATATTGGTTTCTGATATTTTATATGTCGCTGCTGATCCACGGATCAGGGTCGGCCGGGCATAGTGGGTTGGAGGAAATGTTTGATGATTTGATGGGGACACGACACACTTTTGTCATCCCGGAAAATCCTCGCCCGCTTTTGGGCGAGGATTTATCCGGGATCTACGTGTCAAATTGCAGATTTACGTATAGATCCCGGATATTTCTGCCGGAAA
>JADFYD010000046.1 GCA_015233235.1 Candidatus Omnitrophota bacterium | reverse complement strand
GAGAGAAAGTTTTCAAGGAGATCGGGGCGTCGAGCAAAGAGCGGGAAGAGATCATTGCCAATTCTTTGGCAATTGTCGAAAGGCTCTGATGGCGTCAAAGTTTTTGTGTTCCTAACATAAGAAATTTCAAAAATAATTTCTTGACAATGAAAAATATTGTGGTAGACTCTAACAAAATTAGAAAAGTTGATTTGGATCGTACCGCCTAAACAGTTTTAATCACGACACGAAAAGGGGGGAGGAAATAGAAAATCGAGATTTGAAATTTGAGATTAGATTGTTGTAGGGCCTGTATGGGCACAACGGTTGAAATCGAAAAGTAGGGGCTCGAATAAAAGAACGGAAGTGTCCGAGACTGTCAAAAAAAAGGCGATACTAATATAGAGAATAGAAGAGCGCGAGCTCATTGAGAATAGTTCACAAGAAATAATAATTTCAGATTCCTTAAGGAGGTAAAATGAAATTAGCAAAATTATTACTGGTCGTGGTATTTGTGTTCGCTATGTCGGCGATCGCATATGCCGAGACCCAGAGTGTTAAAGTAAGCGGCGATATCGCTGAAAGAGCGTTCGCCCGCAACGCATCTAACCTTCAAGAGAATGACTCCGTTGCCGCCGGCGCCGCCGTATCGAATTCTTGGGCGACTTTCCTGCAGAGCACCGCGGAAGTCCAGGTAGACGCGGATATGACCGACAACGTGTCGACGACCGTCCGGCTTCTCAACCAGAGAGTATGGGGAGACAGCAACTATACGTCAACCGGCGATTATGGCCGCGCTATAAGCCCTAATGGCAGGATATACACCCGTACGACTTCAGGTACAGATTCGAACGCTGTCAATGTTGATCTGGCGTATGTAGAATTGAAGGAGTTCCTGTATTCTCCTTTAACACTCAAGATCGGCCGTCAGGACCTTTGGTTCGGTAAAGGTTTCATCATAGGCGCCAATCAGCAGGATCCGAAAAACACTCTGTACGCTCCGGAATATACCGCGATGAACTCTTTTGACGCGGTTCGCGCGACTCTTGATTATAATCCTTGGACTATCGACGGCGTATACGCGAAGATAGCCGAGAACGGATTAAGAGCGGACGACGATGTTAACCTTTGGGGTATTAACACGGGCTACACATTTGACAGCTACAACGCCGAAGCCGAAGCTTACTGGTGGTACAAACAGTCGAGAAACCCGAATGACACCAATGCGGGTATCTCGCTGAACGGTTCCGGAAAAGAAACTAACGATGTTCACACTATCGGTGCCAGAGGCAGTTTTGACCCGATCGAAGACTGGACACTCGGACTCGAAGGTGCGTACCAGTTCGGTCAGTATATGCTCGGTGGAACGGTTGCGACCGATCCTACTCAGGTACATGAAAGAGACAGAAGCGCTTTCGCTATTGACGCGAGCGCGGAATGCCGTTATTTCCAGAACAATTTCGCATGGAAACCGGTACTCGGCACGGAATACATTCTTTATTCCGGCGAAGACAAAATGGGTGAACTGACAGGCGCGAAAGTCGGTAAATACCAGGGTTGGGACCCAATGTTCAGAGGCAAATTTGACACGGCGATAAGAGAATGGCAGAACGTTTACTACACAACTGCCCAGGGTTCGAGCCCGGCGTACACCAATGAACACCAGGTGCTCGTATGGGGTTCGGTACAGCCTATCGACAGTGTGAAAGTAAAAGCCACCTATGGCCATTTCTGGCTCTACAAACGTTACACTACAGCGGCCGGAAACAGGAACGTAGGCGACGAAGTTGACATCAACACCACATGGGATTACACGGAAGATGTGCAGTTTGGTCTTCTGGCGGGTTGGTTCATCCCGGGCTCGCATTTCAGCAGTCCTCAGGATGATGTTGCGACAGATCTAGTCGGAACAGTGACCGTGAACTTCTAAGTGATCTAAAGAAGTTTCGGGAAATTAATAAAAAACCCGGAGCGCGAAAGCGTTCCGGGTTTTTTATTCGAGTAAACCGAATGTCAGTCGTTAGTCGCTGGTCGCTAGTCGCTAGTGTGCTAGCGACCGAAAAAAAATAGCGAAGCCCTCTAAAGCTTCGCTATCTACATTTATACTAACGACCAACGACTAACGACTAATGACTAATGACTGGCTCCCGTATTACACCGCTTTAACGATCTTCCCCGCCTTGAGGCACTTGGTGCAGATCTTGATCTTTTTCGTTTTTCCGCCAATCACAGCGCGTACTTCCTGGATATTGGGGAGGAACCTTCGGAGTGATCTTCCTGTTATCCTTACACCGACGCCGCCCTTACTTTTTGCCATACCTCGGCGCGCCACGGTGCCGCCGGAAACGGGCTTTTTACCGCATATATAACATTCTCTTGCCATATGAATTCCTTTCCTTTATACTTGTGAGTTGAGAATTAACGTCCGAAATCTTATCATACGGAACACTAATATGCAAGACAAAAAATCATCCGCTGACATCTCTATCCGCTACATAAAAGGCGTAGGGCCTAAACGCGCGCTAGTTTTTCAAAAGTTGGGCATTGAGACCGTTTCCGACCTTTTTTATTATCTTCCGCGCCGATACGAAGACCGCACGAACCTTGTTCGTATTAAGGACCTCAAACCCGGACTTGAGCAGGCGGTACTCGGCAAGATCGTAAAGTGTAATATTTTCACTGCGAAGACAGGACGAAACATTTTAGACGGCGTGATCGACGACGGAACGGGCCATATTTCGGCGGTTTGGTACAATATGCCGTTCTTAAGAAAAACTTTGCCGCTTGGAGCGGTAATTTTCGCTTTTGGGCAAGTGGACCTCTTTAAACGGCTTCAGATGACGCACCCTTCTTATGAAATAGTGGATGAGAACAAAAAAGATATTTCAAAAATAGCGGCGATATTTCCGGTGTATTCCCTGACCGAAGATCTAACACAAAGATATTTGAGGAATACCATGGATACGGCCATTCACGCCTATCTTAGAGGTATGCAGGACCCGCTGCCGACCGAGATAAGGGCGCGGAAAAAACTGGTGGATCTCGAATTCGCTGTAAAGAACATCCATTTCCCGCAAGGTGACGAACATCTGGCGCGGGCTTACCACAGGCTTGTATTCGAGGAGTTTTTCATACTCCAAGCGATGCTGGCGATAAAGAAGAAAAAATATTTCGCCCAAGGTCTTAAACACATAAAAGACGAAGGGCTATTGGAAGAATTTGAGTCGCTGTTCGATTTTAAGTTCACTGACGAGCAGAAAAAATGCATAAAAGAGATCGAAGATGATATGGCCTCAGGGAAAGCCATGTACAGGCTTTTGCAGGGCGATGTGGGTAGCGGGAAGACGGTTGTCGCGATGTTCGCGATGCTCATGTCGGTACGCAGCGGTTTTCAGGCCGTCATGATGGCTCCTACCGAGATACTCGCGCGCCAGCATTACGTGACCGTGAGTAAGATCCTTATGCCTCTTGGAGTGGATGTAAGACTGATCGTACAGGGCATAGATAAAAATGAACGGGAAGTCGTTATTGAGACGAGCGCCTCCGGCACATTGGATGTTCTCATAGGGACACATGCTCTTCTTGGTGAAAAAATAAAGTTCAAGAGTCTTGGTCTGGTCGTGATCGACGAGCAGCATAAGTTCGGTGTCGAACAGCGCAAGGCATTAAGGGATAAAAACACAAAAGCCGCGACTCTTGTAATGACCGCGACCCCGATACCGAGAAGCCTGGCGATGACGTTTTACGGCGATATGGATATCTCTTATCTCAAGGGTAAGCCTTTAGGCCGTGAGCCCGTCGTCACTTACTGGGTAGGCCGGGAGTATAGAGAAAAAGTTTATAAATTTGTTCTGGAGGAGCTCGCGAGCGGCCGCCAGGCGTTCATAGTTTATCCCCGGATAAAAGAAACGGACTCCTCGGATATACCGTCCATAGAAAATATGTTCGGAGAGTTAAAGAACGGTGTCTTCAAAGATAAGAATGTCGGAATGTTGCACGGACGGATGGTTATGGAAGAAAAAGATAAGACCATGAAATTGTTCAAAGATAAAAAAATAGACGTCCTTGTCGCGACCACCGTGGTGGAGGTCGGGATCGACGTTCCGAACGCGACGGTCATGATCATTGAACATGCCGACCGCTATGGCCTGGCACAGCTTCATCAGCTGCGGGGAAGGATCGGGCGCGGGAAACACACTTCTTACTGTATTTTGATCGGAGACCCAAAAAACGAGATATCGGAAGAGCGTCTTGAAAGTATATCCGGCACAAGCGACGGTTTTGAAATAGCCGAAAAAGACCTTGAGAACCGGGGACCGGGCGAATTTTTGGGTTCACGGCAAAGCGGCCTTCCCGAAATACGTTTTGGCAACATAATCAAGGATTACGCGATAATGAAAGAGGCGCGGGAAGAGGCGTTCAATCTGGTGCAGGCGGACCCGTCGCTCGCTGATAGTCGCCACGCGGGCATTAAGGCGTGCATCCGTGAAAGGTTCAAGGGGAAGGCATAACAGTAACATGCGCATAATCGGCGGACAATTTCGGGGACGAAAACTTGAAAGGCCTTTAACGGATGACGTGCGGCCCACGAAGGACCGTATCCGTGAGGCGGTCTTTAACATCATTGCCGAAAAAATTCCCGGTAGTTATGTGTTGGACCTCTATGCCGGAAGCGGCGCCTTTGGCCTTGAGGCGGCATCCCGCGGAGCGGAAAGTATTTTTTCGGTAGATAATGATCCCAAGTCTGTGAATGTAATAAGAAAGAACGTTGAATTGTTAAAAGTAGAAAATGCAGTTAAGATCTTTCAGGAAGATGCCCAGATTTTTGTTGAGAAAGCGTGCAAAATATCTAACAAGTTCGATATAATCTTTCTGGACCCGCCCTACAATAGGGAATTGGCCAAAAAAACCTTGATAACGATTTGCAAGTATGATATATTGAACGCTCTTGGTATTATTGTTGTTGAGCATCACGCACTCGAAGCTCTTCCCGAAAAAATAAATGATGTTAACCTTTTAAAACAAAAGACTTACAAAGAAACGGTAATTTCAATTTACATTAAAAAATGAAAGAGATCGCAGTTTACCCCGGTACTTTCGATCCCGTAACATTCGGGCACATCGATGTTATAAGGAGAGCGGCCGCGCTTTATAACAAGGTTATTGTCGCAGTCGCCGACAGCCGGCATAAAACTCCGCTTTTTACCGTGCAGGAAAGAAAAGAGATGCTTCTGACTTCGCTATGCGGTATGGGACTGGACAATGTCAAAGTAGAATCGTTCACGGGCCTTGTCGTCGATTATGCCGTCAGGAAAAACGCGAAAGTCATTATCAGGGGTATCAGGATGATATCCGATTTTGAGTATGAGTTTCAGATGGCGCTCACCAACAGAAAGATAAATCCCGATATAGAAACCATGTTCATGATGCCTAACGAATCTTACTCATATCTCTCGAGCCGTCTGATCAAAGAAGTTTCGTTCCTGGGAGCGGATGTTTCCAGTTTTGTGCCGGAACATGTTCAAAAAATTTTAGAAAGGAAGTTCAATTATGAGCAGAATAGTAGCCTTAAGAGAAACCGCAAAAAAAGATAAGAAGAAGATAGTGCTTCCAGAAGGAGCGGACATAAGGACGCTCCAAGCCGCGTCTTTTCTGACCGCTAACAACATAGTCGATGCGATAGTTCTTGGCGAAAAAAATTTGATCATGGCGGACGCGAAAAAAAACAATTTGTCCATGGCCAATGTCACTATCGTTGATCCGAAGACAGATCAGGCCAGGAAGAACATAATTGACTCGTACTATGAACTGCGCAAACATAAAGGTATAACACCGGAAGAAGCGGAAAAGATATTGCTTGAGAAATATGTGTTTTACGGCGCTATGATGGCCAGGCTCGGTATGGCCGACGGGTTCGTGGCCGGCGCGTGTCACGCTACAAGTGACATAGCCAGAGCCGCGATACAGTGTATGGAACTCGACAGAGAAATGGGTACGCTCTCAAGTTCGTTCATTATGGAAGTTCCGAATTGCGAATACGGTGACAAAGGGCTTTTTGTTTATGGGGACTGCGGTGTTGTGCCGTACCCTTCGGCTAAACAGCTCGCGGGAATAGCGATCGCGACAAGTGATCTTTTTTACAATGTTTTTAGGGTGGAACCCAAAGTCGCGTTACTCAGTTTTTCGACAAAAGGCAGTGCTGAAGGTGAAAGTGTAACGCTGGTTCGCGAGGCGCTTCAAAAAGTAAAAGAAAAGCGTCCCGGATTGAAGATCGATGGTGAATTGCAGGGCGACGCGGCGTTGGATATGGGTGTCGCCGCCAAAAAATGTAAAGGTAGTGAAGTGGCCGGCCAGGCAAACGTACTCATTTTCCCGACTTTGGATGCCGGGAACATCGCGTACAAGTTAACTCAAAGGCTTGCCGGCGCAAGAGCTATCGGTCCGCTGCTTCAGGGGACAAGAAAACCGTCAAGCGATCTTTCGCGCGGATGCAGCTGGGAAGATATTGTGGACGCGGCCGTCGTGACCGCATGCCGCGCGCAGATGGTCAAATGAAATAAAAAGGACAATACATGTTGATACTTGTTGCCAATTGCGGTTCTTCGTCTGCGAAGTACGAGCTCTTGAACGTCGAGAAAGAGACGGTGCTTGCGCGCGGCGTGGTTGAGCGGATAGGCACGAACCTTTCTTCCATAAAGCACGAGGTGAAGAGCAAGGACATATTCTGGAAACGCAAGATGAACTGTCCCGACCATCACAGGGCAATTGAGCTTATCCGGGATATTATTACAGACCCCGAAGAAGGCGTTATCGCGAGTGTTTCTGAGGTCATGGGAGTGGGACATCGCGTGGTGCATGGCGGCGAAAAATTTCATGAAAGCACGCTTTTGGACGAAGAAGTGATAAAGGGCATCGCGGCTGTAAGCGACCTGGCGCCTTTACATAATCCTCCGGCGCTTGAGGGGATCAAAGGGTGCATGAATATTTTTGACAAGGTCCCGCAGGTGGCGGTTTTTGATACGGCGTTCCACCACTCTATTCCCGAATACGCTTATTTTTACGGAATACCGTACGATTTTTACACGAGGTACGGAATAAGAAAGTACGGTTTTCACGGAACCAGCCACCGTTACGTTTCGATGAAAGCCGCGGAAATACTGAATAAACCGCTGAGTTCGGTCAACCTCATTACCGCGCATCTCGGTAACGGGTGCAGTATATGTGCCGTACAGGGCGGGAAAAGCATTGAAACATCGATGGGGTTCACTCCGCTTGACGGGCTTTTGATGGGTACACGTTGCGGAGAGATGGACCCGGCCGTGGTGACGTTTCTCATGCAGCACGAAGACATGAGCGTGGACGAGGTCAACGCTATCATGAATAAGCGTAGCGGGCTCTTGGGAGTTTCCGGGGTCAGCAATGATATGCGGGACATCATGAAAGCGATGTATGAGGGCAACGTCCAGGCGAAATTGGCTTATGACATGTTTATATACAGACTGAAAAAATATGTCGGTTCTTATGCGGCGGTGCTCGGCGGCCATGTAGACGCGGTTGTTTTTACCGCCGGGATAGGCGAAAACGTTCCGGACATTAAAGACCAGGTGGAGCGCGATTTGAAACCTCTTTTGAACGGTGGGACAAAATTTTTGATGATACACACCAACGAGGAATTGCTGATAGCGCAGGATACCTACAAGATAATCTCGGCCCTTAACAAATAAACGGAGGATGAAATGCCAAAAGTAAAACATAGACATTCAAAAACAAGAGGACGAAAGAGACGTACACATTACAAGATCGCCGCTTCCGCCCTCGTTAAATGTTCGCAGTGCGGAAAAGAAAAAGTTTCGCACAAGATCTGTCCGTATTGCGGTTATTATGACGGCAGGCAGATAAAACACATCGAGACGAAAGAAGAACGCAAGGCGAGGAAAGAGAAGAAGAGTAAGAGCGGGAAGGAATAATAACAGTCGTTAGTCGTTAGTCGTTTGTCGTTAGTGTGAAAGTAGATGCTGGGGCAATTGTTTGGCAAAATAAAACTAACGACTAGCGACTAGCGGCCAACGACTAAAGAGTGACTGACGAAGGGGACTGAATATGCGAATTGTAGTTGACGCGATGGGCGGCGATCACGCTCCGGACGCTCCGGTCAGGGGCGCGGTACTTGCGGCCGAGGAATGCGGGTATGACATAATACTCGTGGGCCGTCAGGACGAAATAAATAAAGTTATCGCTGAGACCGGATATAAAGGTGACAAACTGAAGGTAGTCGACGCTTCTGAAGTAATAACCATGGAGGAACCTGCCGCGGTCTCGGTAAGAAAAAAGCGCGATTCGTCTATCGTCAAAGCTTTCGAGATCGTGAAAAAAGGTGAAGCCGACGCTTTTGTCAGTGCCGGTAATACGGGTGCCGTTGTTTGCGCGGCTACTTTAACACTGCGGTTGCTCGAAGGGATAGACAGACCCGGGATCGCGGTATTGTTTCCGGCGTTGTCGAGGTCATGTCTAGTGCTCGATGTAGGCGCGAACATAGATCCAAAACCGCTGCATTTACTTCAATATGGCATAATGGGTGACGCTTATTCCAGGCATGTGCTGGGGAAAAAAGACCCGATCATCGCGATGTTGAATATCGGCGAGGAATCCACAAAAGGCACCGATTTTCAGAAAGAAGCGCATATGCTTTTAAGCAAAAGTAAGTTAAATTTCATAGGTAACCTTGAACCGAAAGAGGTTTACAAGGGCACTGCCGACGTTGTTGTATGCGACGGTTACGTAGGGAATGTTTTTCTGAAAGTGACAGAGGGCTTCGCTTACGCGGCCGCGGAACTCATTAAAAGAGAGCTTAAGAAAAGCAATTTCATAACGAAGATCGGGGCGCTTTTGACTAAACCCGCTTTTATGAAGATCAAAAAAAGAGTGGATGCTTCCGAATACGGCGGGGCTCCTCTCATGGGTATCGATGGCAGAGTTATAATTTCGCATGGCGCGTCTAACGCGATCGCCATGAAAAACGCGATACGCGCAGCGGCAAGTGTTACGGACCATCACGTGAACGCGCATATTTTGGAGGAGTTGTCCGGGAAAATCTAGTGGCCCTTTTAGCCGGGTACGGACCACAACAGGAGAGACAAGTGAGCGGTGCACGTCACACAGGGATCATAGGTGTAGGTAAATATCTTCCGGAAAAAGTATTGACCAACGCCGATCTCGAGAAACTGGTCGATACGACCGACGAATGGATAGTTACCCGTACCGGTATCAAGGAAAGGCGCATAGCCAAAGAGAACGAGGCGACCAGCGATATGGCCGTACGGGCCGCCGAGAAGGCACTCGCCAACGCATCTTTAAAGGCCGCAGATCTGGGTATTATAATCGTCGCTACGATAACCCCTGACATGTTCTTTCCTTCAACGGCCTGCCGGCTTCAGCACAAACTGGGGGTTAGCGGTATTCCCGCTTTTGATATCAGCGTCGCCTGTTCGGGATTTGTTTATGGTCTGGCCATCGCCGATTCTTTCATTAAGTCAGGGCTTGTTAAATACGCGCTTGTTGTCGCGGCTGAAAAACTTTCCGCCGTTACCAACTGGAAGGATCGTTCCACCTGCGTGCTTTTTGGCGACGGCGCGGGAGCGGCGGTTCTGGGTCCGGTGGAAGAAGGCGGTATCATGGGCATACATCTCGGCGCGGATGGCAGTAAGGGAGACCTCCTACAGATGCCTGCCGGAGGCTCTTGCATGCCTGCGTCGGTCCATACGGTCGAGAACCATTTACATTGCATACAGATGGAAGGAAATATCCTTTTTAAACACGCGGTAAAAATTATGGGTGACGCGGCAAAGGCCGTGACGGAGCCCCTGGGGCTTACCGGCGAGGACATTGACGTTATAATCCCTCATCAGGCTAATCTTCGCATATTGGAAGCTGTGGCCAAAAGGATGGGGGTGGATCCCGCGAAAAAGCTCTATATGAACCTCGAAAAATACGGCAATATGTCCGCCGCGTCCAGCGCCGTGGCGCTTTGTGAGGCGGTAGAAGAGGGGCGCATCACGAAGGGCAAAACTATCCTGATGGACGCCTTCGGCGGTGGGCTCACGTGGGGAGCGCTTATCATCAAGTGGTAACACGAGCGGCATTAAGGGCATATTCTGCGCGCGCGTCTTCTCGGTATATCATCTTGCAGTTTCTGCTAACACTGTCATCCCGGAATTTCTGCCGGATGAAATCCGGCAGAAAT
>JADFYD010000045.1 GCA_015233235.1 Candidatus Omnitrophota bacterium | reverse complement strand
CGGTGTTTGCAGGATAATTTATTCTATTGATAAAAACATTTTGACTGTGTACGTATTCGACATCGGCTATATACGGGAAGTGTATCGGTGATTACAGCCGCATTTATCTGATCCATGAAAACACCGTAGGGGCGGGTGTGAGATCAAATTTGGGGCAGGTCTGGGATCAACTTTGGGGCTGCCCCCAAGCGTGACCCCCAAGCGTAATACAAACTTTGAACTTTGCACTATGAACTAAACAGAAGTAGCCGTGGCGGTGAAGGCGGACATGTATTCTCGGACTTCCCGTGTAATGTTGATCTTTGTGATCTTGAAGAACTGAACAAAGTTTTTAAGGACTCTCTCTATTTTGCTGCTAAAACCTTTACTGCAGCCAACCAGGGCCAGGCTCGGCATCGGTATGCCTGTAACGGTGGCAGAATTGTATTTTACAAGGTTTACAAGCGCTATCAGCGGAATGAGCCTGTTCGCCCGTATAGTATCCTCGTCTTTGCCGGACATATCACCGCAAACAACGAAATTGGCGGTTTTATAGCGCTCATTACTGAACCCGGCCGCTATTTTTTCGGGCACGACTATGCTGGCGGACGAAAGCGGTATTGCGGGACCAAGGCTTTTTTCGATCTCACCGAGTATATCCGCACCGTGACCGGCGACGGGTATCTCCGTTACCCCTAACCAGCCTAATGACTCGCCGGGATCGGTGATCGCGAAGATACCAAGAACATCTTTGTTGTCTTCGCGGTTAGCCAAACCCATAAGCGCCTGCTTCATAAGATCCCGTTGCAACCCGGAAGACTTACGAATGTCGACCACAATAGCCTGTTTGCCGGGATTCAGGCTGTTTTGTTTAAAATCACGCAAAGCCTCAAAAGCCCTGTCTTCATAATGCTTCGCCACGGCGATGTCGGAATGGCGGGCCAGGGCGGCCGCTTTATCGACTCCGGGCCGAGCCAGTATATCTTTCAATTTCGCGTAATTCGACTTGAGTTCCCTGGCGATCGCAGCCGTATCAAGCCCTTCGGTCCGGGCTTTGTTATAGATCCTCATTAATTGCACGCTATCTCTTACGAGCACCTCCTCACGATCAGTCGCCAGCCGCTGGTCGCTGGTCGCTTGTATCTGTGGCTCGTGACCCGTGGCTCGTGGCTCGTTGGGCGCGCCACCCTCATACGCCGCCATCAAATCCCGCAATAAATCATCCGCAGGGGTCTCATTGGGAATAAGTTCGGACAATGTTCGCGACAGATTGATAACACCGTTAGTGCTCAGATTTTTAAGCTTGGAAGCATCGATACCGACTAATTCAGGATAGATACACGCGAAAATTCCGGCGATAATGTCTTTATTGATAGCCTCATTTCCGGAAACATCGATTATTATTTTATGCTCATACCCCTCCGCTTGCGAAAGATCATTTTCTATCTCAGATCTACCCCGCGATGAAACCACGAATTTAGCCTCGGCAAGTTCGGGACACTCAGTTTTCAATAATTTTAAATCCACGTATTCGTCGCTTAGAAGTGCGATCAGAACTTTGGGAGTTCTCACTGCCACATTTTTACCACCCCGCATGCCCGCAGATGTCGGGGCAAGTGCCTGTTTTCTGCCCAGCGCAGTCGACTCCGGCGTCGCCGGAACGATACCTACAACATAGTTCCCAGGAATTACGCCTGTTGCGGTAGATCTAGATTCGTGCTTTTTCCATTCTTCACTCGGAGCATCAAAAACGACGGCCACCGCTTCGGGACCTGAGAAATTCGGATCCGCCGAGTTATACTCAATATCCACAAGACCTGAGTCTGAAGATACCCTGGTCATAGACCTAACAACACCATACTTACTATAATCCAACCCTTTGTCTTGAATTAATTTTGCCGCATCGGGTCGCGACCCGGGCCGTATTATATGCACCGCCCTGATCCATCCGGCCGGCAATTGTGGCAGATCCTGTACCGTGCGCGCGATCTGGCCGGCGGGGGCAACGCCTCCAGAAGCACCGGTCTGAACAACGGCGGCCAAAGAGCGGTCTAAGTTCCCGTGTACTCCATACTGTCTTACCCCATCCATAATGATCGGTTCTACCGCCTTTTGAAAGCGGTCTTTTTCTGCGTCATATCTCATAGTTTTATTAAAACGAAGAGTTATCCCCCAGTCGATACAAGATGCTGAAAGTTCACCCAATTCAGAAATGCCAGATGCGAAACGTTCCGCGTGCCTCCTAAGTTCACTCACGCCTCCGCGATCCAGTGGGTCGGCGCTTTTTTCAAGCAGTGCTATCCTTTCCTTTAGATAATCGACATAGCCGGGTTCAATCTGCTCGGCACCAAAGTGGCGGAGAGCATATGCATAACTTTCCCCTTTGACCTCCCACCTCGGAACATCTTTAAGTATGACAAGCACTTCACGATTTGAATTCTTATCCCTACCTTCAAATGATGTTCCACTCGCATATATCCTTGTTGAATCAAGTATCGCTGCATCCGAAGATATGTCAGGCACGTGCATGAATCTATCGTCATTAGCTTTTAAGACAAATTTGCCGTAACGAACTATCATTTCCAACTCGGCAGGCGACATCGCCCTGCCCAGATTCGTATACATCGTACTTTTATTGATCGTCATGACGGCGATAACAGATCTAAATACACCATCGATGTTTTGCTGAACACAGCTAAATCCCGGTGCTGATATGCTTTGCAAGAAATCCGTCAAACCGATAGACACACGCCGCCCCTCCACTTCACGTCCACTTACGGCATATGTGCGCGCGATATTGGTCAATATGCCGTTGAAAAACATTATCTTTGCGGCATCGTCCATTTTGTTTATCTCATCTCTTATGAGCCTAAACATTATTTCATACGCAAGCCTGCGTATATCATTGTTCTCAATTCCGGGGGCAAATGACCTTGCCAGAAATACGCATTTCCCCGGCAGATCGGGGATATTTTCAATTGCAAACTGAAAACTTTCGGCGGTTGGCGTCCCTGCATTTGCAGCATTTCCAATACTTCCTGCGATTGCTTCCTGTTCTTTCAGATTCACATTATTCTCGTCCGGCAAGGGAAGTCGTGACCCATGCAAGAGAAGCATCCCTTTCAACTCAGAACAATTTTCCAGAATGTAATTATTGATCGCTTTGGGCCAGTCCGGTATCCGCACATTAAATTCTTCCCCCCAGAAGGAACTGCCGTCATCGTCTTTCACGGAGCTTGCCGGTATTTCACCGCTAACTTTAATTATTCGTCCGCGAAAGTTCCTGGGAACACTAGCTTTTACTATTCCAAAGAGATGTTCAGGCACGAATATGGCCGCAATCATATCGAGCGGTAAACTGTCAAAATTCCTTATCCCCCACATATCACCGCATTCAAGAGTACGATCGCCATAATCATCGCCAGATTTTTTCAGTATGTCACTCCAACTCTCTCTGCTGTGGATAAGAAATATAACTCCTTGTCTCAAACGCTCTTCTGCCTCGCTTTTTGATAGCTTATACTGAACTCCATTTCGAGTAACATTGATCAAATCCACATTCGCGGATACATTGTCGCCTTCTCTCTCGAGAAGTATTCCCACGGGAGAACGCGATAGATCTTTTGACATAAGACTGTTCGTAACGCTTGTGACATATGCATCGTAATTTTGTTTTTTCGACAACTTCATCAGTTTTGATGCAAACCAATCAATTATTGCCCTAAAATATTTGTTTTGATACCATTCATAAAATCTACCCCGTATCATTGATGGAAGTTTCGATTCAATTTTATCTATCAAACCGTTTGTTTTTATTTGATACGAAAGAAATTGCCGTGAACTCTTGAATTGCCTTACCACGGCAGACGCGCTTCCAGTAGCACGATTCAATTTTATTCCTTGTATTTCAGCAGCTCTTGAACCGATCAGCCCAAGTGACATTATACTTTCTATCTGTTCAGCGATCTTCTCCGACACATCAAATGTCGGTTTATTTTTTATTGTAATTACATAGCCCAGCACCGCCCCCAGCAGGCCGTCTTTGTGGCCGGGGAGTTCGTTGCTCGTGGCTCGTCGCTCGTTGCTCGTTGGATATAGGTCAGTGAATAGTTTTTCCTGGATCATTCTCGCCTTCTCGTGCCCGACTTTCGCGCATAATATTTCGTGGAGGAGGTATTCCTGGAGAAGCATGGTTTGCAGTTCTTTGATCTTACTTTCAGGCAAACCCCCACCGTAGACCTCAGCAACAAGTTGACGGATAGTGTTTTCGGAGTTGATAGCTTCCAGTACCTCGCGCGCGTATCCGACTACCTGTGTGTCAGCCAATTTGCCGATATCACCTTTGTCGTTTCTAAACCTTTCGTTGATAGCGTTCCTCAAATTCCGCAAAGTATTCTCCGACTTGCCGGTTTCTGCGCCCTTACGGTTCCCCGTATTGAACCCTAGCAAATAACTTTCCCGATCCATGCCGACTATTGCCGAGAAATCAACTACCTTTCCGGTCTTGATCAGTTTCTCAAATTCCTCCACGGCGTCTTTCACAGCCTGTTTATCTTCCGGGGCCACTAATCTCTCGTCCACCAATCTAACCAGTGCGATCTTCTCCCCTGCACGGGTCACGAGCCACGAGTCACGAGCCACGAACCTCGAATCAGAGTTTTCGATCGGCTTCAAGTTTCCTCGTTGGACCAGCGCCCCCGCGAGCGCTCCCGCATCCCCACGCGCGATCTGGCCGGCGGGGCCAAGTGGCGCATTACCCACCGGTTGCGGCTTCGACCTTGGCGCGGGTTGCCCGATCACCCTCGGTACTTTTGCTGACATCGGGTTTTGGGCGGCATATGCTCCTCGCGTTGCACCTTTTCCCGCACCCCATGCGCCGTTTTGCCTGCCGCCCATGGCTTTTTCTCGATCCAGCCTGTTTTGTATTGCTTTGGTCCTTCTCGCGTCCATAACTTTTTTAATTTCGTCCGGTGTTGCCGGCAACTTTATTGCCGGTCCCGCTGCCGGAGCCGACTTTGCGGCGGTTTTTACGGCGCCGGAAGCGAGTTTTGCCTGTTGTTCAGCTTCCTTGCTTTGAATAAGCTCCCTCACTTCCTCCAAAAGATCGTTCAAAAAGCGTCGCCGCTCCCACCTCCAAAATGAAAACGTTCTGACCAGACCATACTGTGTCCGTTTTATCGACTTTTCAATTACCTTCGCGTCCAAGAGCCCCGCATCGGTACCTTCGTCCAGATAACTTTCCACCAAACTTTTTGTTTCATCTCCAAGCCTGTACCGGATAAAAAGCTCAAGGAACAGGTCCTTATGATCCGAGATATCTGAACGGCCCTTCTCTATGAGTGTTTTCCGTATATCATCAATTTCATCGGAATACCAGGAGCCTAATTTTTCCTTGAGTGACGCGTATTTCGCTACCGCCCCTTTCAGGTCACCGGCACCTAGAAGCATTTTAAAACGAATGAGACCGGCATGAACATCCCCTGACTTTTTAAGATACTTCGTAGCCTGTTTGCCATCACCCTTGCCGTCATATAAAAACCCCAGTATTGTATTAAGTGTCTCCCTGTCTTCAGAGTTTTCATTCGGGATTATATTGAGAACGGCCCCTATTTTATTTATCAGCGCATCAAGCCCGGACGATTTACTCAGTTTATCCCGATATTTTACTCCTTTACCGGCGAGACCGAACCAAGCCCTGCCCGCATCCGAAATTATCTCGATCTTTTCTTTATCGGTCCATATA
The DNA here is from genome assembly GCA_015233235.1 of Candidatus Omnitrophota bacterium. Taxonomy (GTDB): domain Bacteria; phylum Omnitrophota; class Gorgyraeia; order Tantalellales; family Tantalellaceae; genus JADFYD01. The sequence continues at coordinate 4,608 of JADFYD010000045.1, read as the reverse complement.
TTGCAAGCCAGTATCCTGTTCAAGATATCAACGGAATCCCGGATATCCATATGCCTGAACAAATCAACTACTTTTGTGACCGTTCCTGGATCAGACGCGGTTAAAAGCACATTTTTAAGCGCTTCTATGCTCTCTTCGCTCAGTGTAAATCCATGAGATTCGGCCGCCCCGTCCAGGCATTTTTTCAAGGCGTCCAGGCACTCGTCCAATATGGCCTTATTTTCCGGATCCGCCACAGCGGTCATCTCCAGCAATCCCTTCAGTGCCAAATAAACGGTTTTATAGTTTTTTGGCCTGTCAGCGCGAGGTGATTGCCGGCATTTATCAAGCGCTATTTCGAGGATCTCGGGTATGTACCCTTTTATTTCATCAAAATTCGCCTTCAGATAGCCGGTTTTGGGATCCAAAATCTCAAATAACATGCTCAGTTCGTCTTTTTTCTCGCGTACTCCTCTTCTTAATTCAAGATCTTTAAACCCCTCTTTTTGACTTATCTTCGTCTTCGCCATTCCCAACCTGGCGGAACATGATATGTCCGCGTCAATCGAATTGTCGTCCACAATCTTTTTGAAGAACTTAACCGCTTCGCCGAGTTTTTCTTCCCTGACTTTATCGGTTTCACCGCGCGCGGCGCATGACAATATTGCGGCTTCCAGAAGGGCCTTGCGCGCGGATATCCTTTTCAAATCTCTTTCATCAAGCTGCCCTTTAGAAATGAATTTATCCGTAGGAATGTTGTGCAAAAGAGACGCGGCCTTTACATGCCGGCCACCGGACAAATACTCCTCGGCTTTGCGTAAAAGCGCCGTATGCAGCGCAGCCTTATCCATACCCGGTCCATTCAGGACCGTGCCGATAAACACATCAATGAGTTGGTCAATAAAAAGCTTCTTATATTCTACCGCCTCATATCGGCCCCTGAATTTCAACCTCGCTTTAACCCTGTCCGGAGTGTCAAGCGCGGGGCAGTCTTTGACGAGAAGGATCTTGTCAAGATCCGCGATGATACCGTCAAGCTCTTCTCCCAGGCGTTTTTGTTCAACTATATCACCTTTTTCTCGCGCCGTTCTATTGCCAAGTTCTTTGAGCCTATCGACTATCTCGCCGGCTCGGGCCCGCATTTGTACGAGTTCGTCGAATTTATCCGCGCCATTCCTTAAATATTCCTCTTTCTTTCTGAGATCTACGGCCTTTTGCCTCAAGCCCGCGTCATCTATGTTCTTGAAGTCTTTCTTGTCCTTTTCCGGGATCTCCCGGTCAGATACTTGAATATTTCGGAGATCCGAGAGCATCTCTGAGGCCTTTTTGAGGAGTACATTATCTTTGTCCAGCAATACGTCTATAAACTCCAGTACCAAGCCTATGTTATGTGGGGCAGCCGGGTCGAGTTTTACAGCTTTTTCGAGATATTCAAGATAACGCTTCTTGCCCAAATACCCCTTTTTCTCCTTGTATTCCGCTGCCTTTTGCCTGAATATTCCTGCCATGGCGGTGGACTTTTTTGAGGCATAACTGCTGTCAAGCGCTAGTGCACGTTCATGCCATTTAATGATCTCGTCGTAGGGATCACCTTTCAGGATAGACGCGTCGCGTATAAGCGCCAGAAATTCTGGGTCGCTCTTTATCAGTTTATAGTTTTCCACAAAAAGCGTCTTGACCCTCCAGGCAAGACGCGAATCGCCCATAATGTGAATAGCAGTTTCGCCGTATAGCTTTAACGCCCCGAGATACAGCTCAGGGTTTTTTGCCGGTATTTTCTCCTGTCGTAACACGGATCCAAGCCCATTCATGAACGCCTTATTTATCCGATCGGCCATAAGCCGAGGCACCGTAAAAGCCGATCCGAGCGACGCCATTTCGCGATACGTATTTAAAAGCGATTCGACCCAGGCAAGTAAAAACTCTATCTCCTTATTCCTTCCCCGGACAAACCAGGCATTCTCTATTCGTGCGGCAGGATCCGCGTTCTCGATCTTTCCGAGTTGAGCCTCGAGCATTAGTTCCAAGGTCCTGAGTTTATCAGACTTAGTTTTGGCGATCGCGATATTCTTTTGAAGGACCTTGATTGCGTCGTCAAAACGGCCATACCGCATGAGCAAGTTCGCGAACAAAGTATTGAATTCGTGATCGTCAGGAATATCCGCGAGCAACCGCCTTACAAGCCGCTCATGCCAAAAATGCATTTTCTCCGGCTTTTGTACGGCAACCGCGTGACCGGCCTTCAGGATGCACAACACATACCCGCGGCAGATGTCCTTCGCGCGTTTCGATTCGTTCAATAGGTCCGGTGAATCCGCTGCCGCTTTAAAATGCGCGTAAGCGAGTTCAAAATACCCCGACTTTTGTTGTGGTGTCAGTTTGTCGTCGATGGCCCTACTGTAGTCCGCCCAACCCAATACAGCGTGCGCGCGGACCGACAATTCATTTTTCTTCCTGACGGCCTTGTTGCCCAAAAACCCTTTGAGGCGCTCAAACACGCCCGCGCCTTTTGAAAGAACGTCCAACCACCCTTTCATTTCTTCCGAAAGTACCGCGGAATTCCTGACCATTTCTTTCAGTTTTGACAATATATCCTTTTTGATCTCGACTGACGTTTTTTCCGCATCGAACAAAATTCTCACAAGACCGAACGGAACAGTTTTCCCTTCGGGAACCAGAAAAATGTCGGCGATCTTGCTGATATTGTCCGCCGAATACAGTAATATCCCCAAACGTCTGAAAATATCCCTCTCGTCGGAAGGTGTGAATATTTTTTCGATATCAACTTTATCTTTGTTATCTTTTTTCTCTTTCAACACGATCTTCGCGGCGTCAATTATCGACGCGATCAGGCCAAAGATCTCCTGGTCGAAATCCTTATCCAGTACGGCCGATTCGCGGAACCCGATAATCGTCTCTAACAAAACGATCGCCTCGTTAAATTTTGAGTCGGTCTTCATCGCGAGCAGTATACCTGCTTTTTTTATCATGATCTCCGCGTCAAAGCGTGTCGGTGTACTCACGGTCACGACGCGTCTGATCTCTAAAGCCTTATCAAGTGCCTTATTTGCCTCGTCAAGTTCTTTGAGCCCTTTCAAGATTTCAGCCTTCGTTACCAGTATCCGGCATTTCTCACTGCCCGTAAAAAGCTGCCATAAACCTTTCCCTTCCAGTGTGTTTACAAAAAGCCTGGCGGCATAAAGATCTTTCTTTGTTAAAAGATCACTAAGAACTTCGCGGATAGCGGCGAAGTCGGGGTACTCTTTTAACTGTTTTTGTATTTTCCCTTCTAGCCCCAATCTCCGTCCGGTATATGTGGATCCATAAACGCTATAAAGTGCCCGGACTTTCGGCAGGTCATTCTTATGTGGGTTTTTCTTTAATTCTTCCGATATCGCGTCGTCTAACCCACTGTTCCCATAAAGCCCCTCGGCGTCGTTTATGCCAAGTTCTTTAGCAAGCATCAAAATGGCAAGTTTCTGGTCTTCTGCCACACTACGGCACCCCTCGGCAACGCCCTCTACAACAGTTTTTGCCTTTTTCGAACTGATCTCTTTCTGAATATCATCGAGATCGGTTCTTTCTCTAGCGGCAGACGCTAGTCTTCCTTTTGCTTTCATAAATTCTATAACACGCAGTGCTTTTGTAAATTTATTCTCGTTTACCAGGGCCTTTACTTTTTCGACAAGCTTGGAGTATCCCTCTAGGACCCCAAGCTCAAACCAATAATATTCAAGATCGCTAGTATCCTTCGGAGTCAAGTCAGACTTGGGTTTTACAATTAGATCAAAAACGGCATTTGCTATCGGTTCGACCGAAGCAGACGGTGCTTTAGTTTTTTCTTTTGAATCACGAGCCTCTTTTTTTCTCTTAATAGCCACGGCCAACATGTGATACTTATTTACTTTCATCCCATCTCTTACAACTAACTGATTTTCATTTGCATCGATTAATCCTATTAAAATGCCGCATAACTTTTCGGCCAGTTCAAGGTCCGCGTCGCCGTAAGAGAGAGTTAGGGCTTTTTCCAGATCGGTCAAGGCTTCGTCGTACTTTTTGTTCTCGAAATATATCAACCCTCTAAGTGCACATGCCTTAAAACTATTACCGTCAGTCTTTACGGCTTCGCTCAACAACTCAAAGCAGCTTTTCCGGATATCAGAGGTGAGATCAGCACCGAAATTATTATTCCCCAGCAAAATAACCAGTTCCTCGTATATATCGGCCCTAGCCGGAAACCCCGTGCCGGGGATATCCCTCATGTCTTTCCATTTCTCGACCAGCATGATCTTTAATTCGGTAAGTTCTTTGACAATATCTGACGATGCCCCTTTATCCGCAACAAATGTCTTGAGCATGGCAAAAGCTATCGCTATGTCTTTTCGTCCGCCTCTATATTTCAACGCCGCAGCATAATCGCGGGATAGCTGTACCAGGCGAGCGTGGTTTCGCGCCAAGTGCAGACGCCAGCCATACAGAGTCACCAACCGCCACCACCCCTCGCCCTCATATTCCTTTCTGTAATTTTCGATGATCTTATTCAGAAACGCGTCCATTTTGCCTTTGGCTTCAACAACGGACAACGGACTAATTCCAGTCGCTAGTTGCTGGTCGCTAGTCGCTAGTTTG
>JADFYD010000044.1 GCA_015233235.1 Candidatus Omnitrophota bacterium | reverse complement strand
TGTTGCCCTCGACAAGCCTTTGATTATATATTTTCGCCTCATCCCCGTACCACTCCGGGTCATACACCCATTTTTTACCGAACCTCACCATCCGCTCGGGAGTATTCATACCCAGATACCTGACGTGAGTGCCGCCATCAAGCACCACCGTATCGCCGTCGATCACCTCACGCACAATGCAAGTGCGCCCCTGGACAGCCGTTTTAGTTTCACAATATGAGTAACCGGAAGTAACCGTCAAAAAGACGACAGACGAAAATATATAATCAAAGGCTTGTCGAGGGCAAAAAAGTGCGGTTGGAGTATGACAAGGTAAGGACGGATATGTACGGGAGAACTCTCGCATACGTTTTTGCCGGAGATACGTTCGTGAACCTTGAAATGGTTGCCAAGGGTTGCGCGGATGTGTACACATTCCCGCCGAATGTTAAATATTTTGATGTTTTGGAGAAAGCGCAGGAAAACGCGATGGCCAACAAATTGGGCATGTGGAGCAAAATAATCGAACTGGATGATACGAACATTTTTACGAGTTTCGGCAACATATGTTCGTTCAAATGCGTTATAAAAGATACACGAATAAGCGGGGAAAGATTGTTTTTCGTCATATCCGGCCCCCTAGCGGGTAATTTGCGCGTAATGATCTACCGGAAAAATTTTGAACTTTTTTTTAGGCAGGGCATTAACCCCGCGAAAAGCTATTTAGGCAAGGAAGTGGAGATAATAGGTTGCCTCAAGAATAAATCCTTCCCATCGATCACCATCGACAACCCGTCGCAGATACGGTGTAAAGTTTAAACATTGGTAAATGCCTTCTTTGATTTACATGAGGGTTTGTGCTGACGGGCACACTAAAGTGTGCCCTACGGGACGTTGTTGATGCTCTGCCACGCTAAAGGCATACGTTTTTTTCTGACACCCTAGGCCGACTCATTGTTGGACAAATTGTAAATATTATTGACAATTTGTCCAAATTGTGGTAAGTTTGAAGCACTATGATAAAACGATCTATCGAAGAGACCGTAATGAAACTGCCAGGGGATTTTCCGGTAATTGCCATAACGGGACCCAGCCAATCCGGCAAAACCACTCTGGCAAAAAAGGTTTTCCCGAATAAACCCTATGCACTTCTTGACGACCCGGAAACATCGCGTTTTGCCACTAGCGACCCCATGGGGTTTTTGTCGCAATTCCCGGAAGGGGCCATCATAGACGAAATCCAAAAAGCCCCTCAATTGTTTTCCTACCTGCAGGGTACGATTGACTCGCGCGGAACGGCTGGGATGTTTGTTTTGGTGGGTTCACAAAATTTTATGCTTACGGAGAATGTCACCCCGTCACTAGCCGGTCGCGTAGCAACGGTAAAACTTCTACCGTTCTCACTTGAGGAGCTGGCCACGGTCGACATGTTCTATGAACGTTACGAAGACTGCCTTTTTAACGGTATGTTCCCTAAGCTGTACATCTCCGACATAGCGGCTACGGACTTTTACGCGGATTATGTCTCCTTATATATAGGTAGGGACTTACTACAAATGAAAAAAGTCCACGACCTGTCTAGCTTTCACACCTTCTTAAAAATGTGCGCATTGAGGACGGGACAACTGGTCAATCTGTCTTCCATAGCCGACGATTGCGGGATCTCGCACAATACCGCTGGGGCATGGATATCTCTGCTTGAGGCAAGTTCCATCATCTTTCTCCTCCGGCCACATCATAAAAATTTCAATAAGCGGCTTGTCAAGGTCCCAAAAATGTACTTTACCGATACGGGGCTAGCCGCTTACCTGGCCGGGGTATTGAACGCGGAACATCTGGCTAACCACCCCTTAAAGGGACCCCTTTTCGAGAATTTCATCATCTGTGAACTGCTAAAGGAACGGCTCAATGCCGGCCGTGAGCCAAACCTGTATTTCTGGCGGGACAAACTGGGGCATGAGATAGATTGTCTCATCGATAATGAGGGCGAATTGTTTCCTATGGAGATCAAGTCCGGCCGGACCGTATCCGAAGACTACTTCAAGAACATACTTTACTGGAACAAACTTTCGGGCGGAAAGTCCGAGAACGCGACCGTTGTTTACGGCGGCGCCGAGGATCAAAAAAGAAACTCCACGAACGTGCTTTCCTGGAACAACCTCAACTCATTTTGATCGCAAGATAATATTTGCACTGGTCACCGGCATGGGATATACTTTTAACACAATGGCGACGAAAACAGAAAATCCCGAACGATATTACGGCGAAGTGCGAAGAGTGCTTCTCATTGTGCTGGCGTTAAACTGGGGAGTGGCGTTCGCGAAGATCTTTTACGGGTACGCGATAAAATGTTCGAGTATGTCGGCTGACGGTTTCCATTCTCTTGCCGACGGAACAGCTAATGTCATAGGTCTCATCGGCATACACTTCGCCTCTCAGCCAAAAGACCTTGACCACCCTTACGGGCACAAAAAATACGAAACATTTTTCTCTTTAACCATCGGGACCATGCTTTTCTTGGTCGCCTTTAACCTCTTAAAGGATGGCATTTCCCGGCTGCATACACCGGTCAACCCTAATATTGACATAGCTAGTTTTGTGGTCATGCTGATCACTCTGGCCATCAATGTGCTGGTAATGCGCTATGAATACCGACGCGGCCTTGCCATTAAAAGCGACATACTGGTATCGGATTCGGTACACACAAAATCCGATATTTACGTTTCGCTTTCTGTCATAGCGGCTCTAGCCGCCATAAAGCTCGGATTTCCGATAGTGGACCCGATCGCCACGATACTTATAGCCCTATTCATCGCCTACTCGGCTTATGAGATAATGAAGCAAAGCTCGAATGTCCTTTGCGATACCATCGCGATAGACGATACAAAAAAGATCGAGAATATCGTCATGGCCGTCCGGGGTGTCAAATCCTGCCATAAAATCCGTTCTCGCGGAAGAGGTGACGACATCCACCTTGACCTTCATGTGCAAGTTGCCCCCGACATGCACGTTGACAAAGCCCACGAAATATCTTTTTCTATCGAGAAGAGCATCAAAAAGAATATGCCGGAAGTTTCGGACGTTCTGGTGCATATAGAACCGAAAAAGTGACAAGCGATGTTTTACGACTCGGCATTGACGGTGAAATAGAACGTGGAGGGTCCGTCGCCGTGGGCCGGGCGTTCGCCAGCCGGGGCGGCCCACAGCATTTTGCAAGAGACGTTATTGTAAAGCTTGAACCTCAACCCGGAGCCGTAACCCATCAGGAATTTGCTTTTCAACTCGCCGGGCAGGGTGTCCACAAGTTTTCCGGTGCCGGCGTCGAAGAATACGAACGGATTAATGGCATCCCGTATGGATTGTTTCGTAAAGGGGATATTCCAACCTTTGGGGGCCGGGTAAAAAGGAAAGTACCAATCCATGTTGAGGTTCGCGCCGATATCGCACATGTAATCGCCTTCAGGATAACCGCGCACGGAGTTCATGCCACCAAGCTGGAACTGTTCCGACGAAGGCAGGCTGTAATTCGACGTCTGCAAGTGGTGCGCTATGGTCATGTAACTGTCGAGCGGCATTCTCTGGTACCTTGAAACGGCATGCTCATATTTGAGGAAGTCCCTGTCGGTCCCGAGGCGCGAGGCCAGGTCATTACCTTTAGCGGAAGCCCCTAAAAAATCCTGCGTCCCGCAGGAAACTTTCGGTTTTATGTCGGTGTACCCGCCGAATGAGTCGATAAAATTCATGTCGAAACTTAAATACGGAAGGCGCAATTCCTCATTCGTCGTGACGGTACCCAGGTTCCTTTTCACGGTGGACTTGACATCAAACCCCGTATCCATACGCATTTCCATAACTTCCGAAAGATAAAGCTGCCACGAAATATACGGCGTGTACGACTGAAAACGGCTTTTAACATGGAGCGGTTTAAATTCCTCTCCTAGCGTCGTGTCGAACAGGGTGAAGTCTATGCCCACGTTGGTGCCGTAATCGTCTACCGGGGAGGAATAACTCAAGTTCTCACCGGTGGACCCTTTTGAGAAAAGCGTGCTCGTATAAAAGGAGTCGCCGAAACCGAAACAATTTGAACTTCTGGCGGTGATAAGCTCCCTGTATTTGCCGACAAGGCGCGTACCCTGGTCGTCGAACCCGCCGCCGACATGCCACGGGAACTTGTCGTTCACCTTTAGCACAACGTCGCTAGTGCCTTCCTTGGCGCCTTTTTTGATGACCGTCTTTACGTCGAGGTCGGAATTTTTATTAAATCTGAGGAGTATTTCCTGAAATTCCTTCGCGTTGAAAACCTTGTTTTTTTTTAAAGGGCGGAATTTTTTGGTGAAATATTCCTTCGAGAACCACTTGTTCCCCTCGACGGTGATATCGCCCACTTTGCCTTCGACCACGCCTATTACGATATTGCCGTCTTTTATGTCCTGCTCCGGAACATAGACATTAGAAGTTATGTACCCCTTGGATTTGTATATAATGTCGATCTTCTTCGCGATATCGTAGACCTCTTTATCGGTGACCCACCTGTCCATGTATATGAGATACGCCGAAACTATCTCGCTCGGATTGAGAAGAGTATTGCCATCAATCGTCACGCCTTTCAGCACGAACCTGATACCGGGGGTGACCGGCGGCACGCCTTCGCCCTCGGACTCTATTTTCGGGGCTTCCCGCTTCTTCGCCGTGAACTCGGCTTTTCTTTGTTCGGATTCGGATCTGAAACGTTCACCTTGCACGCCGGCGTCATTACCGGGCGCGGGAGTAGCGGAAAACGCGGAAGGAACGGAAATAAACAGAAGCGAAAAGAGATATGTCAGCGTACTTATGAGCGCGACGCGCGTGACCCTCATAACAATACCCCTGATAATAACATTTCTATTTTTACGGGCGCGTTGTCCGGTTTTTCAGTTCAGCCCTCGAGGCACATGCCAAACATGATCCGCCGGAATTATTTTACATAAATTGTATAGGAACAACCCCTCCAGGTCAAATTTTAATTGTAAAAATCTGCGTGTCGTAACATTCCAGATCCCGGATATTTCTGCCGGATTTCATCCGGCAGAAATTCCGGGATGACAACGTAGGGGGGCACATTTCATCCGGCAGAAATTCCGGGATGACAGCGTTGGTAGACGCACACAAACTTTTTGTCATCCCGGAAAACCTGAGCCACGTTCTTTGTGGCGAAGGTTTATCCGGGATCTATTGGTATCACATTACGCAAAGTGAAGAGCCGTACTGTTGGAGACGTGAAGCCTGCGAATGTCTTCGATACTGCGATACGCAGCCGGCGGAATGGCGAGGTCGATGGCGCATGAGAGCCTGTGTATCGTCATAGCCTTCAAAGAAAGATCGCCGGGGAAAGTAAGACCGTCTTCACTGATATCGCCGTCGTCATAAAGCATGTATTTGACGATCATTGCGCTGAAAGGCTCGTCTTGTTTCATGGTTTTGTACAAAGCGTTGAAACGCGCGGCGAATTCCAGCCTCGCCGCTTTTATTTCGGCCCTGTTGCCGGAAGTTTTTATCGAAGCTAAGATCGCTTTGGCGAGCCCCACGGTGAGGGCCGCATCAAAATTCATGAAAACCGCTAAGGACGCGTCTGCCTCGGCGCCTTCAGGCGCGCCGCTTTCCATGGCGACAGGAAACTCGTTCGCGTTTATGAGGCGGTCCGTGTCTTTCATCCAATTGAGAATATCTTTAGACGTTATCGGGATATCTATCGACCGGAGAGACTCTTGTCCGCGGCCGGCCGACTGCCAGTTCAAACTGCCGTCTGAAATTCTCACTCCTAACGATGCCGCCTCGCATCCCGGATAAAGCGCGACGTTTTCCTGTACGCGTTTTTTCAGTTCGGCCACAAATCCTGCCGGATCGACCGAATTCTCAAATTGCTTCTTAAGCGCCCCATCCATACCGCTCTCCGTGTAAAGCGGGTTCGAGGCGAAAACAAAACTTACATTCTTGAATTTCGAAAGCCCCATTATGAGATATGTCCATTCTTCCAGATATTCGTTCTCGAAGCGTTTGTCGAGAAGCGACGAATCTATCAGGATCCTGACGGGCGTATCCTTGAATTTCGCGTACATGTCACCACCGGTACCGAGTTTCCGTTCGAGAAAATTCGTGAAAATTTGTATCTTTTTGCGCATGTCGGAGATGTGCTTTTCGTCAAAAGCAAGGCCAGTATCTGAATTAAGTGCTTGTTGCCGGTCGCTAAACACCAGGTATTGGTTATCGGTTATCGGTGATCGGTTATCGTTTGATCCTTTCCTATCGATAACCGATGACCTATTACCGATAACCTGCCTTTCACTTTTTTCTCTTTGTTTTTGACGAGCGACCCGCTCCTGTCCCGCGTTCTTCGGCGTCCTATCCCGTAGCCGCGCCTCGCGTGTTTTCAGCGTAACTTTCGTGACCTGTTTCACATCAAAACCTTTTTTCGTGCGCGTAAGTTCCAGATAATTCATTCCTATGATCTCATTCCTAAAGCTGACCCTTAAGCCAAGTAAAAATTTATTGTCATTTCTTGAGTCCGGACACCACGAATCCGGGCTGACCACGACCGCGTCACCCTCGTAATCGTCGTACCCCCTCAAAACAATGCCCGGAACGATGTTCACCGCCCCCTTCTCCACATCAAAAAGCGCGGGACCCGGGAAATCCCGGTTATTCTTCAGCTTTTTAGGGTCTACCGAACGTATCATTTTCAGAAAACTGCCCCATGTCATTTCACATTCGATAAAATCCATCATGTGTTCTTTTATTTTTTCCATAGCAGTTTCAAAGTTCTGTCTAATGCTTTCGCGCTCGAGAACTTTTTCGCCTTTACCTTTGACGCCCGCGTAATAAAGCGCCTCGGCGACATCCTCCATCCCCCACTTTTTACCGGTTTTTTCGTAAAATCCTATCATCCTTTCCCAGATAAAATATTCACGCTCGCAGAGGAAAGCTTTGGCCGTAGACCTAAGTATGTGCACAAGTCTTTTCTCTTCCGGCGAAAGCTGCCTTTTCGCGTCAGGCATCATGATCTTCGAGTGTGGTATCCTCACCGTAAAATCGGCGGCACCCTCATCACCATCTCCGTCACCGTCTTTCTCTCTTTCACCGTCTGCCATGACATCAGTCCAGAATTTCGCGCGTTTTCGCTCCTTATACAGTTGGCTTTTAAAACCCATCACGATCGCTCCGGTAGCGAAATATGAAAACCTGTAATCGGCATGCCGGGCTTTTCCCTCAACCGCTTCGGCTATTTTTTCCTGTTGGTCAGGCGTGTAAGCGACGAGGTCCTTTCTGAATTCGCTGTTACAACCTTTAAATTTAAGAAAGATAATGCCTTTCGCGGCTATATACCCTTTCTCGTGTAAACATCTAAATACCGCCCCGGGATCCTCGCATATTCCGGTAAAGTCCTGTTCGGTGACTGTAGCGTCGGTACTCTCCCCATAATCAAAAATAAACCGCCTTGACGCTTTCAAGAGAGCGTCATTACCTATCGAGACCATACGGTCGGAATCCCCGGTCCTTTGCATCCATTCGCCGACATTGTTTGCGGCATGAGTATGCAGCACGCTCAGAATTTTTGTTTGTTTGCTGAAATTCTCAACCAGGCGGGCCCTGGCATCTATCTCTTCACGCAGTTCTTTTATTCTCGCCTCTATAAGTTCAATGTCAAATTTCTCCCTGCCGCGAATAACGGCCTTTTTCATCAATATCTCGTCTTCTGCCTCTTTGGAAAGGATCTCGCCATTCGACAGGAAAACGACGTCATCAGCATAGAACGATTTTGCGAGGTCGCTGTAAACACTTGAAAAATAAAGTTTTTCTCCCCGTTCAAATCGGGCCCTTTCACGTTCATTTATCCTGGCGATAGATTCTAACACCAGCCTGCCAAGAGGCGACATTCCAGGATATTGGTGTTTGTAAATTTTTTCCAGAAGTTTGACCGCGTCATCACTGGTCAGGCCGTATTACGCGAGAGAAGCCTGCTGTAACCCCCCCGAGGAAAGACAAAAAATAACAAAAGTGGTTCCTGCAAACAGTGTTCATCAGGATGCGCCGGGCCCGGGAGAGGCGCGTAACGGCACTCCGAAAAATAACGGCTCAGAGGAAATGGCGAGACAGAGAGAAGAGAACAGGAAGCAGAGAGAATTTGACGACGCCGTCGCCGAAAAAATACGTTTCGCTGATAAAATTTTATCTCTTCCGGATATCGATGTGACAAAGATCGACGAAGCTTTACACCGGGTATTAGAAGTCTTGCAATCCAAACCCCGCAGCGAAACAGCCTTTCGAATGCTGGAACGGTTGGCGCAAAAAGCGTACGACATCGGGGAATATGATGAGGCGGTCATAGTAATAGGGAAAGCGCTGGAGACTATCCCCGCGGAAAGCAATTTTAGAGAAAGTCTCTTACTTGTCAAAAAAAAGATCCAGGCGAAATTTGTGTCTGACCGGATACTGAAGCATTTCAATATCACGGATTGCCAGCTTGAGCTTGACAATTTAAGAACGGCGGAGAAAAAAGAGAAATATAACACGCTTGAATACCATTTCGGAAAAATAGAAAAACGTCCGAATGACAGGACAATCATGGTCTCCGATCTCTTTTACGTTCAGCACACGCCCGAGGGCGACAAAAATATCGAGGTGTCCGCTCGCGATATGCGAAGGGGCGAGACATATTGTTTCACGGAAGGGGCGGCGGATAAAAAAGTGAGGATATACCTTAAAACCCTTAAGTCAGACGATAAGTCAGCCGAGTTTGAGGTAGTCGCCGAAAAACATATAGATGAGACTTTCGCCCGCATATCCGAAAAAGGCGTTATAAAAAAAGTCGACGACAAAAGCCTTTTGAATCGCAGAAATTTTCTGGATCGCATTAAAACGCGTATTGACACTTCCGTTTCAGTCGGAAGCGCCGACCTTACGCCGAGCGCGGGGCACGCGCTTTTGGATATAGCTTTGGGGTTCAGGTTCTCTGTATCGAACGGCGCGAAAACCACATCCGGTTTGGCTCTTCCTTCTTGCCCCGAAGAAGCGAGGTCCATGCCGAACGCGTTATCAAAACCGAAAGACCTGAGCTCGTTCAAAAGAGTGCCTTCGCCGCCATAACGTATGTCCAGAAACCTTTCTTTCTTAAGACGTTCGACCATTTCCGGCATCGGCAGGTTTTCACGGGAAGATTTGAGACGCACCAAAGCCCTGAAGGCGGCGCTGTCCGGCGCCGACTCCTCAGGGGACACCCTGAGATAGCTTTCGGCAAGCGCTCTGTATCTTTCTTCTATTTTTTCAGCGACCGCCTTATAAAGCGCGGGGCAATTCCTGATCATACGGAGGAACGTGTCCTTTTTTATCACCAGCACTTCGACGCCGCCCGGCTCGCCGGCAGTGACCGTCGCCGTGCGTTTGCCGTCTTCCGATAAAAGCGCCATTTCACCTATCAACTCACCCTCACCGCGCCTCACCACCGTACCGTCTTTAAGCATCACTTTCACCGTGCCGCTTTTTATAAGATAGGCCTCATCGCCTTTTTCTCCTTCCGTTATGATCGTCTTTCCGTTCTCGTATGTTCTGGGTTCTACGGCGCCGGCCATATTCTCATAAACAAAATCCACAAGGTTAGTGAGACGCGGCACTCCCAGATCCGTAAGCCATTTTTCGATTAATAAAATATTGTCCTTCAGGAACACTTCTTTATCGAGAAATTCCTTTGTGCGCACCAGGTTTTTGTATGTCTCGAAGTTCACTTCAAGGCACATCATTTTAGTCTTGGCTTTTATCGTGGCGCTGCGTTTTTCTTTCGTCTCAAGCGCCCATTCGCCAAACCATCCTGGGACGGATAGTTCGCACACTTTTTGCCCGCCCACTAAAACCTCGGCCCTGCCGGAAAGCATGATGTAAAAGCACGGTTCGCCTTTTTTATGCCCCCTGATCTCGGCTGTCGAATCATTTGATATGAAGTTAATTTTAGAACCTTCAATGATCACTTCCTCTCCGGGGCCGAATGAGACAACCTTGCCTTTCTTGAGTATCTCTCCCGCTTTTTCCCGTCCGCCCAGGAGCGACGTCATTGAAAGAACGTTCGCATAATACTCTTCGGGTCGGGCCGGTGCGATAAAGGTTTTCGTGCCCAGATATTTCGGTTTCGAGAGCCCGTACGGCACATCTTTTGTCCGGAGATGCACGATATCCATTCTGCTTTTCACGGAAGGAGAAAGATCCGTTAGGCTTTTAAGGGGCGTATGTGTTTTCGTTATTCCCGCTTCATGCAAAAAATAGTCGACTTTTGGATACCCCTTTTCATCCCAGAAAAAGAACATGTTGTCACGATAGATGTCGTCGGATAT
>JADFYD010000043.1 GCA_015233235.1 Candidatus Omnitrophota bacterium | reverse complement strand
GGGAATAGTGACTTCTCATGAGGCTGAAGTCATAACCGGCACTGAATTGTCAGATATGTCGGACGAGACGCTAAAAAATAAGCTTGTGCATAAAGAAGTGGTGTTCGCCAGGGTTAACCCCGAGCACAAACTGAGAGTTGTCACCGCTTTTAAGGAACTCGGGAATATTGTCGCGGTTACCGGCGACGGCGTTAACGACGCGCCTGCCTTGAAAAAGGCCGATATAGGCGTCGCTATGGGGCTTCGAGGCACCGATGTCGCCAAGGAATCCGCCGAGATGATATTGATCGACGATAACTTCGCGAGCATTGTCTCGGCTATCGAGGAAGGCCGTTCGGTATTCGAGAATATCAAAAAATTTATCACTTACATTTTCGCGCACCTCGTGCCCGAAGCCGTGCCGTTCATATTTTTCGCGCTTTTTAAGATACCCGTGCCGATAACCGCCATGCAGATACTCGCGATAGACCTCGGCACCGAAACGCTGCCGGCTCTGGCCTTGGGAATAGAAAGACCCGAACCCGGCATCATGGATCTTCCGCCGCGGCCGAAGAAAAAAGGCATCATCGATAACGTGGTACTTTTCAGGGGATACATATTTTTAGGGCTTTTAAATACGGCAGCTGTAATGGCGGCGTATTACATGATACTTTATCAGGGGGGCTGGAGACCGGGCATGCAGCTCGAGCCGAACGACACGACTTTCGCCAACCCGCTGCATTTGAAAGCGACGACCATGGTCTTTGTAGGCATAGTCGTTATGCAGATAGCCAATGTTTTCGCATGCCGGAGCGAGCGTCATTCCGTTTTTAAAATAGGTATTTTGGGGAACAAACTTTTGCTGTGGGGAATATTGTTCGAGATAGTTTTTACGATCGCGCTCGTTTATATGCCTTTCTTTCAGAAAGTATTCGCCACGACTGCTATTGGTTGGAAGGACTGGGCTATACTTTTCGCGTTCATGGTGGTAATATTTATCGCTGAAGAGTTAAGAAAAGCGTTCATGAATAGAAAGCAAAAAACGCCGGTTATCGCTTAACGACGTATAACTCAGAAAAAGTTTTTAGCACCGTCATTGCGAGGGCGCCGCAGCGCCCGAAGCAATCTCATTCGGCCTACCATGAGATTGCTTCGTCGCTTCGCTCCTCGCAATGACGACGCTTGTTGATTTAATGTTGAAAAATTAAGCTGTGAAGGGCAATGGTAATGGAAAAAGCGCCGAACACAAACTTTATACGTGAAATAATCGACAAAGACCTCGAGACAAGCAAATACGCCGGTCGCGTGCACACGCGTTTCCCTCCCGAACCCAATGGGTACCTGCACATCGGTCACGCGAAATCGATCTGTCTCAATTTCGGCATCGCGCGTGATTATAAAGGTCTCTGTAACCTGCGTTTTGACGATACAAACCCTGAAAAAGAAAGCGAAGAATATGTCAATTCCATAGAACGTGATGTGCAATGGCTGGGGTTCAAGTGGAACGACGTACCTTATTACGCCTCGGATTATTTTGATAAACTTTATGAATACGCGGTAGCGCTCATTAAAAAAGGGAAGGCTTACGTCTGCGACCTTTCCGCCGATGACGTGCGCAAATACCGCGGCACATTGACCGAACCCGGAAAAGAAAGCCCGTATAGAGGGAGGTCCATAGATGAAAATCTGGATCTTTTCGACCGTATGCGTAAAGGCGAGTTTGAAGAAGGGTCAAGGGTCTTGCGTGCGAAAATAGACATGGCGCATCCCAACATTACCATGCGCGACCCTGCTATTTACCGCATAAAAAAAGCCACGCATCATAGAACGGGTGATAAGTGGTGTATCTATCCGATGTATGATTTTACGCACTGCATTTCGGACTCGATCGAAAAAATAACGCATTCCATCTGCACTTTAGAGTTTGAGAACAACCGGCCTCTTTATGACTGGGTGCTCGATGAGCTTGGCATTTACCATCCCCAACAGATCGAGTTCGCGCGGCTCAATTTGAGTCACACGGTTTTGAGCAAAAGAAAACTCCTTCAGCTTGTCGAACAAAAATACGTGAGCGGCTGGGATGACCCCCGTATGCCCACCATATCTGGTCTCAGGAGGCGCGGTTATACCCCGGAGTCCATCAGGGATTTTTGCGAAAAAATAGGCGTCTCCAAAATGAATTCCACTATCGAGCTTGTCGTGCTCGAGAACAGCATCCGTGAAGAGCTCAATAAGACCGCTTCGCGCGTCATGGCGGTATTACGGCCGATCAAGGTCGTTATAGACAATTACCCGGACGGTAAAGAGGAAGAGCTCGACGCCCAGAATAACCCGGAAGACCCGGGCATGGGCACGAGAAAAGTCCCGTTCTCGAAAGTCATTTACATAGAGAAGGATGACTTTCGAGAAGAACCGCCGAAAAAGTTCCACCGCTTGTTCCCCGGTAATGAGGTGAGGCTTCGTTACGCTTACTTCATAAAGTGTGTCAGCGTGGTGAAAAACGCTTCCGGTGAAATAACCGAGGTACATTGCACATATGACCCCGCGACCCGCGGGGGAGATTCTCCGGACGGCCGCAAGGTGAAAGGGACCATCCACTGGGTATCCGCCGCGCACGCCGTAACAGGTGAAGTACGGCTCTATGAAACGCTTTTCACGAAAAGAAACCCCGAAGAGACGGAAGAGGGTAAGGATTTTCTTTCCAACATGAACCCGAACTCCGTAGAAGTAATAACAACTGCTTATTTAGAACCATACCTCAGGACCGCTAGGGCGGAAAGCCGCTGGCAATTCGAGCGCCTCGGTTATTTCTGCGTAGACATGAAATCCCCTAAAGAAACCCCCATTTTCAACCGCATCGTCTCCCTGAAAGACAACTGGAGAGGGCTCAGTTCTTCCTTGACGGTCTGGGTAAGATAGGCTATTTTTCCTATTTCCGTGCTCATCCCGGTCGCTATGACCACCGCTTTGCCGAGACCCGTCGCGACGCTTGTTCCGGCGAAAACCAGGTTGGGCATTTCTATCCAGAGAAAATCCCCGCTGTTCTCGAACCCTTCTGCCATTTTATGCGAAAGTTTCGATTCTCCCGAAAAAGCGCTGTTATTCACCCTCAGCTCTTCCGCTTCGATAAGACGCGCGTCGGCCGGGATATTGTCCCCCTCTTCGATGATTATTATGTCGCCCGGAACCAGTTCCGACGCCAGGATCTTTTTTTCCCCGCCCGCCCTGATCACCCTGGTATACGCGGGAAGCATTTTCCTCAAGGCTTCTATCGCTTTCTCGGCCTTGAATTCCTGACAAAAGCTGAAGATCGCGTTGATTATGATAACGACTATTATCGCCCAGCCGATTTCCGGCATACCGCCTAAAAACGCCAGGACGCTGCCGACCCACATGAGGACCGCCAGAAGATTCGTAAAGTTGTAAATAAATTTCTTCAGGAGGTGGCTTTTCTTTATGGCTCTCAATTGGTTAAAACCATATTCGTCAATACGCCGCTTGGCCTCTTGTTCGGAGATCCCCGCACCGGCAGTGCCAAGTTCCAGGTAAATGTGCTCTTTAGACAGATTGGAAAACCCTTCTTTTCCTATGTCTCCCTGACCAAAAAGGTGGTAAAGGATATCGTTGGTGGCGGCACCTGCAAGACGAGTGACAAAAAGTTTGTTACTTAACATCGCGGCGAGTTTGGCCAGCACTTTTAAGTGAGTTCCGCTTTCGGAAAGCGGCGTGAGAAAAAGGATTATGAGGTGTACGGGTTTAGAGTCACTAGACGAGAAATCCACTCCGATCTTAGAAACACCGACGAAAAGGACTATCTCCTTGAGGTCTTCTATCCTGGCATGCGGTATCGCTATATGGTCGCCGATGCCGGTAGTGCCCTTTTCTTCCCTTTCAAGAAGGCCCTGCAGTATTTCTTTCTTATTCCTGAGCTTCTTCGCGACGCAAAGCTGGTCGACGATCTCTGAAATGATCGCCTTATTGTTGTGTGCTTTAAGGTGTACGTTTATCAGGTCCTTGTTTACATAGTCAAAAATACGCATATTTTCCCCGTGTTAGACCGAAAAACAGCTCTCCAATTCAAGCTATAATACGTCAATATTGGGGTTTGTCAATAAAATTCAGGTAAGATACCCTTATGGATACCCTTATGCGGCACACTTAGAAGCGTTCGTAGCCTTTGTCTTCTTCCTTGGGGGTATAGGAACTGTGCTCGAACTTCGAGAATATCGTATAGGCACACGGGACGACAAAAAGTGTCAATACCGTGGAGATCATCACTCCTCCGATAACCGATACGGCCATCGGTACCATTGTTTCGGAGCCCGAACCTTTCGAGAGGGCCTCCGGTACGGCTGCGGCAATTATCGCGATGGAAGTCATGAGTATCGGCCTCAAGCGTATCGGGCAGGCATCCAGAAGCGCGGTACGGACATCCATCCCCTGCCTACGCCGTTCATTCGTAAAATCCACGAGGAGAATAGAATTTTTCTTAACTATACCCATGAGAAGTATCAGCCCTATCATACTGTAGAGATTAAGGGAATTATGGGTCAGGAACAGGAAAAGGAACGCGCCCGTAACGCTAAAAGGCAGCGCCAAAAGAACCGTAAGAGGATGGATGAAGCTATCGAATTGCGTGCCAAGGACCATATATGCCACGAATATGCCCAGGATAAGAGCGAATATGAGACCCTGGAAAGACTCTTTAAAAGCCTGGGCCCCTCCGGAAAATACTATACGATACCCCTCGGGCAGAACCTGCTTGCCTATCTTTATGACTTCGTTAAGCGCTTCCTGCTGGGAATGTCCTGGAGCGGGGTTGGCGAATATGCTGACGGCGCGTTCGCGGTTCTTACGGGTGATCGAGAACAGTGAAGGCTTCTCGACCGCGGTCACGACATCCGACAGCGGAACGACCTCGCCGAATTGATTACGGACCCACATCTTTTTTATATCGTCCGGATTGGATCTGTCCACGGCTTCCAGCCTGACGCGGACATCATAACGTTTGCCACGGCTGGTAAATTTTCCCTGGCGGACACCGCCCACCATCGCGTTGATGGTATCGGCGATGGAAAGAACGCTTACGCCATGAGCAGCGGCCTTCTCACGATCGGGATAGACCTGTAACTCAGGCATGCCAGGTTGATAATCCGTGTCGACATCCGTCACAAAACCTGACGTTTTCATGCGTTTCAACATCTCTCCGTCAAGCTCACCGAGTTTGTCCCACTCAGGCCCCCGGATGGTAAACTCTACCGGGTACCCGCGCTGGGCGGTAAAACCGGTAAGCGAAAGGTCTTGTATGACAGCACGATCGACTCCAGGTATGGCCCCAAGCGCCTTTCTGGCTATTTGCATGAATTCGTTCTGGGTTTCGCGGTGGCCGTTAATGAGCGGCCTGTCTTTCCGGTCTTTCATGGTGATGTACAGGAACCCCTGGTTGACCTGCCCACCGGTGAAACTACCGACCGCGCTGAAATAAGTTTTTATGTCGTCGCGCGCCATCAGGAATTTTTCCGCTTCGAGAAAAACTCCGTTGGTCTTATCGATCGAAGAACCCAGCGGCAGCATAATGCGGGCGAGAAATCGGCCCTGGTCCTGAGAGGGGATGAATTCTTTTTTCAAAGCGGCCGTGAGCCCCAGGGAGGATATAAAAACAATGATCGCCCCTATCACCACTAATTTGGGCCTCGTCGAAAGAACCGCGAGGATAGCACGGTAACCTTTTGAAGCTCCTTTCATGAGATTGTCTATTATCTTACCTAACCCGCTGGCATGTCCGACCGTGAGGAACTGCGAACACCTCATCGGCGTTATTGTGATCGCCTCCAGGAGCGAGAACATTACAGCTACGGAAATGGTGACACCGAACTGGAAGAAGAATTTACCCACTATCCCCTGCATAAATACAACCGGTATGAATATCGCGAGGATCGCCACAGACGTGGCGACCGCGGCCAAAGTGATCTCCCTCGCCCCGATAAGCGCCGACTCCATTCTCGATTTGCCATGCTCCTGGTAGCGCGAAATATTTTCCAACACCATTATGGCGTCATCGACAACTATCCCGATCACCAGAGAAAGCCCCAGCATGGTAAAAACGTTAATGGTAAAACCCATGAAATAAAGTACCAGAAAGGCACCCGACAGAGAGAACGGTATGGATAAGAAAACATTGATATTTGCGCTCCAGGACCCAAGGAATATGAGGCAGACAAGAGAAGTCAAAAATACCGAAAGAAGCAAGTTGCGCTTCAGCTCGTTCACGGAATCCTGAATGAACTGGGTCGTGTCAAAAACAACATTAAGCTTCATGCCGGCCGGCAACATTTTCTGCAGCTCTTTTACCCGCTGTTTCACAGCCTTGGACACTTCCATCGCGTTCGTACCGCGCTGTTTGACCATTCCGAGACCTATCGCGGTCCTGCCCCAGCTGCGCGAGATCCTGCGTATGTCCGCCAGGCCGTCTTCGGCTTTTCCGACGTCGCTGATGCGCATGTTCTTCCAGATCGGGCCGCCGCGTACACGTTCCGGTATTATCAAATTCTCGAATTGTTCCGCCGTGGAAGCCTCGCCGTAAACCCTGACATTGATCTCTTTGGGCCCGGCGTCTATGTACCCCGCGGGAAGGTCCGCGTGCTGGCTGCCTATGGCATTCAGAATATCCTCGACCGCCAGCTGAAGCGCCTGCATGTTTTCGGAATCCAGCCAGACGCGGAGCTTGGGGTCGACATATACGCCCAACCGTACTCCGCCGACGCCGGGAACCGTAGTGAACTGGTCTTTCAGGGTCTCGTTAACATAATGGATCAGGTCTTTCAGCGGACGGTCCCCCGAAAGAGCCACGAACATGATCGGCTGGTCTTCGGGGTTGGTCTTGGTAACTATGGGCGGATCTATATCGCGCGGCAGGTTCCTCTGCGCCTGAGCGATCTTTGTCTGGATCTCCTGCAGGGCGACATCTATTGGTCGATTGATGTTAAATTCTATCGTTATCTGCGATGTCCCGAGCATTGACACCGACGTCACTTCCTTGACCCCTTCAACGCTCATGACGGAGTCTTCTATGATGTCGGTAACATCCGTTTCCATGACCTCGGGAGCCGCTCCTTCCCAGGTTATGGACACGTTCACTACCGGAAAATCCACATCCGGCAGCTGGCTCACTCCCAAACGCAGAAAACCTATGACGCCAAAAACGATGACGCCGATCATCAGCATCCAGCCGAATACGGGTCTTTTAATGGATAAGTCGGATAATGTCATACGGTCTCGTTTCTAAGTTCATCCTCGGCGATCTGCCCCACGGCGACCTTAAGCTGCCAGAAATAACGTTTCGTCTCGTAAAAAGCCGCTATGAACGTGCGGCGGGTATCTTCAAGTGTTCTTATCGCGTCCAATACTTCCAGGTTATTGACCAGGTTCATCTTATATTCGTCTTTCTGCAGCTCGTAGCTTTTTTCCGCTTCCTCTAAAGCCTTCTTAAGGGCCAGTGTCCGGGGAAGAGCTGTTTCTATCCTTACATAGGCATCGCGTATATCCAGGAACGCCTGGCGTTTAGTATGCTGAAACTCAAGTTCCGCTTCATGCGCCTGTAAGCGTGCTTCTTTTACGGCGCCGAAAACTTCGGTGCCTTCAAAAATGGGTATTTTTACCCTCAAATAAATATCCCACTGGTCTTTCCTTATATAGGAAGGCCGGCGAGTATAATAATTTCCTTCGGTAGTAACTTCGGGCAGATAACCGCTTTCCTGCACGCCTATATTTTGTTTTGCCACACCCCAGGCTTTCTGGGTCGCTATTACATCTGACCGGCCGGTGGCTTTTGAGATGTAACTATCTTTCTCGCCTACCGTAGGCAGTTCGTCCTTCGCGGAGTCCACACAGTCGCTGATATCCGTCCCGGTCAAAAATTCGAGGATCTGGCGGGCAAGCTCAAGATTACCTTTAGCTAATTCCATATCGGCTTCGACGCTGTACAGCTGGGACCGGGTGGTAACGACTTCGCTTGGTCTGGATTTTCCCAGCCTTTCTCTTTCGTCCAGTTCTTTTATACGGTCGACGAGGACTTTATGAATATTCTGATACGACTTGAGGTCTTCCCTTACCTGTATAAAGAGATAAAAAGAGTCGGAAACATCTGCGAGCAAAAGTTCCTCGGCACGCCTCTTCTCTTTCTCGCGCTGTTCTTTTTCAAGGCCGCTGCCCTTCATCGCGCCAAAAGCCTTAAAACCCGAAAAAAGCGTCTGAGTAAAATTGAACCGGTTCTCGACGCTTCTCGCGGCTACTCCTGACGAGGGGCCAAGACTCGAGGTATCTTCCCAATCCTGTTGGCCGAAAAACGCGACATGCGGCATCATGATGCTGAGAGCCTGCAGAAAATGCGCCTGGGCCTCTTTGATCTTATCCGCGTCAATGGCGATAAATTCGCTTTGCACGAGCGCCAGGTGATAACACTCGCCCAGCGTCAGCGGTTTTGACGCCATCACAACGGTTTTATCCGCAGCATTCTCCTCGGCCTTAATAGTCGTGGCCCGAAAGCCTGAGAAAACTAAGGCGATCAACAATAATCTAAAACATCGATTCATCCATCACCTTCGTAACTTTTTTAACGATGTCCCTGAATATACTCTTTAGAGAAAGTTATGTCAATAAAAAATGAGGGTTAATAAGCATCCTTACGGTGGTCTATGGCAAGCATTGATACGGTTTTAGAGTGAATGTCTACCGTGTAGAAAAATCGGTAATCTCCTATCCTGTAACGCCAAGTATCGGGCGTATAATTCTTCAGTTTTTTTACATTCTTACCCCAGAACGGGTTTAATCTCAGCTGAGGATAAACAAAGTTCTTTAGTTTTGCCGCGATACGCTCCCGTTGATCCCCCAGGTCCCGCTCAAGGTCTTTGATGAAGCGGTTAGTCTCAAATATGACGAATTTATCCAACTAATCTGCCCCGACTTTTTTTAGCGTCTTTGTGCCCGGCCTTAAGCTTTTCGGATAGATATTTATCTGACTGCACTTCCCTGGTCTCAATAATGTCGGCATAATACGCTTCTTCGATATCCTTAAGGACCTTGACGGTTATAAAATTAGAAATAGTCCTGCGCTCTATCCTTGCAGACAAGTTGATCTTATTATAGTCCTCATCCGACAACCTTATAGTTATTGTTTTCGGCATTTTCACTCCTTATGTCATTTGCATTCTAATGTATTCTATCATGTTCTTGTGTATCTGACAAGAAGACTATAAAATTGAAATTAACAGTGTTCAACACCCCATGCTCGGGGCGATCCGTGACGAATGAGCAAAGTCGAGCTACTGAGCCATTTCTTTCATTTTCTCTTCCGCGTCCGAGTAACCCAAACTGGCAGCCTTTTTCAAGTCGTCCAGCGCGCCCTGCCTGTCTTTCAGCGCGTCTTTGGCGATACCTCGCCAGTAATAAGCTTCGGCGGATCCGGGATCGAGCTTGATGGTTTCGGTAGCGTCACTGACGGCCCCCGCAAAGTCATTCAGGTTGATCCTGATGACCGCGCGGTTAAGGAGCGCCAACCGGCTGTCGGGTTTAAGCGCTATCGCTTTATCAAGGTCCAGAGCCGCCCCTTTATAATCCTGGTAACTAGTCTTCGCATCGGCGCGGTTTACATAAGCTTCGACGAATTTGGGGTTGAGTTCTATCACTTTCGTGTAATCCATGGCGGCACCCGTGAAGTCACCCATAATGTTCCTGGTGAAAGCCCTGTCCCAGTAAGCCTTATCGTTCTTGGGGTCGATCTCTATTCCCTTATCGAAGTCCTCTATGGCCCCTTTAAAATCCTTCAATTTGCTTTTAGAAAACCCGCGGTTAAGATACGCCAGTACATATTTCGGTTTAAGCGCGATCACTTCGGTAAAATCCTGAATGGCGCCCGCCATGTCCCCCGAATTACCTTTGGCCAAGCCCTGATTAAAATACGCCTTATAGTTTTGAGGGTCAAGTTTTATAGCTTCGTCATAATCTTTCACGGCCCCGGCATAGTCCTCTAAAGCACATTTTGAGTTTCCTTTGTCTAAAAAAGCCTCCGCTTCTTTTACGTTATCCGCAAAAAGAGCTGCGGTCCCTGACCAAAAAAATAAAACCAGCATTATGACCATTATCTTTTTCATCTTCACACCTTTCTGATATTGTACACATCCCTTCTATGCCCGACGCTGACAATGACGATAATAAGTTCATTCTTCTCCAACTTATAAATTATCCGGTACTTCCCTGCCCGTTCTGAATATAACCCTTTTAGATGGCCATGTAGTGGTTTCCCTCGGAGCGGATCAAGCGCTATTTCATCCAGAACAAGAGTTATCTCCCTTCTTACATCTTCGGGGAGAAGAATGAATTCCTTTTGGGATGTACGCGTAAAAAAAATGTCATATCTTCTCTCTCGCATTATTTTGCCCTTTTTCGGCAGGCAACTTTTTCAAAAGGGATAAGCCTCCCCTGTTCTATATCCTTAAGGGACCTGCTGATATTCTTAAGAGTTTTGGGATTC